>CANPYT010000027.1 GCA_947588705.1 uncultured Acetatifactor sp. | reverse complement strand
GATGACCATCGAGCGGGCAAAGCGCCTGGTAGAACATAAAAAGGATGTTGTCATTCTCCTGGACAGCATCACCCGTCTGGCCCGGGCGTACAACCTGGTTGTGCCTCCCAGCGGAAGGACGCTCTCCGGCGGCCTGGACCCGGCGGCACTGCATATGCCAAAGCGGTTCTTCGGCGCCGCGAGAAATATGCGGGAGGGCGGGAGCCTGACGATCCTGGCAACGGCTCTGGTGGATACCGGCAGCAAGATGGACGATGTGGTATACGAGGAATTTAAGGGGACCGGCAACATGGAGATGATCCTGGACCGGAAGCTTTCGGAAAAGAGGATATTCCCGGCTATCGACCTGGCAAAATCGGGTACCAGGCGGGAGGATCTCCTTCTGAACAGCGAGGAGCTTGAGGCGATCAATATCATGCGGAGGGCTCTGAACGGCCTAAAGCCCGACGAGGCTACCGACCGCATCCTGGACATGTTCTCCCGGACGAGAAATAACAATGAATTTGTCCAGATGGTAAAAAAGAATAAATTTATCTAAAATAGGTCTTGTCAGCAAACAAAGCCTGTGTTACAATAATACCGCTGTTTGTGGTTCCATAGGCAGTGTGGGTGAGGACAAAGAATATATACGATCATATAGAGAGGTGAAAGAGATGAAAGAAGGAATCCATCCCCAGTATTATCAGGCGACCGTGACTTGTAACTGCGGCAACACTTTTGTGACCGGTTCTACGAAACCTGAGATCCACGTCGAGGTCTGCTCCAAGTGCCATTCGTTCTATACGGGCCAGCAGAAGACATCCAGGGCCGACGGACGTATCGAGAAGTTCAACAAGAAATACGGCGTACAGTAAGTACTGCAGGGAAAAGGGTGGGCGAAAAACTCACCCTTTTTTGCGCGAGCAGAGAGCCGGCCGCGACCGCTTGCGGGCGCACCCGGCGAACGCCGCGACAGCGAGCGAAAGCGAGAGCGCGAGCAGAGAGCCGGCCGCGCCGCTTGCGGGCGCACCCGGCGAACGCCGCGACAACGAGCGGAAGCGAGAGCGCGAGCAGAGAGCCGGCCGCGACCGCTTGCGGGCGCACCCGGCGAACGCCGCGACAGCGAGCGAAAGCGAGAGCGCGAGCAGAGAGCCGGCCGCGACTGCTTGTAAAAAGAGGAGTTTATAGTATGTCCAGAAAGAAAACCAGCCATTATTCCGGGATCGGCGGCCAGGCCGTCCTGGAAGGCATAATGATGAAAAACCAGGAGAAATACGCTGTGGCGGTGAGAAAGCCGAACGGCGAGATCCAGGTGGAATTGGAAAACTATCAGGGAGTGGTCCATGGGAACAAGCTGAAAAATATCCCTTTTATCAGGGGAATCTTTAATTTCGTGGATTCCCTGGTGCTGGGGATGAAAAGCCTGAACTACTCGGCTTCCTTTTATGATGAGGAAGAGCCGGACGGAAACGGGGGCGGCCGGGGCGAGAAAGGGATGACGGCGCTGGTCACATGCCTTTCTGTGGTGCTGGCTGTGGGCATCTTTGTAGTGCTGCCCTATTATCTGGCGTCGCTTCTGAGCGGATTTGTGCGCAACGCGTCTCTCATGGCGATCATCGAAGGCGCCATCCGGATCTTGATCTTTTTGGCTTATATCTGCGCCATCAGCCTGATGAAGGATATACGGCGGCTTTTCCGATATCACGGGGCGGAGCACAAATGTATCAACTGCATCGAGAGAGGGCGTCCGCTGACGGTCCGCAACGTGATGCGCAGTTCCAGGCTCCACAAGAGATGCGGCACCAGCTTCATTTTTTTCGTACTGTTTGTGAGCATTATCCTGTTTTTCTTTATCCGGGCGGAAAACCCTTTGCAGAGAGTGCTGTTCCGGGTGCTCCTGATGCCGGTGGTGGCAGGGATCTCCTATGAGATCATCCGGCTGGCCGGGCGCAGTGACAACATCCTGGTGCGGATCGTCTCCGCCCCCGGCATGTGGATCCAGCGTCTTACCACAAAGGAGCCGGACAAGAGTATGGCGGAGGTGGCGATCGCGGCGGTGGAGGCGGTGTTCGACTGGCGGCAATACCTCCGGGACAACTTTGGATATGAGCCGGAAGACCTTCAGGAGGCTGCAGAAAGCCCGGAGGAGCCATGACTTACGCCGAGAGTTATGAAGAGGGAAAAAACAGGCTCGCAGCTGCCGGGATCGGGGAGGCCGCGCTGGATGCCAGGCTGCTCCTGGAACATGTCTGCGGCACGGACAGAAACACGCTGCTGGCTCACGGGGAGCGTGTGGTGGAGGATGGGGAACTGCTGCGCTACCGGGAGCTTGTGGCCCGCCGGGCGGAACATGTTCCGCTTCAGCAGCTGACAGGCGTACAGAATTTTATGGGCCTGGATTTTATCGTGGATGGGAATGTATTGATCCCCAGGCAGGATACGGAGATCCTGGTGGAGGAAGTCTTGAAAAATCTTCATGACGGTATGCGGGTGCTGGATCTTTGCACCGGGACCGGCTGTATTCTGACGAGTCTTTTGCGTTATTCCAACGACTGTGAGGGAGTGGGAACGGATATTTCGCCTGACGCGCTGGCGGTGGCCCGGAAGAATGCGGACAACCTGCTGCCCGGGAGAAAGCCGCTTTTTCTGGAAAGCGATCTGTATGAGCGGGTGGAGGGGATCTTTGATGTGATCGTGTCCAACCCGCCCTATATCCCTTCCCGGGCCATAGATACCCTGATGCCGGAGGTGCGGGAACATGAGCCGAGGATCGCGCTGGACGGCGGCGAGGACGGCCTGGCCTTTTACAGGAGGATCCTCCGGGGGATCGGGGCCTATCTGAAACCGGGCGGAATGCTGTTCCTGGAGATCGGGTATGACCAGGGGGAGGAGGTCTGCAGGCTCCTGGAGGAACAGGGATTTCTGGAGGTCGGCGTCACAAAAGACTATGGGGGGCTGGACAGGGTGGTGTCCGGGATTTTGAAGTGGAGAGCGCCGGAAGGCGGAATGTGAGGAAGCTATGTTTGACAGATTAGAGGATTTGCTGATACGGTTTGAGGAGATCATGGGAGAGCTGAACCAGCCGGACGTGGCGGCCAATCAGGAGCGGTTCCGCCGGCTGATGAAGGAGCAGAGCGACCTGACCCCCATTGTGGAGGCGTACAGGGAATATAAGAAGAGCAGGCAGGACATCGAGGACTCCTTGGCTATGCTGGAGGAGGAGAACGATGAGGAAATGCGGGAGATGCTGAAAGAGACCTTGAGCGAGAGCAAGGCCCGGGTGGAGGAACTGGAACAGCAGATGAAGGTCCTCCTTCTGCCAAAGGACCCAAACGACGACAGGAACGTGGTGGTGGAGATCCGCGCGGGCGCCGGGGGAGACGAGGCGGCGCTGTTTGCCGCCGAGATCTACCGTATGTATGTCCATTATGCGGAGGGGCAGCACTGGCGCGTGGAAATGCTGAACGCCGATGAGATCGGGATCGGCGGCATGAAAGAGGTACAGTTCATGATCACCGGCCAGGGCGCGTATTCCAAGATGAAATACGAGAGCGGCGTACACAGGGTGCAGCGGGTGCCGGAGACCGAGAGCGGCGGCCGTATCCACACCTCCACCATCAGCGTGGCGGTGATGCCGGAAGTGGATGAAGATATCGATATCGTCATCGACGAGAAGGACATCCGCATCGATGTGATGCGGGCCTCGGGAAACGGCGGCCAGTGCGTGAACACTACGGATTCCGCGGTGCGCCTGACCCACTATCCCACGGGGATCGTGGTCTACAGCCAGACGGAAAAGTCCCAGATCCAGAACCGGGCCAAGGCGTTCGCGCTGTTGAGGGCGAAGCTCTATGACATAGAACAGCAGCAGCGCCATGACGCGGAGGCGGAGATGCGCCGCAGCCAGATCGGCACGGGAGACCGTTCCGAAAAGATCCGCACGTACAATTTTCCCCAGGGGCGTGTCACCGACCATCGGATCGGCCTAACCCTCTATAAGCTGGATAAGATCATGGACGGGGATATCCAGGAGATCGTAGACGCCTGTATCGCGGCGGACCAGGCGGCAAAGCTTGCGAAAATGAAGTAACAATTCAGCCAGCCGCCGTTTCATGAGCAAAGGCAGGCGCACAGCGCCGGAGAGCGCATTAGCGGCGGCCTCGGGAATGGCGTGGGCTGAACTGTTGCAAATGAACGAGAGCGCCTGAAAACAGTGTCAGGCGTTTTGTTGACAAACCTGTTTTTCCCTATTAAAATAGGATTGACGGGGCATAAAGAACTTTCTTTATAGGATAAATTGATCGGGACAGGATAAATTGATGGGGTGCGGTGCGGCTTGCACTGCTGCGGGGCGGACAAAATGAGCGAAGTGATTCTGGTTGTGGACGATGATACGGCAAATCTGATGCTGGCAAAGAAAATATTGGGCGGGGATTATCGGATCGCAGCCGCCAACTCCGGGGAAGCGGCCTGCCGTTATCTGGAAAACAATACGCCGGATCTGGTCCTGGTGGATATCAACATGCCGGAGATGGACGGCTTCGAGCTGGTCCGGAAGATGAAGGAGGATCCCAGGTGGAAGCTCATCCCCGTTATTTTCCTGACGGCGGATAAGAACGAGGAGACAGAGATCCGCTGCTTCCAGGCGGGGGCGGTGGATTTTGTGGGGAAGCCCTTCCTGCCCGATATCCTGAACAGCCGGGTCAAGAGGACTCTGGAGCTGGAGCGCTATCGGAGCAGCCTGGAAAAGATGGTGGAGGAACAGGCCCAGCAGCTGGTGGGGGCTCTCCGGCGCATCAGCCAGATGCAGGAGCATGTGATCGTGGGGATGGCGAACCTGATCGAGAGCAGGGACGGCAGCACGGGCAAGCATGTGAAGAATACGCAGACCTATGTGCGGATGATCGCGGAGGAGCTGCGGAATAGACAGCTTTTTGCGGATATCCTTACAAAAGATTATGTGGAGAAGCTGTGTAAGGCGGCGCCTCTCCACGATGTGGGAAAGATCCAGGTGCCGGACAGCATTCTCCAGAAACCGGGCAAGCTGACGGACGAGGAGTACGAGCAGATGAAAAAGCACACGGTCTACAGCTCCGCGATCCTGGATGAGATCATCGGGGACGTGGAGGAGGAAGACTATATCCGCCTGGCAAAGGATGTGGCCATGTATCATCATGAGCGCTGGGACGGCACGGGCTACCCTTCCGGCCTGAAAGGCGATGAGATCCCCCTGGGCGCCCGGATCATGGCGGTGGCGGATGTGTTTGACGCGCTGTATGAGGAGAGGTGTTACAAGCCGGCGATGAGGCCCCTTGAGCGGATCTACGAGATCTTCAGGTCGGGGAGGGAGAAACAGTTTGATCCCGTGATCACGGATGTGTTTTTGGATATGGATGGGCAGATACAGGAATATCTGGAACATCGGGGCTGGTGATCGGACAGAGGAGACCCGGCATCCAACAGCCTCTTTCGAGGCGGAATGAGAGGAAACATGACACAGGAAAAGCAGCAGGACCGAAATAAGATAGTCGAACAGGTGATCTTGATCATTTACAGCGCCTATACCCTTGGCATGGCGGGGGTCGCGATATTGTACGCGTGGGGCCAGTGGGTGCCGCCTGTGATCGTGGGCGGCATGGTGCTCTGCTGGGTCATGTTTGTCAAAAAAGTGAAGGACTATCGGTTCCGGGCCTTATTTACGACCTTTATGTCATGGATGAATTTCCTTATCTATGGCATTCACGCGGAGGATTATTTAAGCATCCTTTCCACGATGCTCTGCCTGGTGATCCTGCTGGGCGTTTACTGTATTCCGGAGATCATCTACATTTCCATCGGCGCGTCTACCTTTCTGTTCTTTTACCACGGCGTGATCATAAAAAGCTTTCAGGTCTTCGGGGAGGGGGATGCCTATCTGAAGATCTTTCGGATACTGTCGGTGTATCTGTCGGAGTTTGTGATCCTTTACCTGATCAGGAGCCAGCTGGATGTCAGCGGCCAGCTCAGGGAAGGCATAGAGGAGTTAAAGGCCATGGAGCGGAGCAAGGACGACTTTATGGCCAATGTCTCCCATGAGATCCGCACACCGATCAACACGGTCTGCGGTATGAGCGAAATGCTGCTGCGGGAGGAGCTTTCGCCCGGAGTAAGGGGCGAGGTCTTCGATATCCAGACGGCGGGGCGCAACCTGCTCTCCATCGTCAGCGATATCCTGGATTTTTCCGAGCTGGAGTCAGGCAAGATGGATCTGCTGGAGGAGCCCTATAACATCACATCCACGGTGAATGACGTGATGAACATGACGAACGCACAGCTGAGCGGGAAGAATCTGGAGCTGATCGTGTCCTGCGACGCGACGCTCCCCAGCGGCCTTGTGGGCGATGAGCAGAAACTCCGCAGGGTCATTATGAACTTGGTGAACAACGCGGTGAAATTTACGCAGGAGGGCTGTGTCACGATCACGATCACTTACCGCCGGGAGGATTACGGCGTAAACCTGATCGTCAGCATAAAGGACACGGGCATCGGCATGAACGACGTGGAGCTGGAGAAGCTGTTTACCAGCTTTAACCAGGTGGACACCAAGCGCAACCGCCAGGAGGGCGGCGTGGGCCTGGGGCTGGCCATCTCCCAGGCGATCGTCAGGAAGATGGGCGGCTTTATCACCGTGAAAAGTACCCCTAAGCAGGGCAGCGAATTTCAGTTCGTGGTGCCGCAGAAGGTGGTGGACAACACCCCCATCATATCCTTGAACAATCCGGAGGGCATCCATGTGATATCTTATGTCAATCTGGAGAAATATACCTATGCCGCCGTCCGGGACGGCTACGAGGACTGCATCCGGCATATGGTGGACCAGCTGGGATTCCGCTTTAAGCAATGCCGCAGCCTTGCGGAGCTGAAAAGGCGCCTGGAGAACACCAAGTATTCCCATGTGTTCATCCATTGGGAGGAGTACAGCGAGGACAAGGGATTTTTTGACGGCCTGGCCGAGAAGATCCCCGTGGTGGTGGTCCTGGACAGGGAGCACGACGGGGAAGTGTCCGGGAAGCTGCTGCGGATCTATAAGCCCTTCTATGCGGTGGCCATGGCGGCGGTCCTAAACGGCGAACAGGTAGTCCAGAGCCTTGGGCAGAACGTGGGCCGGGATGGGCGGTTCATCGCGCCGTCCGCCAGCATCCTGGTCGTGGACGACAACATGATGAACGTGAAGGTGGTGGAGGGCCTGCTGCGGCCCTACCAGATCAAGGTGTTCGCGGCATACAGCGGGAAAGAGGCCCTGAAGAAGATAGAAAGCATGGACTACGACTTTGTGTTTATGGATCACATGATGCCGGAGATGGACGGAGTGGAGACCATGCACCGGATCCGCCAGAAGCCGGGCAAGTATTTTCAGACAGTTCCCATTATTGCCCTGACGGCAAACGCCATCGGCGGCGCAAGGGAAATGTTCCTGGCGGAAGGGTTTCAGGATTTTGTGGCGAAGCCCATTGAGCTGTCCGTGCTGGAGCGGGTACTGCTCCGCTATATCCCGGCCCAGAAGATCA
This sequence comes from uncultured Acetatifactor sp., assembly GCA_947588705.1. Lineage (GTDB taxonomy): Bacteria > Bacillota > Clostridia > Lachnospirales > Lachnospiraceae > Acetatifactor. Next base: position 20,245 of record CANPYT010000027.1, on the reverse strand, counting down.
CCAAGGTGAGCGAGGAGGAAGCGAAACAGGAAAGGGAAAAGCAGGAAAAGAGAAGGCGGGAGAAGGCAGAGCAGGAAAAGGCGGAGAAAGCGGAGGCAAAGGCGGACGGCGCCTTTGAGGACGACGCGGCGGAGGCGGAGAATTTCCCGGGAATCGATGTGAAGCAGGGAATCGCCTACTGCGGCGGAAGGTTCGAGGATTACCTGGAAGTGGTACAGATCTATTACAGCACGGGCCTTGGGAAGATCGTGGAGATCCAGAACCATTACCGGAACCGGGACTGGAAAAATTACGCGATCCTGGTACATGCGGTAAAGAGCACTTCCCAGGGGATCGGCGCGGGAAAGCTGTCCGAGATGGCCAGGGACCTGGAGAGCGCCGGGAAGAACGGCGACGAGGAGTTTATCCGGGGGCATCATGAGGATATGATGAAAGAATATCAGAGGGTGCTGGATGTGCTGGGAGCGGACCGGCGGGTCTCTGCCGGAACGGACAGCGCCGCCGTGGAAAGCGATGGGATGCCTCTGGATGGGGCAGGGCATGGCGCGGAGCTGGAATCCGCGGAAAAGAGGCAGCCCGGTGAGGCAGATGAGGCCCAGGGGCAGGATCTGCAGGAAATCTCAGGGGAAGAGCTTGAGGGAATGCTGGCGGAGCTGAAGGAAGCGCTAGGCACCTTTGAAAACGAGGCGGCAGAGGAGATCCTGAACCGGTTTCAGGGCCTGCGGTACAAGGGGAAGGCGTTGTCGGAGCTGACGGATCCTATTCGGAAGAAAGTCGGCCTGTTCGACTTTATGGGAGCTGAGGACGAGTTGGACGGTATCAGAGAAAGGCTGGGATAAGACGTTATGTTTAGAAAATGGATCCGCAGGCAGCTAGGGGAAAAGATCGACCTGCGGGAGCGGCTGTTCAGACTGGTGATCATGTTGTCTATTGTTGCGATGGTATTTGCCATTTTCAGCAACATCCTGCAGGGCCAGAGCTTTCTGGCGATCTGCGCCATGGTCCTGTATGTGGGGATGATGGTCCTGGCGCTTTGGGGCTCGGTAAAGTTCGGGAAGTATGAGCTTTCGGCTGTGGCCCTGGTGCTGCTGGCGAACGGCGCGCTTTTCCCGCTGAAATTTTTTATGGGCGGCGGCATGGACGGAGGCTCCTCGATCTGGTTTGTAGTGGGGATGACGCTGGTCTTCCTTTTGTTTCAGAAAAAGGTGCTGGTGGGAATGGTAGCCTACTCCATTATCTCGGTCTGCTGCACTTTCCTCTTAGGATACTTTCATCCTGAGTGGGTCCAGCCCATGAAAACCAGCGGATATGCCCTTTTTGACACTGTCACGGCGGTGATCCTGTCCTCCGTGCTGATCGGCCTGCTGATCAAGATGCAGAATGTGGTGTATGAGCGGGAAGTGCGGGTGACGGAACAGCAGAAGGAAAAGATCGAGGAGATCAGCCGCACACAGAGCGCTTTTTTTGCCAATATGAGCCATGAGATCCGCACACCCATCAATACGATCATCGGCCTGAACGAGATGACGCTGCGGGAGGATATCTCCGATGAGATCGCGGAAAACTCCATCAACATACAAAATGCCAGCAAGATGCTGCTGTCGCTGATCAACGATATCCTGGATCTGTCCAAGCTGGAATCCGGCAAGATGGAGATCGTGCCTACCCGGTACGAGACGGGGGCCATGTTCAGCGACCTGGTGAACATCATATGGGTGCGGGCGCACCAGAAGGAGCTGGAATTTAAGATCGACATATCGCCGGAGATCCCCTCCATGCTTTACGGGGATGAGATCCGCATAAAGCAGGTGCTGACCAATATCCTGACGAACGCCGTAAAGTACACGGAGACCGGTTCCGTGACATTACGGGCCAAGGCCGAGCGCTCCGCCGCAAACATGGTGCGGCTGCGTATTTCCGTGGCGGACACCGGCATGGGGATCAAAAAGGACGACATGGATAAGCTCTTTGAGTCCTTCAAGCGGGTGGACCAGGTGAGGAACCGCAAGGTCGAGGGAACGGGCCTGGGCCTCTCCATCTCAAAGCAGCTCATTGAGATGATGGGCGGGACCATCACGGTGGACAGCATTTACAAAAAAGGCTCTACCTTCACGGTGACGGTGGAGCAGCAGATCATGGATGAGAAGCCCATCGGCTCCCTGGACCTGATGATCAAAAGGAAGATCGCAAACAGGGGAAAGTACAGGCAGAGCTTTGAGGCGCCGGATGCCAGAGTGCTGATCGTGGATGACAACGAGATGAACCTGACGGTGGCCCGGAAGCTGTTGCGGGGGACCAAGGTACAGGTGGACACCGCCGGCAGCGGCCAGGAATGCCTGGAGAAGACCAAGAACAGGTATTACCATGTGATCTTCATGGATCACATGATGCCGGATATGGATGGGGTGGAGACGCTGAAGCACCTGCGGCAGCAGCAGGAAGGGCTGTGCCAGAACGTGCCCGTCATCGCCCTGACGGCAAACGCCATGTCCGGGGCGGAGGAGATCTATCAGAACAGCGGTTTCCAGAGCTACCTGGCAAAGCCCATCAACGGGGCCCTTCTGGAGGCAACGCTCCTGAAGTTCCTGCCCTCCGAGCTGATCGAATACAGCGGCAAGGAGGAGGAACAGTCCGAGGAAGTCATTCAGCAGGTGATGGGGATCCGGAAGAAAAAGCTCGCCGTCACGGCGGACTGTGTCTGCGACCTGCCCGATGAATGGCTGACCCGCTATGAGATCGGCACCATGTATTATTATATCTTCACCGACCAGGGGAGATTTACGGACGGCAAGGAGATCACGGCGGACAATCTGATCCCCTACATGGAGAAAAACGGCCAGAGCGTCCGGTCGGAACATGCTTCCGTGGAGGAATACGAGACCCTCTTTTCCAACACCCTGGAGAGAGCGGAGCAGGTCATCCACATCACGATGGCCCGGCATACCAGTTCCTGCTATGACACGGCTGTGGAAGCGGCAAAGGGCTTTGACAACGTGCATGTGGTGGATTCCGGGCACCTGTCCAGCGGCATGGGGATGCTTGTGCTTTACGCCGCAAAGATGGCCCAGAACAATATGAGCGTGGCGGAGATCCTGAAGGGGATCGATGATATGCGGGAGCGCATCTGTACCAGCTTTGTCCTGAAATCGCCGGAGATCCTCTACCGCAGCGGAAACGTCAGGAAAGGGCTTGTGGCGATGTGCAAGATCTTTTCCCTGCATCCCGTCCTTTACCTGGACCAGAGCCGCATCAAGCTTGAGGGGATGCTGGTAGGCAGCTCGGATAAAGTCTATCAGAAATATATCAAGATGCAGCTGCGCAAGATCAACCAGCTGGATGACAAGGTGTGTTTCCTGACTCACGCCGGATGTACCGTCAAGCAGCAGAATGAGCTGTTAAGCCAGGTAAAGGAATATCAGTATTTTGAGAGGATCTTTCTTCAGAAGGCGTCCGCTACGATCATCAGCAACTGCGGGCTGGGGACATTCGGGCTGCTGTACCTGAAACAGTGGTAGTTTCATCGGAAAGAGACAGGGGGGAAATGCTTTATGAGCGAAATCAGTTTGTGGAAAGAACAGTACAAGATCGGAAATGAGACCATCGATGAACAGCACAGGGAACTGTTCCATAAGGTGGAACAGCTGCTGTCTATTGCCCGGACCGGGAGCGAGGCGGAAAACAGGCGGGAATGTATGGAGCTTCTGAATTTCCTGATCTCTTACACCGGCCGTCACTTTGAGTTGGAGGAGGCGCTGCAGGAGAGCCTGGGCTATGTAGGCATGGCGGAGCATGTGAAGCTTCATGAACAGTTTAAAAATACCATTTTCTCTTACAAGGAAAAGGTGGAAAAGGAGTTCTCCAAGGAGACGCTGAAGCAGCTGGCGGGTACGCTGATGACATGGCTGGCCATCCATGTGTGCGACTGTGACAAAAAGATCATAAAAAACCAGCCGATCAGCCCGGACAAAAGCTTTGAGGGCGCGGATGAAATCATCAGGGAAGTGGTGCCGCAGCTGCTGTCAAATACATACGGGATCCGGATCAGGAAGGTTTCCACCAGCGTTTACAGCGGCCACGTAAACGGAAAGGTCATCGTCAGGACCATTATCAGCGGCGAGCGGAACCATGTGTTCCTGGCCGGGTTTTCCGAGGAGATCGCCCGGGCCCTTTACAGCGGGATCAGCGGTATGGAGATGGGGCCGATAAACGAGCTGGATTCCATCGAGAGGTCGGCGCTGATCGAGCTGGGGGATATCCTGGCTTCTTACGCCGTTTCCTATATCATCAAGGGGAAGAAAAATATCAGCTTCAGCTGGAGAGGGGATATTTTCCTGGATGAGTATTCCGACTCCTGTATCGACATCAACAACAGTGTGCGGGTGGACTTTGAGACGGACAGCGGCGAGCTGGAGATCCTATACTGTATGGCAGGCTGATCCCGGCGCCTGGATCTGTTCTGAGGGCTTAACTTTTTCCCGCGGCGAGCCGAAATATATTTAGACAAAGGTAAAAGGATTTCCTGTAAACAATTTTTGCAACGGAGGGCAAGCGTATGGACAAGATCGGAAGCTATGGGATTTACCAGAATAATTATTACGGAAAGACACAGGGCGCCAGGAGCGAAAACACAGCGGCCGCGGGAACAAAGAGCACAAAAGTTTCCGAGCAGAAGAGCGTGGAGCTCAGCAGCGGCGCCAAAAAGCTGCTGAAGGAGCTGAAGCAGAAGTATGGCAACACGGACTTCATGGTGGCGGACTATGACACGGACGAGGAAGCGGCGGCTTATCTCTCCAGGGGAAAATCCCAGTACAGCGTATTGTTTACGCCCGAAGAGCTGGAGAAGATGGCGGCGGACAAGGATGTTAAGGAAGAAAACCTGAACAAGCTGGATGAGGCGTTTTCGAAGCTGGATGAGCTGAAGGACCAGCTGGGGGAAAAAGGGGAGGAAGTCTCCCGCCTTGGCGTGTCCATGGGCGGAGACGGGGAGATCTCCTATTTCGCCGAGCTGGAGAAGGTCAGCGAAAAGCAGCGGGAGCGCATCGAGGAGAAGCGGGAGGCCAACCGCCAGGAGAGACGGGATGAGCAGAAGGACAGGATCCCCGGGCCCGGGTATAAGCCGGACAAGAGGACTACGGTTTTTGCTTCCTCGACGGATGAGCTGGCGGAAAAGATCGGGCAGGTGGACTGGGATAAGGTCCCGGAGGAGACGATGCCCCTGGGCCAACGCTATGATTTTACGGTATAAGCAGGAGGTTTGCGGAATTTAAGATGAGAAAGCTGAGATGGCTTCTCCCTCTTTTGCTCTTGACGGCAGGGCTGACGGCCTGCGGAGGCGGGAACGGCCGCGCCGGCAATGAGGAGAACGGGGAGGAAGAGAAAGAGACGGAGATTGTTGCGGAAACAGATGCGGCGGGCCTGCATCATGTGGAGATCACGGTGGCGGACTACGGCACCATATCCGTTGAGCTGGACGGGGATGCGGCGCCGGTCACGGTGGCGAATTTCCTGGAGCTGGCCGGGGACGGATTTTATGACGGCCTGACTTTTCACCGGATCATAAGCGGATTTATGATCCAGGGCGGAGATCCCAAGGGTGACGGCACGGGAGGCTCCGAGGAGAACATCAAAGGTGAATTTGCCCTCAATGGAGTGGAGAATGACCTGAGCCATACCCGTGGGGCGATCTCCATGGCCAGGGCTATGAATTATGACAGTGCCAGCTCCCAGTTTTTTATCGTACATGAGGACAGTACCTTCCTGGACGGCCAGTACGCCTGTTTTGGATATGTGACCGATGGTATGGATGTGGTAGACGCCATCTGCGAGACGGTGACCGGCCAGGATGAAAACGGCGTCCTTCCGAAAGAAGATCAGCCGGTCATCGAAAGTATACGGGTGATCGATTGAGACGGTGGGAGAGTTTGGGATGGCGCGGGGAAAAGCTGCTAAAACGGAAAGCGGAAGTGATCCGTCATAAGAAAGTTCGATCAGGTTTTGCAGGAACGGCATGATTTGGGTCATGCCGTTCCTGCTTTATATTTGCGGTGACGGAGATCCAGTTATGAAGATCCAGTTATGAAGACAACGGCAAAAATAGTCGTATCGTGTTATTTTAAACTATCTCAACGCGATATTTTTTTTTGCGCTCTTGGGTTTTATTATATGTTCATAATAAATGCAAGGAGATTTCCATATGAAAAAGATTAATACGTTCCTGTCCATAGTTTTTTGTCTTTTCCTGCTGACCGCCGGCCCCAAAGAGGCCATTCAGGCCAAAAGATCTGTTCCCGCCCCGCTCCCCGCGGTCACGTCGGAACCCCTTGGCCTTGACGGTTCCGGGAACTCCGAAGTTCCCCCTGGAGCCGAAAATTATTTATTGACCCAATTCGATCCCCAGGTTGTCTCTGGCGTCATTTCTTAAATGGCCGATACTGTCCCAATTTCCTAAAGCTTTATGTATGTAGAATGCCTGATAATAGAAGTCTTTGCTTTTCTCTTTATCACCCAAATGGGCGTAGGAATTGGCCAGAATTGACAAAAGCGCACCCAAGCACCGATAGTCGCTGTATTTGATGGCGGTATCCCAGCCCAGCTGGGCGGTCTCCAGGGCTTCCTCATACCGCTTATCAATACCCAGCTCCCGGGCGTAATTGGTCAGGATCAGTACCAGATAGTCGGCATACTGGGGCTGGTTCCAGTCATGTTTTCGGGTGTATTTAACCAGCTGGCCGTAAATGTCAAGAACTTTTCGCTTTTCTCCGGCCAGGGAGTACGCGTTGGCAATACGGATGATAAGGGCCATCTCCTCTTTGCTGTACTGGAGGCTGCTGATCTCATCCAGATCAAATTTAGGACGTGTGATGCGGATAGCCTCCGTGAGGAGAGCCAGTTTCTCTTCCAGGGAATAAGGGCCGTCCGGTTTGCCAAGGGTCACCCGAAGCCCCATGGCAAACTGCCGGGTCAGGTGATCCTCTCCGGCAAATTCCTCCAAAGCCTGAACTGCCGCCAGAGCTTCCTCCCGCTGCTTTGAACCGTAATTCTGTGTGGACGTCGTATAGAAAAGGCCGACCCGGGCAGTGGCCTCCCGCTTTAGGTCTTCCAGCTTGTATTCATCCTCGTCCAGCAGGGCGGTATAGCGGTCATCGGGCAGGTCCAGCCGCTGGAGAATCGCCTTTATCCGGTTGTAGGACGGAGACTGTTTTCCGTTTTCGATACGGGAGAGGGTCATGGGCTCGCAGATCCCTTCGCATACCTCCGCCTGGGTCAGCTTCAGCTCCTTCCGCCGATTTTGGATGACCTCGCCGATATGAAGCGTTTTCATGATATCGCCCCTTTCATTGATTTACTTATCAATGATTATAACAAAATATTCAGTATTAGTCAAAAATTGTAGTAAAATGTTACGTAATAATTAAAAGGAGAAAATCAATCATGAAATTTACGAAACGAACAAAAGTCCTGATATGCCTGAACTTTCTCTTTGCAGCGGTAGGAAACATTTTTTATGTGGCGCACATCTATTTTCAATCTGAGGTGCTGACCGGGATTGAGAATGGAGACATGGGGATGATTTTGCGCTTTATTGCATTGGCTGGCATAACGGTTCTCCTGTACATGGCGTTTCGGTTTTTAAGCCTGGTATCTCTTATGGGTTATCTGGCTGACGGGGTTACAAATGTCCGTGCCCGTATCATGAAAAATATTCTTAACCGTCCTATTCAGCTTTTCCATAAGCAGAACGATGATTATTTTCTAAATTTGCTGGGGAATGACGCGGAACTTTATCGGGAGACCCGGTTGGCGAATATCTACAGAATTTTTTGCGAAGTGAGCTCGGCGGTTATTACCATCGGTATGCTTTTGTCCCTCCACCCCATTATCTTCCTGGTAAGCGTAGTTACCGCGGTGCTTCCTCTGCTGACAGCCAATTTATTTACCAAAGCTACCCAAAAAAGGCGGGAGGTCGTCTCTCAGACTGCAGAGACATTCACCGGCCTTTTGAAGGAAGGAGTGGAAGGAAACGAGACCCTTCGCAGCAACCAGGGGAAAGACGCTTTCCTGACCCGGTTCAGCAGGGCCAGCGAGAAAAAGGCAGAGGCCCAAACGAAGTCGGCATTAATTAACAACCTAAGCCTTATAACGCTGCTGACTTCTGGAGTAGCGGCCCAGCTGGTCAGTATGGGGGTAGGCGGTTATCTCGCGGTTAAGGGGGCGGTATCCCTGGCCACTGTGTATGCGGCGCTCAGATATAATAATGATTTATCCAATAGTCTTTCCAATGCGATGGAGTACATCGTCGATTTCCGGGCTTCCAAGAACCTGGTGGAAAAGCTGAAGGCGGAGGCCGAGACGCCGTGTCCTGTGGACGGCGGGCTTGTTCCTGCGGCAGGCCAGAGCCTTGTCTATGAAAATGTCACCTTCGGATTTGGCGACCGTACCCTTTACTCCGATCTCTCCTGCACTTTCGCCCACGGCAGATGCTACGCCATCCTGGGGGAGAGCGGCAGCGGCAAGTCCACCCTTACCAAGCTGCTGTTGAGGTATTATGATGATTATGAGGGCAGTATCACCCTGGCCGGACGGGATATCCGTAAACTGAGTGAAGATGAGATCTACCGGGTGGTGGGCCTGGTGAGCCAGTCGCCCTTCCTGTTCAATGCCTCCCTCTACGAAAATATCACCATGTTTACGAATGATCCGCCCAGGGATTCGGCGGAGTATGGGAAACTGCTGGCGGACCTGAACCTTACCGCTCTGGCCGGGCGGGTAGGGGATGCGCCTTTGGGAGATTTCGGAAACAATATCTCGGGAGGCGAGCGGCAGCGCATCAACATCGCCCGTGCCCTCCGGTCTCACCCGTCCATCCTGATCTTTGACGAGCCTACCACCGGCCTGGACCCGGAGAACGTGGAGCTGATCGACCAGTTTATCTTTAGCCGGACCGATGTGACCCGTATTGTCATCACCCACAACTGGTCGGAGGACTATCTCTCCCGGTTTGATGCGGTGATCCGTATCGGGGAGAAGGCCCCGGTGCGGTAAGGCGCACCAAAGCCCATGCGCCTATTCATTTTTTGGGGGATGGGGAAGGCATGGCTTGTCAGGTAAAGGAATGGCCTCTGCCGTCAATGGAAAAACGGCAGAGGTCATTCGAAATAGTCTGTGGGTTCATCTGCAGTGTCGAGCAGTTTGATATCCAAGATGGTCTCTTCGATGGCCTGCAGGCATTCTTCTGTGTGCTTGATGATATCACGGCCCCAGAAATGAATAACCGTGTAGCCGAGATATAGAAGCTTTTTGTCATTCTCCCAATCGCGGGAACGGTTCCGCTCAATCTTTTTGATCCAGTAATCGGGGTTGTTTCCTTTTTCTAAGCGCAATTTCAATATTTCCCAGTCTTTGCCGTGAAAAAATTCGCTGTCACAGAAAATGGCAATTTTGTATTTGGTCAAAACAATGTCAGGCGATCCCGGAAGTGCTTTGAAATTTTTGCGATAGCGGTAGCCTTTCTGCCACAATGCCTTTCGGAGCTGAATTTCTATGGAAGTATCTTTGCTATGGATCTTGCTCATGTTTTTGGATACGATAGAGGGATCTTTTGCCATATGTTTTCTCCTGCCCATTGGATATTTTTATTTTATCAGGGCGGGGAAAAAGAAGCAAGTACCCTGTTTGCAAATCAGGCATTATCTGATTGACGGTATAAACTATATCGTTTATACTAGTGATGGAAAAGTTGATTTTAAGGGGAGGTACCCTACATGACGATTTCTGAACAGATAAAAGTATTATGTGTGCGGTCTGATATCAGTGTGGCAGAATTGGCCCGAAGGATTGGTACGTCACCGCAGAATTTAGGCGGGAAAATGAAAAGGGAAAGCTTTACGATAGCAGAGTTAGAAAATATTGCACAGGCTGTAAACGGTTCTTTTGAGAGGAACTTCGTTTTAAAAAATGGAGAGAAAATTTGATGGGTAATATTGTGTGCCATAATGATTTTAGTAAATACAAGGAAAATAGAGATGTAATTTCCTTATTCTCCGGGGCGATGGGGTTGGATATTGGACTGGAAAAGGCTGGTCTCAATGTTGTGGTCGGGCAAGACTTTGATGCCTCGTGTGTAAAAACCATGCGTGTCAACGGGTATAAGGTCATGGAGGGGGATATCAGGGAGATCACGCCACAGGATTTGTTGGAAATGACAGGTTTATCTGTTGGAGAGCCATTTTTGGTCTGCGGAGGACCACCATGTCAGCCTTTTTCTACTGCCGGGAAGCGCTTGGGAATCAATGACCCAAGAGGCAGCTTGTTTATGGATTTTATCCGAATGATAGATTATATCCGCCCTCGTTTTTTTATCATGGAGAATGTGAAGGGAATCATATCTGCGCCGTTGAAACATGTATCTGCCGCGGAAAGAGATGAAAATGATCCGGAACAAAGATTAGGAACAGTCCTGGATGTCATATTGGCAGAGTTCGAAAAACTGGGATATAAAACGGTATATGGATTGCTGGATGCGGTAAATTATGGCGTACCACAGTTCCGCGAGAGATTTGTTCTGATCGGGAGCCGGGATAATGAGAATATATTTTTGCCGTTACCGACACATTTTCATATGCACCAAAATAAAGAGTATCAGTGGCAGACTGTCAGGGCCGCTATCGGGGATTTAGAGGCAGACGATGGGGAGTGCGCCGCTTTTTCGGAAGAACGCTTAAAGTTTTTAAAGATGGTTCCTGAAGGAGGGAACTGGAGAGATTTGCCAAAAGATGTAATACCGGTTGCGATGGGCGGCGCATATAAATCAGGAGGAGGAAAGGTTGGTTTTTATAGAAGGCTTTCTTATGACCAGCCTTCTCCGACTGTTGTAACATCTCCAGTACAAAAAGCAACTATGATGTGCCACCCGACGCAGGACAGACCGCTAAGTGTCAAAGAATATGCGCGGATACAACAATTTCCTGATAACTGGATTTTTACAGGGACTACGGCTTCGAAATATCGGCAAATTGGGAATGCTGTGCCGATTGGCCTGGCGGAAGCGATCGGAAAGGCAGTGCTTTCTGTGGCAAATAGCGCGGCAATAGTAGAAACCAAACGTTTTAGGGGAACGAATGTGCATAACAAAATCAGAAATGCGATAGAGTTAGGAGGAAATTTATATGCCGTTAAATAATTCATATGATGAGCAGGCTGTTGTGCAGGCGATCGCATCAGCTTTGGAGACATTTTATGGAACATTAATTGAAAAAATTGATGGATTAAATATCCGAAAGGTTATGAAAAGGAAGAACCCTTATTTATATCGGGCAAAGGCTATGCAGAGTGCGGCAGAAATAGTAGATTCTGTCCTGACGGCATTTGTCAGTTCCAGTGAGGAGACAATTTTTGGGAATTGTTTCTTTGAACCCATAGCTATTGCTGCCAGTGGTGGCAATAAAGCGCTGGCAGAAGGTATTGATATTATGCTCCAAAATAATGCGACGAATACAATTTCAGCTATTGCGGTAAAAAGCGGCCCCTCTGTATTTAATGCGGATAGTAAAAAACGTCAAGAACAAAACTTTATGGCAGCGTCTAAATTGGCTCAGCAGGCGAAAGCCCGATATGAAGCATACATAGGTTATTGTTATGGAAAAAAGAAAGATTCTGGCAGGGGAAAGCCTAAAATGTATCAAGAGCTTGCAGGTAAAAAGTTTTGGGCAGAACTGACGGGCGATGAAGATTTCTATATAAAAATCATCAAATTCATGGGCACCATGCCGGAACAATATGTTGCTGATTACAAAGAAAGTTACAATAAAGCGGCAAACAGATTAGTGAGAGAATTTTCTAATAGTTTTTGTTCGGAAGATGGAAGTATTAACTGGGAGAAACTGGTGGAGTTTAATTCAGGGGATTAGTGCGGGTTACAAATCAAGCTTTCAATGAAAAACGGAGGCAGGATGGGAACCAGCTATGAAATTAGTGATATTGACTGCAGCTTGCGGAGTGGGAAAGCCATAGATACCGATGAAACAGGTATTAACTGGCGGGATCATGAATGGGGAATAAGAACAAATTTAACATTGGGCATCTGCGATAGCAGATGCCCTTCATCGTATCTGGTCTTTCAGTATGCCCAAAGTACCATGCCCTTCAGCCCCCGCATGGATGCTGCCCGGCCCCCGCGGAAGGCCGCATGGAACGGCCACGGCCTTTTAGTTCAGCAGCGCTTCCCATTCCTTCAGGATCTCTTCGCAGGTATCCACATCCACATCCTCGGACGCCTCCTTCAGGCGGGTAAACAGCTCTTTCTGAGTATTATCGTAGGAATAACGCTTCAGGTCGGCGACCACTTCCTCCATACCGTCCATGTCCAGGTCGTCCAGCGCCACCCGCATCCGGGCAAAACTTTCCAGGAGCTCCTCGTTCGTAGCCGCTTCCTTGGAGGATTCGTCCTCCTCTTCCTCGGCGCAGAAAGGCTTTAGGAGGGTGAGATAATTCCGGTACTGTGCCAGCATCTCGTCCGTGTTGCTGTGGATATAGAAGGTATCCCGGGCGTTCCCGGCCTTCTCCAGTTCAGCGGCCTTGTCGGCGAGGGAGTTTGCGCCGATCTGGCGGGAGGCGCTTTTTAAGGCGTGTACCTCTATGGTATACGCGGGCCAGTTGCCCGTTTCCTCCAGCACCTTGATCTGAGAGGCTTTTTTCTCGATCAGGCCATAGTAGTCCTTCAGAATCGTAAAGAACAGGGTCTCGCTGCCAAGCAGCTTCACGGCGGCTTTTACATCCAGATCAGCGACTTCAAGGTCGATGGGGCTGTCATTCCGGGTGACCACAGTGGCGGTGGCTGTTTTCTGGATCTTCTCCACGGGCAGCCATTGTCTCACGATGGAGACCAGGCGGCGCAGCTCGATGGGCTTTGCCACAAAGTCATTCATGCCCTCCTGACAGAACATCTCCCTTGTGCCGTCCACGGCGTTTGCGGTCAGGGCGATGATGGGCACATCGTGATACTCGGGGTGGAAACGGCGGATCAGGTGGGTGGTCTCCACCCCGTCCAGCTCCGGCATCATATGGTCCATGAAAATAATGTCATAATGCTTTTCCTCGATCATTTCCAGGGCCAGCTTGCCGCTGACCGCGGTGTCGATCTGCATTTTCAGGGGCTCCAACAGCCCCTCAGCCACGGTCAGGTTGATGGAGCTGTCATCCACAATGAGGATCTTGGCCTCGGGGGCGATGAAGTCGGTATCCGAGCGCTCCAGTTCGCTGGTTTCATATTGCAGCTGCTGTCCGTTCAGGACAGACGAGATATTTAATATGAAAACGGGCTTTTTCAGCACGAGAAGGTTGGGCAGGTCGTGCCGCACCGCATCGTTGAACTTGATCAGCAGAACGGCGGTCATCTGGGGATGGGTGCGCACATATTCTTCCACCGGGTCGCTGAACAGCGAACTTTCCACAAAGAGAAAAACGTCTTTATCGTTCACAGGCAGGTCTTTGATGTCGCTGACCGTGTATATTCTGGTGTATTCCACCCCGAGCTTCCCCACGTCCTCCTCCAGGTGTTCCCGCACATAGTCGTTGGAGATCAGGGCGGCTACCAGAAGGTTCCCCGGATTCTCCACATTGACGCTGGGGGTATCGTCCATGATCTCCTGGGGAAGGGTGAAAGAGAAAGTGCTGCCCTTGTTATATTCGCTCTCTACCCGGATGTCGCCGTGCATCAGGGTCAGAAGATGCTTGGAGATGGCAAGGCCAAGGCCCGTCCCCTCGATATTGCGGTTCCTCTTGCTGTCCAGCTGATGGAAAGACTGGAACAGCTTGCTCATATCCTCATCCTTGATGCCGATGCCGGTGTCCTGGATGGATGCCTGAAGCTCAATATTCTTTTCGTCGATCTTCCGGTAATCCATTTTCAGGGTGATGCGGCCCTGCTGTGTGAACTTGGCGGCGTTGTTGGCCAGGTTCAGCAGGACCTGTTTGATCCGGATATTGTCTCCCTGAAGCTTGTTGGGCAGCGTGGGGGAGACGTCCAGGATCAGTTCCACATCCTTATCCTCCAGCCGGGTGATCACGATATTGGCGACGTCATTGATCATGGACATAGGCTCGTAGTCCACTTCGTTGATGTCCATCTTGCCGGACTCGATCTTGGAAAAGTCCAGGATATCGTTGATGATGGTGAGGAGGGATTTCCCGGCCGATTTGATCTGGTTGATGTAGCTCCTGGCGGCAGGGGGGAGGTCTTCCCGCAGGGCCATCTCCGCCATGCCGATCACGGCGTTCATGGGTGTCCGGATCTCATGGCTCATATTGGCAAGGAAGTCCGATTTCATGCTGGCGGCCCGCTTCAGCTCCGCGTTGGCGTGGTGCATGAGGTAGCTGCTGTATGCCTGGTTAGAGAGTACGTTTGCCAGGGTGAACAGGGATTCTGCCGTGTGGTCCAGGCGGTCCTGGTCTATGATATTTACCTTTTCGGCCGCCGCTATGTACTCTTCGGGATCCACGCCGATCTCAGCCGCCACCCGGCGCAGGTTGTCGTGGTCGGGAGGGCTGGTCAGCACCTGGCCGCCGATGAAACAGCCCGCCATCTTGCCGTCTACCATGATAGGGGCGGCAAAGTCCAGGAGCCCGGCGTGGCAGGGATAGATGACAGAACTACCCTTCTGCAGGGCCATCTCCGCGCCCAGATGGTCGCATTCCTCGCAGCGGCATCTCCCGACCTCGGAGCATCTTGTGTACTGCATACAGAAATCGGTAAAACGAGAGCCCTTTGTCACAGGCACCCCGTTTGCGTCCGTGACCAGGGCCGCCGCGCCGGTCATGGTGGAGAAAGCGTCCTGGATCTTCTGCAGTGTATCTACATCGATCAGATCGGTGAGGCTTAACTCATATTCCGTAAAGTTGGTCTGTTTTTCCATAGGGTCAGCCCTCCAGTACCTTTGTGATGGTTTCCATCAGACGTTCGCGGTTGATGGGTTTCAGAAGATAGCCCTGAGGCTGCAGCACCAGCGCTTTCTGGATCTTCTCCTTCTCCGTTACCCCGGTCAGGAAGATTACAGGAACATCCTTTGTCTTTTCGTTTGCCCGGATCTTTTCCAGTACCTCCGGCCCCTTTTCCGCCGGCATCTCGTAGTCCAGCAGGATCAGGTCGGTATGCTTGTTTTCCAGGAATTTCATGGCGATCTTACCGTTGATGGCGGTGCCTACGTCATATGCAAAATGAAGCTCTTCTTTCAGCATTTTCAACATTCTGGGGTCATCGTCCACCACCAGGATATGGGGCCGTTTAGATTCCTGGAACATTCCGGGGAAGCCGGGAGACAGATCCACAGCGTAAGAGGGCCCGTCCGCAAGGGAGGCCGGGGGGGCTTCTCCGCCGGCAGCAGTGTTCGGGACCGGCGCCCCCACGGGGAAGTGCATCTGCAGAAAATTTATGATCCTCTCCTGGATGGCCTCTATGGTCAGCGGCTTTACAAGTATCAGGTCCGACACATTGACGGCTGCCCGCTCAAATTCGGTACAGTCCGTCTGGGAGCCTATCACACAGAAGAAGACCCTGGACCTGTCCAGCTGATATTTCAGGGATACCATTTTGTTGAATTCTTCTCGGGATTCATTATACATACAGTATACAAACAGCTGAGGCTGAAAGTATTTTACATGCTTTAAAATGTCTTCGTGCCACAGGGAAGTGGTCATGATCTCCAGATCGTCGTTTGACCGTCTAAAGAAATCGTCAATGACGGAAGAAGCTTTGCCTGTCAGTAAGATCCTGTATTTCATACAGCGCCCCCTTTTTCCTGAAAATAATGTTTTCTTTCCTAACATTATAACTGATATATGGGAAAAAAGCAAGGTACAGGGATGCCTTATGGAAGCTACGTTGTAACGGTTGTAACGTTGTAACGGTTCAGTCCTGTATACCTTGATGTGTCATAATTGCACAATACTATTTCCGGTTTCTCTGTTCAATTTTCACAAAAATGATCCAAAAGAAATAAATTAACTGACATTTCGGGGTTTAATCTGTTAAAATAGGGGCATAGTAGTAATGAGGCATTTAATAGGAAGAAACCAAGCGGCGATCCGGGAGAGGAGGAAAGTCTGTGTTTGAGATTGGCGAACATGTTGTGTGCGGCAATAAGGGAGTGTGTATTGTGGAGAACATTACCACTCTTGATATTTCCGGAGTGGATAAGGAGAGGAAATATTATATCCTGAAGCCGAAGTATACGGCGGGGAGCACGGTATATGTGCCCGTGGATGCCGCCGGGGAATCCATGCGGAAAGTGCTGAGCAGGGAGGAGGCACAGCGGCTCATCGTCTCCATACCGGAGATTCCGCTGATCGAAATTGCAAACGACAAGTTTACGGAGCAGATCTACCGGGAGAGCATGAAGGCCAACAGATGCGAGGAGTGGGTGCGGGTGATCAAGACCATATACCTGCGAAAGCAGAAGCGTATCCAGGCCGGCAGGAAGGTGACGGCTGTGGACGCCAAGTACATTCATATGGCGGAGGAACGGCTTTACGGGGAGCTGGCTGTGGCGCTGGGGATGGACCGGGAGGACGTGGAGGCATATATTGTCGGGGAGATCCGCGGCAGGGCAGAAAAAAGTGCTTTACAAACCTGAAGAAAAGTATTATGATAAAAAATCATAAGTCCAGGGCCGCTTCCGCCAGCAGCCGCCGCGAGGGCACTGTGGGAGACCGGGGCCTATATTTTGACCTATATCTATATGACCTATATCCATAAGAAAAAACGAGGAAGAGAACAGTAGGGTATCCGCACCCCCATCCAGAGAGGACCGCCCGCCGGGAAGGCGGAGCTGAGAGCGGTTTGGCGGAAGGTACCTGAAGACCATCTCGGAGTGGCTTTAATACAGCCCGGGAGCTCACGTTACGAGCAAATGAAGGTGGCGGAGGAGCCGGAACAGGCGTCTCTGCAACGAGGGTGGAACCGCGTAGCTTACGTCCCTTGCAATTTTGGATTGCAGGGGACTTTTTTTGTTCCCGCGGGCAGCGGGCCAGGCGGACACCGCCCGCTTTGGGCTGTGCTTGCGCGGGTATTGGCGGATGCGGGGGCCCTGATATTGCCTGTATCTACATCGCCTTATGTTGTCTATGCCTTGTATTATTTATATATTTTATTTATATATTTATAATTTATATTTTATATTTATAAAAGAAAGGTTGGGAAAAGAATGAAGATCACACTGAAAGACGGTTCTGTAAAGG
Organism: uncultured Acetatifactor sp.; assembly: GCA_947588705.1. GTDB lineage: Bacteria > Bacillota > Clostridia > Lachnospirales > Lachnospiraceae > Acetatifactor. Next base: position 3,016 of record CANPYT010000027.1, on the reverse strand, counting down.
AATATGCGGAGAGCAGGGATATCTACCATATCGCCATGGATATCAGCGAGGGGCTGGCAAGGGCGGCCTGCTGCGCAAAGGTGGACGGCAAGGTGGCGGATCTGCGCACGGTCATCGACAAAGACTGCGCACTGGAGATCTGTACCGCCGCGGATAAGGACGGGCTTGCCACTATCCGCCATACGGCCTCGCATGTGCTTGCGGAAGCGGTGAAAAAGCTGTTCCCCGACGCGAAGCTGACCATCGGGCCCAGCATTGACAACGGGTTTTATTATGACTTTGACCATGCGCCCTTTTCCAGGGAGGATCTGGACGCGCTGGAGGCGGAGATGAAAAAGATCATCAAGGCGGGCGCGAAGATAGAGCGGTTTACCCTCCCCAGGGAAGAGGCGGTCAAGTATATGGAGGACAGGGGAGAGCCTTACAAGGTGGAGCTGATCCGGGATCTTCCCGTGGACGCGGAGATCTCTTTCTATAAGCAGGGGGAGGAGTTTGTCGATCTCTGCGCGGGCCCTCATCTGATGAATACAAAGGGCGTAAAGGCATTTAAGCTGACTTCCTCTTCGATGGCGTACTGGCGGGGAAAGTCGGAAAACGCCATGCTTCAGAGGATCTACGGAACGGCTTTCAGCAAGAAGGAAGAGCTGGAGGAATACCTGGCGTACTGGGAGAATGTAAAGAACCGGGACCACAATAAGCTGGGGCGTGAGATGGAACTGTTCACCACGGTGGATGTCATCGGCCAGGGGCTTCCCCTCCTGATGCCAAAGGGGGCCAAGATGATACAGACCATGCAGCGCTGGATCGAGGACGAAGAGGAAAAGCGCGGTTATCTCCGCACAAAGACGCCCCTGATGGCCAAGAGCGACTTGTATAAGATCTCCGGCCACTGGGATCATTATCTGGACGGCATGTTTGTGCTGGGGGATGAGAAAAAGGACAAGGAGGTACTGGCCCTCCGGCCTATGACCTGTCCTTTCCAGTATTATGTGTACAAGGCGACCCAGCATTCTTACCGGGATCTGCCTCTGCGGTACGGGGAGACGTCTACCCTGTTCCGAAACGAGGACTCCGGCGAGATGCACGGCCTGACCAGGGTGCGGCAGTTCACGATCTCGGAGGGGCATCTTATCGTGCGCCCCGACCAGATGGTACAGGAATTTAAGGATTGCCTGGCGCTGGCAAAATACTGCCTGACGGTTCTGGGCGTGGAGGAGGATGTTACCTATCACCTCTCCAAGTGGGATCCGGAAGACCGGGCGAAATATATCGGCGAACCGAAGGTCTGGGAGGAGACGGAGCAGCATATCAGGGATATCCTGACAGAGCTGGACATCGACTTTGTGGAAGATGTGGGCGAGGCAGCATTCTATGGCCCGAAAGTGGACATCAATGCCTGCAACGTTTACGGCAAGGAAGATACCATGATCACCATTCAGTGGGACGCCCTGCTGGCGGAGCAGTTTGACATGTATTATATCGACCAGAACGGCGACAAGGTGCGCCCTTATATCATCCACAGGACCTCCATGGGCTGTTATGAGAGGACGCTGGCATGGCTGATCGAGAAATATGAGGGCAAGTTCCCTACCTGGCTCTGCCCTGAGCAGGTGCGCATACTTCCCATCTCTGAAAAATACGCGGATTACGCCGCAAAGGTGGAGGAGAAGCTTAAAGAGAACGGCATCCTTGTCACTACCGACAACCGTTCGGAGAAGATCGGCTTTAAGATAAGGGAAGCCCGTCTGGCCAAGCTGCCCTACATGCTGGTGGTGGGCCAGAAGGAAGAGGAGGAAGGGCTTGTCTCCGTCCGCAGCCGCTTCGCTGGGGACGAGGGCCAGAAGACGCTGGAAGATTTTATCGACCAGATCTGCCGGGAGATCCGCACTAAGGAGATCCGGAAGGAGGAAGCGCAGGAGGCGTCCGTGTAAGGCGGCAGCCGCCAAATGGACGTGCAGGCGCGTACCCAAAGCGGGCAGTGTCCGCCTGGCCCGCCGTCCGCGGAAATAGAGACATGCGGAGACATTTTAAGTATATTGCGGCAAAACAGAGGGAATACTAAACAGGAAAGTAAATCTGTTGTGCCGCAGCCGCGGCGGAAAGAGAGGCTAATATGGCAGACTTAAAATGTACGGCGGAGACCTGTACCTACAACGACAGCCAGTTGTGCTGCAAGGGCGATATCATGGTAGGGGGGAAACATGCCTGTGAATGCGGGGAGACATGCTGTGAAAGTTTTTTCCCTAAGAGGGAGGGAACGGACTCCTTCAAGAGCTCTGTAGTGCATCCCACTTCCACAATCAGCATCGACTGTGAGGCGGTAAAGTGTATTTACAACGCCAACTACAAATGCCATGCGGAGCATGTGGATATCAGGGGGAACGGCGCAGACGAGCACCAGCAGACGGCCTGTGCCACATTTACGGAGAAATAGGGGGGCGCAAAAGCTTCCTCAGCTGCTGTATCCAGAGGGAAATCCGTGCGGGCACGATTTTCCTCCGAACACGGCAGCCGCCTGATTCGATGGGAAATCGTGCTTGCACGAATTTTATATCATGTCTGGCGGCATGTCTAGCGGCTGAGGGAGCGCTTTTTTCACCCTGAAAATTCTCCGGATAAATATGGGGAATACGGCTTACGGATGCGTGAAAATGTGCTATACTGTAAGAGAAGGTTTTGGAAACGGCAGGAGGGCTTTTGTGGATTATCAGGAGCTGTTCAGGAAAAAAGAATGGTACCAAAAATGCAGGGAATCGATCCCGGAATTTACGATGTTTACCTATGAGCAGGCATTTGAAGTGGAATATACCCATAATTCCACAGCCATCGAAGGAAATACGCTTTCCCTGATTGAAACGAAGGTCCTGTTGGAGGATGGGATCTCCATCGGGGGAAAGGCCCTGCGGGAAATCTATGAGGCGGTCAACCACCGTAAGGCGTACCGTTATGTAAAGGATTGCATCGGACAGGGAAAACCGCTGGATGAAAAGATCGTGAAGGATATTCATGCGCTGCT
>CANPYT010000026.1 GCA_947588705.1 uncultured Acetatifactor sp. | reverse complement strand
CTGCTCTTTGCGCATAACGAGTTTGTGTCAAGCAGTGCGCGGACACAAATCTCGCGATTGAAAATTTTAATTTTCAACCTTGAGCCTAAAAATAATTATGCCAAAATAATTATGCCTTTTCCCCAGTATATCCTATTTCCTTTGTCTCCCCGGCAAAAGAGCGGCCCTCCCCCCGGGTGCGCTCCCGCTCCGCCTTTGAAAAGGCGCATCCGCAGTAGTCCTGCCTATAAAGCCCATATTCCGCCGAAAGCTCCACAGAACGCTTGTAACCGTTCTTTTTCTTAAAATCCGATGGCAGCCAGGCCACGCCGTACTCTTCCGACAGCCCGCTTCCGATGGCATTCAGCCTGTCCGCGTCTTTCAAAGGGCTGATGGTCAGCGTGGTCCCGAAAAACGCGAAACCTCTCCCCTTTGCCTGCGCCGCCGTCTCCCGCAGCCTAAGGTCAAAGCACCGCAGACACCGCTCCCCGCCCTCCGGGCACGTCTCCAGCCCCGCCGCCTGACGGAAAAAACGTTCCGGGGCATAGTCTCCCTCCACCGCCAGGATGGGATGCCCCCTCCGTTCCGCGTTATAGGCCGCGATCAGCCGTTTCTGTTCCTCCGCCCTCCGGGTATATTCCTCCCGCTCGGAGATATTGGGGTTAAAATAAAATACCGTGATAAAAAACCACTCGCAGAGATATTCCAGCACATAACTGCTGCAGGGCGCACAACAGCTGTGCAGGAACAGAGAAGGCGCCCGGTCTCCCGTCCTGCCCTCCTCCTTCAGGCTCTGAAGCAGCTCCTCCAGCTTCTTCTGATAGTTGGCCCGGTTCATGTCACAGCATTCCCTCCTCCGCCAGCGCCTTGTAAAACACCGCCAAAGGGAGAAAGCTCTGGGCAAATCCTTTCGTCCCGCCGGAGCCGGCGATCACCGTGTCCTCCACGATCCGCTTTGCCCCTCCGGCCCCTCCCGCGGAAGCCTGGATTGCCGTCTGGAATGTCTTTCTGCCGCATTCCAGATACTTCCTGTCTCCCGTGAGCTCATAGCCGATGGCCATGGCCTCCAAAAGCAGCGTGTTGTTTCCGTTCCGCGCAAGGCTCGGCAGTTCCTTATAATAAAACAGCCCGTTGTCCAGGAGACAGTTTTCCGCCAGATCATCCACCGCGGCCAGGATCATCTCCCGCAGCCGCTCTCCGCCGGCCACCCGGTAATACCGCATCAGGCTGCCAACCGCCACGGAGATCATGAATCCCACCCGGATCAGGGTATTGTCCGTATAGGGCGCCACCCATTGGCCGTACTCCTCCGTCCACTCCCGGAAATGGTTCAAGATCCACTGACATTTCGTCATCCACTTTTCATCCCAGGTCTCCGTGTAAAGGGCCGTCAGGGTGCGCAGCGCCCAGCCCGTCTCCCTCGCGCTGCTCTCCCCGCTCTTCTGGTACATAGGCGTCTCCAGCAGCCGGAGCACGTTCTCCCCGATCCCAAGCGCCGTCTCCAGCGCCCTCTCGTTCCCGGTAAAATGATAACAGTCCAGCAGGCCCTCCACCCATTCGTGGGAGCACACCATCACGCCGCCCCCGCAGTGTCCGAAGGTATGCTCCCACTGGCCTCCCAGCCGGAGCGGATCCCCGCTGAAATGGCACACATCCACATCCATCCAGTGGCTGGCCGCCACATTGGCGTAATCCAGGAACCGCCGGACCCCCGTCCTCACGTACATCAGGTACATGGCATGGGGGTAATCATACTCGTTGTTTGTCCAGACCAGCCTGCCGCCCCCGCGGCCCTGGTCCGTGTAATTCATGTCCGGGGCGTCTCCCCAGTTCATCATGCCGTAGCATCTGGCATGGCCGTCCGCCCTTGCCGTCAGCGCGATCTCCACGTCCCTGTCCTGTCTCTCCCGATCCAGGAACACATCCGGGAACACGCCGCTTCTGCGGTATTCCTCCGGCGAAAGCTGCGGCCGGTCCGGCATCTGATAGATCAGGCTCCGATTGTCCAGTTCCGCCAGGGTCTCCTCCGGCCCGTGGAAATGCAGCTGTATCCTCTGCTCCCTGGACATGCCGGAAGCCATCGCCACGCGGTCTATCCCCTCCGGCACCAGCATGACCCAGAGCCCGTCCCGCTCCGCCGTCACCGCCTTGGGGAAATTCTGCTGGGCCTGAAACACAGTGGCGCAGACGCCTCCCGCCTCATCCGTCACATCCCCGAAGAACGTTCCATAGAACACTTCCCCAAAATGCTCGTTGGCTTCCCCGGCCAACAGCTCCGCATCCGCTGTCTCACAGACCCTGCTCCCGTTTTTCCCGATGGTAAAGGCTGTCTTATAGTTCGACCTGCCGACACAGGTCCTGACCTGTTCCAGGGGGATCGCCGCCTCGATAGCGGGCAGCTCCTTCACCCCCCACGTCCGGAAAAGATCCCCTTCCGCACCGCTCTCCTTACAGTCGCCGCAGCCGGTGGAATCCGTTCCGGCCTTGTCCGCCCTCTCCGCAAAGCCGCTCCGCAGGCAGGACTCCGGCGTCCGTTTCACTCCGAACTGCCAGTACCTTATATGGCGCTCCCCATCGGTAGTATTGATCAGCCGGAAGGACAGATCCAGCCAGGGCTTCCCCGCAAAAGCCGTGACCCCGCATTCAAAAGACGGCAGGGATCCGGGACAGCTCTCCGGGTTCCCCTCCCATATGTAGCGGCCCCGGGTCCGGAAGCGGACGCAGACCGGCCCCTCTTCCCTCTGTTCCCAGGTGCCGAACTCCGCGCCGTAGCTGCCCTGGTCAGTGCCCAGGAAAGGCCCCGCAAACTGTTCCGCCCCATAGACCCGGTTTCCCGTCTCCACCCGCTCAAACAGGCAGGAACCTCCGTCCTTTAAGAGAAACCGCACGGCCCCCGTATCCGCCAGCCATCCGTCCGGCCTTCGCTCTGTCCGGATCCCCGTAAAGCCAGCCGGGCCCCCAGGCCCTCCCTCCAGCTCATAATCTATGGCCTTTCCGGCGTTTCCCGGCAGATCCGCCAGGAAACGGGTAAACAGGAAGCGCACGGAGCCGTCGCGGTGCCTGGAGGTCACTTTCGTCTGGCTCGGCAGCTCCCGCCCTCCGTCAAGGACCCTGACCCCTTCCGCCGTGCGAAGCAGTCCCTCTTTCACAGGGACCGCAATACAGCACGGCTCTCCGATCCTGTCATACCGATACAGTTTCTCAAACGTAATTTTCATCCGTTTCTCTCCTGATACCGCTGCTGTGCCTTTCGCCAGTTGATCAGCCCAAACCACCCCTCGACGTAATCCGCCCGGCGGTTTTGGTACTGCAGGTAATAGGCATGTTCCCACACATCCACCAGAAACAGGGGCGTGTACTCTTTCAGGTTCGGCACATCCTGATTGGCGGTCTGTACAAGGGACAGTTTCCCGTCCTTATCTGTCACCAGCCAGGCCCACCCGGAGCCGAACTGGCCCACCGCCGCCTGTTTCATCTGTTCCTTCCACTGGCGGTACGAGCCGAAATCCCGCTCGATGGCCGCCGCCAGCTCTCCCTCCGGGTCCTGTCCCGCAGGGCTTTTCATGGAGTCGAAGTACAATTCATGGTTGTACACCCCGCCTCCGTTGTTCCGCACCGCCGTCCTGAGGGGTTCCTGCATGTGGTCCAGGTCGCACAAAAGTTCCTTCAGGCTCTTCTTCTGCAGCTCCGGGTAATCCGCCAGAGCCATGTTCAGATTGTCCACATATGCCTTATAATGCCTGTCATGGTGAAAGGTCAGCGTTTCCGCGTCCAGCACGGGGATCAGTGCATCATACTCATAAGGCAGGGGGCGCACTACAAAGGGATAGGTTTCTGCGTTCATATTTACCTCTTTTCCGCTGCCTCCGGGGCATACAGCCCGGTGCAGCCTGCTGTTTCCGTACAATTCCCCACCAGTATATGCAGTCCTTCGGAAAATTATGCCCTGCCGCCGCGTATCTACAGCTTTGCTATATCCACCAGGGTCAGTTCCCTGCCGGCGTTTTCCAGGCTCGTCACCAGAGCCGCCGCCGTGTCCATCGCCGTGATGCAGTGGATCCCCGTCTCGATGGCCGTCCGCCGGATCAGGAAGCCGTCCCGGGACTTATCCCTGCCCTGCGTGGGCGTGTCGATGACCAGATCGATCTTATGGCCCAAGATCAGGTCCATGACGGTGGGCGACTCCTGGGAGATCTTGTTCACCTTTCTCGCCTTGACTCCCGCCTCATTCAGCGCCGCCGCCGTGCTGCGGGTGGCGTAAATGGTATACCCCAGCTTCTCAAACCGGCGGCCGATCTCGATGGCCTCTCCCTTATCCGCGTCCTTTACCGTAATGATCATGTTCTTATACTTCGGCAGGTTCACTCCCGCCCCAAGGAACGCCTTGTACAGCGCCTCGTGGAAATCTTTGGCGATCCCCAGGCACTCGCCGGTGGATTTCATCTCCGGCCCGAGGCTGATCTCCGCCCCCCGTATCTTCTCAAAGGAAAACACCGGCATCTTAATGGCATAGTATTCCGCCTCCGGCTGCAGTCCCGGCTCATACCCCAGCTCCCGGATGGTCTTTCCCAAGATGACTTCCGTCGCCAGGTCCACGATGGGTATCCCCGTCACCTTGCTGATATAGGGAACCGTCCTGGAGGAACGGGGATTTACCTCTATCACATACACGTCCTCCCCGATGGCGATAAACTGAATGTTGATAAGCCCCTTCACATGCAGCGCCTTCGCCAGCCGCCGGGTATACTCCGCGATCTTCTCCTTTACGGCCCGGGTGATAGTGGGCGCGGGATACACGGAGATACTGTCTCCCGAGTGCACCCCTGTGCGCTCGATATGTTCCATGATGCCGGGGATCAGGATGTCCGTCCCGTCACAGACCGCGTCCACCTCCACTTCCTTTCCCTGAAGGTATTTGTCCACCAGGATCGGGTGGTCCTGGGCGATCCGGTTGATGATGGCCATAAACTCCTCTATCTCCTGGTCCGAGATGGCGATCTGCATGCCCTGGCCCCCCAGCACATAGGAGGGCCGCACCAGCACCGGGTAGCCGAGACGGTTGGCCACTTCCTTTGCCTCCTCCGCCGTGTAAACCGTTCCGCCAGCCGCCCTGGGGATCTTCGTCTCCTCCAGGATCCGGTCAAACAACTCCCGGTCCTCCGCGGCGTCCACATCCTCCGCCTTGGTGCCCAGGATGGGTACGCCCATCTTCATCAGGCTCTCCGTAAGCTTGATGGCGGTCTGGCCGCCGAACTGCACCACCGCGCCGTCCGGCTTCTCAATGTCCACAATGGACTCCACATCCTCCGGGGTCAGGGGCTCAAAATACAGTTTATCCGCAATATCAAAGTCAGTGCTCACGGTCTCCGGGTTGTTGTTGATGATGATGGTCTCGTACCCCGCTTTAGCAAAGGCCCAGGTTGCGTGGACCGAGCAATAGTCAAACTCGATCCCCTGGCCGATGCGGATAGGGCCGGAGCCCAGGACAAGGACCTTTTTGCGCTCTCCGGCCCCCAGGGCCTCGTTTTCCCCGCCGTAGACGGAGTAATAATAGGGGGTGGAAGCCGCGAACTCTGCGGCGCAGGTATCCACCATCCGGTACACCGCCCGGATGCCCCATTCATGGCGCAGCGCCCGGATCTCCCCCTCCGTCCTGCCGGTGAGCCTCGCGATCACGCTGTCCGGAAATTCGATGTGCTTTGCCTCCCTTAAAAGCTCCGGCGTCAGCTCCCGGGTCTTCAGCGCCTGCTCCATCTCCACCAGGATTGCCAGCTTGTCGATAAACCAGATGTCGATCATTGTGATCTCATGTATCTCCTGATAGCTGAGGCCCTTTCGTATGGCCTCCGCGATCACCCAGATCCGCTGGTCATCCACTTTTTTCAGCCTCTCCCGCAGCTCCTCCGCCGACAGTGCGCTGAAATCGTAGCTCAGCAGGCAGTCCACATGCTGCTCCAGGGAACGGATGGCCTTCATCAGCGCGCCCTCGAAGTTGTCGCAGATGCTCATCACCTCCCCGGTTGCCTTCATCTGCGTGGTCAGGGTACGCTTTGCGGTCAGGAACTTGTCAAAGGGCAGCCTTGGGATCTTCACCACACAGTAATCCAGGGCGGGTTCAAAGCTTGCGTAAGTCTTTTTCGTGATGGCGTTCCGGATCTCGTCCAGGGTATAGCCCAGGGCGATCTTGGCCGCCACCTTGGCGATGGGATATCCCGTGGCCTTGGACGCCAGTGCCGAGGAACGGCTCACCCTGGGGTTCACCTCAATGACACAGTATTCAAAGCTGGTGGGGTGCAGGGCGAACTGCACGTTGCAGCCCCCGGTGATCTGAAGCTCGTTTATGATATTCAGGGCCGAAGTCCGGAGCATCTGGTATTCCTTGTCGCTGAGCGTCTGGGAAGGCGCCACCACAATGCTGTCCCCGGTGTGCACCCCCACAGGGTCGATGTTCTCCATATTGCAGACGGTGATACAGTTGCCCGCGCTGTCGCGCATGACCTCGTACTCGATCTCCTTCCAGCCGGCGATACAGCGCTCCACCAGCACCTGGCCCACTCTGGAGAGGCGCAGGCCGTTCTCCAATATCTCTTCCAGCTCCGCCTGGTTGTGGGCGATGCCGCCCCCGGAGCCGCCCAGGGTATAGGCGGGCCGCAGCACCACCGGATACCCGATGGTATTGGTAAAGGCCACGCCGTCCTCCACGTTCTCCACCACCTTCGAGGCGGCGCAGGGCTCGCCGATGCGCTCCATCAGATCCTTGAACTCCTGCCGGCCCTCCGCGTTCCGTATGGTGGCTGCGGTAGTGCCAAGAAGCCTTACGTTATGGGATGCCAGGAAACCGGATTCCTCCAGCTCCATCCCCAGGTTCAGCCCCGCCTGCCCGCCCAGGGTCGGCAGGATGCTGTCCGGCTTTTCCTTCTCTATGATCTGCTCCAGCACCTTTACGGTGAGAGGCTCAATATATACTTTGTCCGCGATATCCTTGTCGGTCATGATGGTGGCGGGGTTGGAATTTACCAGGATCACCTCCACGCCTTCCTCTTTCAGGGACCGGCATGCCTGGGTACCCGCGTAGTCAAATTCCGCCGCCTGTCCGATGACGATGGGGCCGGAACCGATCACCATAACTCGTTTTACATTGGGATCCTTAGGCATTGGAATCCCTCCTTTCCGCACCTGCGGCAGTATTCCGGCGCATCATCTGAATGAAACGGTCAAACAGGTATCCGGAGTCCTGAGGCCCGGGACATGCCTCCGGATGGAACTGCACCGTAAAGATATCCTTTCCGGTATAGGCCAGCCCCTCGTTGGTGCCGTCGTTCACATTCACGAACGCGGGGACCGCCACCTTCGGGTCCAGCTTGTCCGTATCCACCACATAACCGTGGTTTTGGGAGGAAATATAGACCCTGCCGGTCGTCAGGTCCTTCACCGGGTGGTTCCCGCCCCTGTGGCCGTATTTCAGCTTGTGGGTGTCCGCCCCCGTGGCCAGCGCCATGAGCTGATGGCCCAGGCAGATGGCAAAAATGGGGATGTCCGTATCGTACAGCTTTTTGATCTCCCCGATCACAGAAACACATTCTTTGGGGTCTCCCGGGCCGTTGCTGAGCATAATGCCGTCCGGCCCGTCCGCGATGATCTCCGCGGCGGAAGTACCGGCCGGATACACCGTCACGGCGCAGCCCCGTTCCGCCAGGGAGCGGGCAATATTTGCCTTTGCCCCCAAGTCCAGGAGCGCCACCCGCAGGCCCGCGCCGCTTAGCTCCTTCACCAGAGTAGGCCGGGGCTCCCTGACGCCCTTTTCCCAGGCTTCCCGGTCAAAGCGGGCCGAGCCGGAGAGAGGGCCGTTCTGTCTGATGTCCGTCGTAGGCGGCACCTGATATTTCTCCCTGCAGGTCACCTTTTCCACAACCTTCCCGGTGGTATACTCCTTCAGCCGGGGCAGTATGCTGTTTAAGTCGTAGCCCTCATCGGTGGTGATCATGCCGTTCATGGTTCCCTTTTCCCGGAGGATCTTGGTCAGGGCCCGGGTGTCGATGCCCGCAATACCAGGCACACCGTTTTCTTCCAAAAACTCTTGTATGGGGCAGTCGTTTCGGAAATTGCTGGAAACGCGGGAGAGTTCCCGCACGATGAAGCCGTCCGGCCAGGGTCTTAAAGATTCCATGTCATCCTTACAGATGCCGTAATTGCCGATCAGCGGGTACGTCATACAGACCGCCTGCCCCGCGTAGGAAGGATCCGTCAGCACCTCCAGATAACCCGCCATAGACGTGTTGAACACGATCTCGCTGATCATCTCCCTGGCGGCGCCGATGTGGGTTCCCTCAAACACCGTGCCGTCTTCCAAAATCAAAAACGCCTTCATTTTCCCTCTCATTCCGCCGCCAGCGCGGCTCCCGGACATTTCTGTCCGCAGCTCTTCTTTTTTTACTTCTTTTACTTCTTTTACTTCTTTTACTTCTTTACTTTTTTACTTCTTCTACTTCTTTTACTTCTTTACTTCTTTTCTTTACTTCTTTACTTCTTTTCTTTACTTCTTTACTTCTTTATACTTCTTTTACTTCTTTACTTCTTTTCTTTACTTCTTTACTTCTTTATACTTCTTTTACTTCTTTATACTTCCCGGCACAGTGCCCCGGGACGCGGATCCCGGATTCCCTAAGCACAGGAAAGAAAGAGTCTCCCGGCGGCATCCCTTTTTCCGCAGTGGGCTCCCGATATGACGCGCCGCATCGGCAGAGTTATTATATCACAAAAGAAACAGGCGGGCAACACCTCAAATTTTCACGGCCGCGGCCCCGCCCGCTCCTACCTTTCCCCACGAAAGGGCTCTTCCCCGGCCAGCAGCTTGAACACCGCCGTGTTGGCATAGACCAGCGGCTTACTGTGCGCAAAAAACACCGTACCGTCCAGAGGGGCATAGAGTTCCTCTATCCTCCGCCCCTCTCCCGTGTCCAGAAGATAGCCCAGCAGCTGTCCCTGGGCCACCTTCACCTCCACGCCCACAAGGCTTTTCAGGATCCCCGACTTGCGGGAACGCACTGCCAAAAGCTCCCTGTCCGTAAACACCCTGGACTCCCGCGGGGGATCCGCCTGGGCTCCCTCCTTCAGGATGCCCTCTGAGGCCAGGAAACGCAGGATCCCGTCGATAAGCCGCCGGGCGCTCTCCTCGTCGATGGTATCCGTGGCCGCGCCGTACAGGCTGAACGCGTTCGTCTCCCAGATCTGCCAGTTGTAGTTTAACGTCGTGGTATCATAGGGCTTCGGCACCCGCAGCACAATATAGGGAAGCCCAAATTCCCTGGCCTTCTCCACGTTCTCATACCCCGTTTTCATCATCCGCACATGCGGGCTGAATTTCCCGGGCATATAAAAGGAGGCGAACTGTATGCCGTTCTCAAAATCCTTGATCTGCCCGAAAACGCCCGCCGCGATGCGCTGCGTGGTCTCCCCCAGGCTGTAGCCGGGGAACATCCGGTTGATATCGGAGTTGTCCGTGGGCCAGAAGCGCTTCTCAATATTCATGGAGCTGGGATTCAGGGAGGGGATAACCAGGATCTCCTGATCCTCCTTAAGAAGCCCCCTGCCCTCCAGCTCTTTCAGCCGGGCCACCAGCTGAGAACAGGTGTAGATCTGCTGATATTCGTTCCCGCGCATGCTTCCCACCACGCACAATGCCTTTTTCCCCTGCCCAAACCGGTATCCCCGGATCCGGAAATCGTCCCTGTACAGGGACGGTATCTGAAATAAGATTTCTTTTTCCATAACAATCCTCACGCCGCCCCCGGCGGCTCAAGCAAAATCTCCGCCCTTTCTCCGTCTCCTCAAGATCAGCCCGCGCACCCTGGCGGCTCCCTCAGGATCCTGGCGATCAGGGAGCCCTCATCCACCACCGGGTATTCCCTTATGGTAAAAAGCCAGCCGTCCCCGGGCGCTGTCATGCTGGTCAAGACCTCTCCCGTATAAGGGTTCAGCACAATTCCAACTTCATCGCCCTTTTTCAGGTGTTCCCCGTGGTTTTTCTTCTTCTGGAAGATCCCCGATACCGGCGCGTTAAGGTAAGTCACCTCATCGGGGTCCTCGGATACCACCGGCGTCCTGACCGGGATTTCCTCCTCCTTCCAGATGCGCAGCCTCTCCATCAGATGGAAGATCCCCTGGGTCAGCTGGTCCGCGTAGGCAGGCGTCAGGCGCATCCCCACGCCCATCTCCACCACCAGCGTGGGAACGCCCAGGCTGTTCATGCTGTGGGCCAAGGTGGACTCCAGCACCGTGTTCGCCCCGTGGACCCAGATCAGATCCACGTTCGCTTCCATGGCCAGGGGCATCAGCTTTTCCCTGTGCAGCTCATTGATGCGGATCTGCGGGATCTCCGTCAGATAAATGTTGCTGGCATGGATGTCCAGGCACAGGTCGGAACCCACCAGGTCCTGCACCACACATGCCGCCAGATGCTCCGTGAGAGATCCCTCCATAGCCCCCGGGAACGTCCTGTTCATGTCCAGGTCAAAGCCCGGGATCCCCCTTGTGACGGAATCGATCCCCAGCGGGTTTATGGCCGGGTACAGATCCACCGTTCCCAGGAGGCGTTCCGGGTTTTCCCGGATCCTCTTCGCCACCTGAAAACAAACCAGCTGCCCCTCCAGCTCATCCCCGTGGATGCCGGTAACGACGCTGATCCGTCTGCCGTTTCCGCCGTTTCCCGGGCAAAAGCGGTTTTTCTTGATCTCCAGTGTCTCGTCCACAGGAAGCGGCAGGCAGGCCACCGTCATCATCATATCACATCGCTTCCTTTCTCCTGTTCTTCATACACCTGCACGGACACGCTCTGTTTCTGTGCGGCGCTGCCGGTAAATACCCCCTGATTGATCAGGCAGTCATTGTAATCCCTGCCGTGGGAGATCTTGATATGGCTGTCCGTCACCCTGACGGCGTTTGTGGGATCCAGGCCGTACCAGCGCCCCTGGTGCAGCACCTCCACCCAGGCGTGGCTCGCGCCCTCCCCGATCAGCATTCCCACCACATACCGGCAGGGGATCCCGGCCTGGCGGCAGAGGGACAGCAAAATATGGGAATAATCCTGGCATACGCCATGGCCCTGGGCCAGGGCCTCCTCCGCCGTCGTGCCGATGCCGGTGCTCCCCTTCTCATAGGAGAATCTCTCCCGCAGCCCCATCTGGAAGCGCAGGCTCCTCTCCAGCGTGTCATCCCTGCCGTACCGCCCCAGGACATCAAACAGATGCCGCAGGTTAGGGCCCGGCCATGTGAGGGGCGTCTGGGCCAGGTACATCCCCTGCTGATAGCCCTCCCCCGCAGCCGTGCTCTCCACGGCTCCCGTCCGCGCCAGCCCCTCCGCCGTCACATGAAAGAGGTCGTGCTCCGGGTCCGTCCTTCCAAAAATATAAGAATTGCCGAAAGAATCCTGATTCTGGCTGAGAAATTCTTTTGGCAGGATCCTGACATCCTGCCGCAGGATCTGCTGGCGCTCATCCGACTGGGCCACGCATTTCACCGTGAAACTGTGGTGCGTCACCGGCGCGGAAAACTCGATCTTCAGGTCATACCGAAACCGCAGTGTCTTCAATGTGTCCATACCTTTCCGATACCGGACGCGGACACGTCTCAGGCGTCCTGTCACAGTATCCTCTCGATTTCCCTCACGATAGCGGGATAATCCAACTGCGGCTGCTCCACCAGCTCATTCAGCCGATCCACCACCTGTTTTTGGTACCGCAGCCCTGTGCGGGGGATCCTGCCGGTAAGGCGGTGCACTTCCCTGGCCATGGCTGTCCGGTCCACGCCGAGCCGGCCGTACAGGTCGATCCGCTCCACCCTTTTCCCCACCTTGATGATATTCCGGGTGGATTCATCCTCGATCATATCGTCCACAATGCCCCAAAAGGCAAGGATATCATCCAGGATCGCCTGAAATTCGATCATGGGCGCGTTGCTTCCGGCGGCCTTTTTCAGCTCATACACCGCCATCTGGATATAGGAGAGCGTGTCGCTCCCGATCTCCTCCCGCAGTTCGATAGCATTATCATACGCCCGAATCAGGTTGCTGTAAATAGAATTTGGGTCATCCGCCCCAAAAGGATAGCACCGCCGGAATTCCGCCGCGGAATCGTATACGTTGGGGATATCCAGGGAACGGCAGAACTCATCGTATCCCCCTGTGCCCTCCTCGATCATGCTGTCAAATTTCTGCCCGTACAGCTTCAGCGTGGTATATACCCGCTCGGAATACCTGCCCAGCCAGAAAAGCCTATCCATGTTCTCTACTGATTTAACACCCATGTGTCCTTGAAACCTCCTCCCTGAGACGAATTGACAATAAACGAGTCCGGATTCCTGGAAAACCGGGTCAGCCCGCTCTTCCAGACCACCGTCTCCTCCCCGGAGAGCACAAAGGCCCGCAGATCCGCCTTTCTGTCTACCTTCCCGCCCTTCTCCAGAATGGGCAGGTCGCAGAAGTCGATGACTTCCTGGGCGATGAACCGCCTGGGTTCGCTCTTTATGAGCCGCAGGAATTCTTCCTTTTGCCCCGCCGTCATGCTGCTTCCAAAAGTAACGCCATACCCGCCGGCCTCCGCCACATCCTTCAGGACCAGGCTGTCAAAGTGCTCCAGGACGTATTCCATGTCCTGCCTGTAGTAAGGCAGATACGTAGGCGCGTTGTGCAGAATGGGCTCCTGCTCCAGATAATACTCGATCATCTTCGGCACGAAGTAATAGATCCCCTTGTCATCCGCCACGCCGTTTCCGGGGGCATTCACCAGCGCCACGTTTCCCTTCCGGTACACATCAAAGATATGGGGTACGCCGATCAGAGAATCCTGCCTAAAGTTCATGGGATCCAGGAAATCGTCGGAGACCCGCCGGTACACCGCGCCCACCTGCTCCTTCTTTCCGCTGTAATCCTTGAAATACAGCCTGTCGTTCTCCACCTCCAGGTCGCTGCATGTAACCAGGGGCACCCGCATCTTCTCCGCCAGGTAGGAATGTTCAAAATACGCCGCGTTATAGCGCCCAGGCGTATACACTACGGTCAGGCCGCCCGTGTTCACATGCTCCAGCGTCCGTTTCAGCAGGTCCGCATAGGCGCGGTTGTCCGCCACCGATATGGCCTGGAATGTCCTGGGGCTGCTCCGGCGGCAGAGCTCCCGGGCGATCATGGGATAGGAAGCACCGGACGGCACACGCAGATTGTCCTCCAATATGTACCACTCGCTGTCCTTCCCCTGCACCAGGTCGATACCGGAAATATGGGAATAGATGGCTTTCGGCGGCTGGATCCCCTCGCACTGGGCCAGGTACCCGCTGGAGGCATAGATAAACTCCTCCGGTATGACCTTGTCTCTCAGGATATGCTTCTTGTTATAGATATCCCACAGGAACAGATTCAGCGCATCCACCCGCTGCCGCAGGCCCTTTTCCAGGTATTCGAACTCCTGTACGCTCAGTATCCGGGGAATGGCATCAAAAGGAAACAGCTGCTCATGGAAAGTATTGTTCTTATAGATGCCAAATTTCACACCGTACCGCGCCAGCAGCGAATTTACCACATCCGTCCTCTCAAACAGATCCAAGCTTTCCATCATATCCATAGCCTTCACCTTTCCTTCCTCATCGGCAGGCCCGGCCTGCCATCGCCCCGCCCGCTGTTCCGGCGGCGGGCCTCCGGCCGCCCCGTGCCCTCGCCAAAAAAAGAAAGACGCCCTGCTTCCGCAGAACGTCTTTGTTTCAACTCACCATTATGATAGTCTCTTTTCCCTGTGTTGTCAAGACCAAATCTCGGCACAGCTGTGACACTTCACCACACTTCACCACAGTTCACCCAGTTCTATCGTAACAGTTCAGCCCGCGCCATACGCAAAGCCGCGCTTACGCGCTTTTCATCGCTGTACGCCTGCCTTTGCCCATAAAACGGCTGGCTGAACTGTTACGTTCTATCTACTTTTTATCATACATCAGATCCCTGTACCACCTGAGCGATCCCATATACGCGTCATTGACAGGTTCCACCTCCATCTTGTCCAAAAGCAGGAGCCTTGACACTTCCTGCCAGTTGGCGTTCTCATACTGCAGCAGGAGATTCATCACAGGGGCCAGCTTCCCGGTCCTGTCGATCAGGGCCGCCTTCACGTCGCCGGACACCATGACCATGCCGAGGGCTTCCTCCATGGGTTTTTCCAAGATCACATCCAGCACGGAGAACAATCCCATCAAAAACAGCTCCTCGCTCTTGTCCCGCATCCCGAATACCGGGCCCAGGTTCTCCGCAAACTTCGCCCGCAGCAGGGAAAGCCTTGTGACCTCGCTGGGCTTATCGGCATACATCTCATTGACTACGGCGGTATTGATCCACTTCCTCAGCTCCTTCTGGCCAAGCATGGCGGCCGCATGGCGGATAGTCGTGATGCCGGAATTTACCGTCATCCGGTTCACCATCTTCAGCAGCAGGATAGTCAGCGCCGTATCCCGGCCGATGATATCCGCCGCCCTGGTAAGCTCAAAGTTTGCGTTGTTCACCACATTCAAAAGCTCGATATAGTTCACCTTCAGGGGCGCTACCTCGTGGGCCCCTCTGGTCACAGGCACCCGGTAGAAATTGCCCTCGTACAGCTGGTATCCGCCCCCATCCCGCAGGGCTTCGAACACCTCCATGCTGTCGATGCCTCCCGCGCAGAGCTTGATGCCGGGATAGAGCTTGCTGAAATAGCTCTTGGCCTTGTTGATCGCGATCTTCCTGTTGTCAAGAAATACATAGTCAGACAGGCGGAAGATCTCGCGGTAATTTTCAAAATCCGAGACCATAAGCCTGCGCATCGCCAGCTTATATCCCTTTTCCTTCAGTTCCCTCAGCCGGTCGATGTACATTCCCACCGGGGGGATGGTATTGTCCAGCAGGAACACGATCCTCTCGTGAGGCGCGTCGCACTGGCTCTCCAGGTCGGAGAACACGGAGATGTTGCTCAATGGCACAAAGATTTCCTTGTCCTCGGAGAGGGTCTCGATACCCATGGTCCGGATCAGCTCCAGCCCCTCCACCGTGGTCGCGCCATCGTTCTGCCTGGTCCCAAGCATCATGGGATCCAGGAAAAAATTGTCTTTCTGAGAAAACACGGAATAAGCCTTTACCGCCATATTCTCATCAAATAGAGGTACCAATGCCAATAACATTCGCTCCACCCGCACGATGGTGTCTCCCCATCGCCCTTTCTATGTCTGATCTACTGCCGCCTGCCATCATTTCGGCGTTTACTTAAAGTAAGCCACACCGGACTCAAAGATCCTGATATCCTGTTGGCCGTAAATATTCTTTGCCACCCCGTCTCCCCGGCGTTCGGAATGCGCCATCTTGCCGAGGATCCTGCCGTCGGGCGAGGTGATCCCCTCGATGGCGCAATAGGAGCCGTTTACATTGTACTCCTCGTCCATGGACACCCTGCCCTCCGGATCCGCGTACTGGGTCGCTACCTGCCCGGCGGCAAACAGCTTCTCCAGCCATTCCCCGGTGGCCACAAACCGGCCCTCTCCGTGGGAGGCGGGATTGCAGTAAGTCTCCCCCAGCACGGCCCCGGAAAGCCATGGCGACTTGTTGGAGACCACCTTTGTATACACCATCTTGGAAATATGCCTGTTTATGGTGTTGAACGTGAGGGTCGGCGAATCCTCCCTCTGCCCTACGATATCGCCATAGGGCACCAGGCCCAGCTTGACCAGCGCCTGGAAACCATTACAGATCCCAAGCACCAGGCCGTCTCTCTCCTGCAGGAGCTTCCTCACGGCCTCCTTCAGCTTCTGGTTCTGAAAAGCCGTGGCAAAGAACTTGGCGCTGCCGTCCGGCTCGTCGCCCGCGGAAAATCCCCCCGGGAACATAATGATCTGGGCCTGGGAAATGGCCTTTTCAAACTCTTCCACCGACTGGCGGATGTCCTGGGGGCTCAGGTTCCGGAATACTTTCGTGACCACGCTGGCGCCCGCCCGCTCGAAAGCCCTGGCGCTGTCGTACTCGCAGTTTGTGCCGGGGAACACAGGGATAAACACCGTAGGCTTCGCCACCCTGTCCCTGCACACATAAACGTTGTCCGCCCGATAGCATCCGCCGTCCAGGGGCGTATTCTCCTTTCCCGCCCTGGTGGGGAACACTTTTTCCAATCTGGACATCCAGGCGTCCAGCGCCTCCTTCATGGAGATCCGCACCTGGCCGTATGCAAACACCGGTTCTTCCGTCACCGTGCCGACAAGGGTATAGTCCAGCTCCCGCTCCGCCAGCTTTTCCAGCCGGTCTTCCGGTATCTCCGCCAGGATATCGCCAAGGCCGTTGCCAAACAGTGCCTCCCAGGTCAGCCCGGCCTCCACTGTAACTCCCAGTCCATTACCGAAGGCCATCTTGGAAAGGGCAGCGGCAGCGCCCTTTGCGTCCAGCGCATAGGCGGAGAGGATATCGCCGTCTTCCGTCAGCTGGTGAATTTCCTTATAGAGCTCCGCCACACGGTCATACATGGGGATGTCAAACTCGTCCTTCTCGATCTCAAAACGCACAAGCCTGCTGCCCGGCTTTTTCAGCTCCGGCGTCACGATGTTCCCAAGCTTCGCGATATCCACCGCAAAGGAGACCAGCGTGGGGGGCACGTCGATATCGTTAAAGGTGCCGGACATGCTGTCCTTTCCGCCGATGGAAGGCAGGCCAAACCCGATCTGCGCGTCATATGCGCCCAAAAGCGCCGCAAAAGGCTGGCTCCAGCGCTCCGGTTCCCCCGTCATCCTGCGGAAATATTCCTGGAACGTAAAGCGGATCCCGGAGGCATCGCCGCCGTTGGCCACGATTTTTGCCATAGACTCCACCACGGCGTAAACCGCGCCGTGATAAGGGCTCCAAGAGGACAGGAAGGGATCGAAGCCGTAACTCATCATCGTGACGGTGTCGGTCCTGCCCTTCAGCACCGGCAGCTTCGCCACCATGGCCTGGGTCTCCGTGAGCTGGCGCTTCCCGCCATAAGGCATCAGTACGCTGCCCGCGCCTATGGACGCGTCAAACATCTCCACAAGCCCCTTCTGGGAGCAGACGTTCAGGTCGTTCAAAAGAGCCAGCCATGCGCCCTTCACATCCCCGGCCTCCAGCTTTTCCCCTACGGCCGGAATCGCCCACTTCCGAAAATAATTTTCCTTCTCGTCGGGGATCTCCACCTTCACGGCCGCCTCCTGGTGGGCGCCGTTGGTGTCCAGGAACGCTCTCTTCAGATCGACGATCTTCGCCCCCCGCCAGTTCAGCACGAGCCTCGGCTCCTCCGTGACCACGGCTACCGCTACCGCTTCCAGGTTTTCCTCGGCGGCATAGCCTAAAAATTTTTCCACATTTCCGGGATCCACCACCACAGCCATCCTCTCCTGGGATTCGGAAATGGCAAGTTCCGTGCCGTCCAGGCCCGCGTACTTTTTCGGCACCTTGTCCAGGTCCACCACAAGGCCGTCCGCCAGCTCGCCGATGGCCACGGACACGCCGCCCGCGCCGAAATCGTTGCACTTCTTGATGATCCTGCTGACTTCCGGGCGGCGGAACAGCCTCTGGATCTTTCTCTCTGTGGGCGCGTTCCCCTTCTGGACCTCCGCGCCGCAGGTCTCGATGGACTGCTCCGTGTGCACCTTGGAGGAACCGGTGGCGCCGCCGCAGCCGTCCCGGCCGGTGCGCCCTCCCAAAAGAATGATGATATCCCCGGGATCCGAAGTCTCCCGGATCACGTTCTTTCTCGGTGCGGCTCCCATGACAGCGCCGATCTCCATGCGCTTCGCCACATAATCGGGATGATAGATCTCCTTTACGAATCCGGTGGCGAGGCCGATCTGGTTTCCGTAGGAGGAATAACCGTCCGCCGCCCCCTTCACCAGTTTTTTCTGAGACAGCTTGCCCTTTAAGGTGTCCGCCACCGGCACAGTGGGATCCGCGGCCCCGGTGACACGCATGGCCTGATATACATACCCTCTCCCTGAGAGCGGGTCGCGGATGGCGCCGCCAAGGCAGGTGGCCGCGCCGCCGAAGGGCTCGATCTCCGTGGGATGATTGTGGGTCTCGTTCTTAAAAAAGACAAGCCACTCCTCCGTCTCCCTGTGGTCGCCGTAGTCCATCTCTACCGGCACCACCACGGAGCAGGCGTTGATCTCATCGGACTCCTCCATATCCTGGAGCTTCCCGTCCTTTTTCAGCTTCCGCATGGCCATGAGGGCAAGGTCCATCAGGCACACATACTTGTCCGACCTTCCCGCAAAGATCTCCTCCCTGGTGTCCAGATAGCTCTGGTAAGTGGTCTCCAGGGGAGAACGGTAATACCCTTCCCCGAACTCCACCTCCTTCAGCTCGGTGGAAAACGTGGTGTGACGGCAGTGGTCGGACCAGTAGGTGTCCAGCACCCGGATCTCCGTCATGGTAGGTTCGCGCTTCTCATCCTCCCTGAAATACTTCTGTATGTGAAGGAAATCCTTAAATGTCATCGCCAGCGAGAGAGAATCATAGAGCTTTCCCAGCTCATCCTCATCCATCCCGCCAAACCCCCGGAGCACAGCGATATCGGCCGGCTCCTCAAAGACGGTGATCAGCGTCTCCGGCTTTTCCATTCCCGTCTCCCGGGAATCCACCGGGTTGATGCAGTATGCCTTGATCCGGGCAAACTCCTCCTCGGACACATTCCCCAGGACCATGTATGTCACCGCGGTGCGGATCACCGGCTCCTGGTTCTCGTCCAGGAACTGTACGCACTGCACGGCGGAGTCCGCCCTCTGGTCAAACTGGCCGGGCAAAAACTCCACGGAAAACACCCTTGCCCCCGCGGGAATCTCTATCGTCTCAAAATACAGGTCGTCCACCGGAGGCTCCGAAAACACTGTCCGGCAGGCTTTCTCAAACACAGGCCCGGAAATGTTCTCCACATCGTACCGGATAAATACCCGCACACCCTCCACGTCGATCCCAAGATAGCTCCTCAGCTCCTCGTGGAGCTCCTTCGCCCGGACCGCAAAGGGTTCCTTCTTTTCCACATAAATCCGCTTTACGTTTCCCATTTCATTCCTCCACTTCCACGCCCAGCGACCTCAATATGTAAAGGATCTCCTGATCCACCGTCTCGGATGTGATATGGATGGTCTGGGCCGAGATCTTCAGGCCCTCCAGCACAAACATAATGTTCCGAGCCGTCCCGGCGCAGTCCTCGCAATAAAATTCCCCGTTATCCACACCGGTCTCTATCAGTCTTTCAATGATCTTCACCGCCGAATCAAACTGCTTTTTCAGGATGTTGTCCTTCCGCGCCACCTGGTTTTCAAAATAATATTCATAAACCGCCTGGGTCAATGTATCTTTCTTCCTCAGAAGCTCCTTCTTCTGTTCCTGCAGGAACAGCACGAGGATGTCCGCCGCCGTGGCGTCTTCCGTAATGCTGTCCGAAAAGACATCGTCCGCCTCCTCGCTCTCCAGCTTCATCACTTCCCTGAAGATCTGGCTGGTATTTTCAAAATAAAGGTAAAGGCCGCCCCTACTGATCTCACAGGCATCCACAATGTCCTTCATGGTGACTTTTTTAAAGCCTTTCTCCACGAAGACCTTCCTCGCCGTCTCCAGTATGAACTTCCTCTTTTGCACCGATTTTTCTCCCATGTTTCCTCTCATTCCGCCGCCGGCGGCGACATCTTAATCTCCCGTCTTTCCGCTCCTATCGGATATCCAAAGGTTTATCCCAAAACTCTATGATCTTCTGCATCTGCCTCAGCACCAGGAGGAAAATGTTCTCCCGCATCGCCTCGTTCCAGAGCGCCCCCTTCGTCATGCCGCCCATCACATACTTGGACAGGATGCCCCGCAGCATATCCCAGTCCTTCAGGTCCGCCGCCTGGATTATCCTGCGCTCGTCCTCATGGGTCCTGATCCTGTTCCTGGTATACACATAACTGTAATTGCGGTCCATCAGGGGAGACCGGGAAGCCTCCCGGACAAATTCCATCAGCGTTCCATCATAGACAGGAAAGCGCATGACATTCCCGCCGGACGCATCCCCCTGGTACATGGTGCCGCCCGCCTGGCCCGCGTTTTTCTCGAAATAAGGAAGATATCTCAGAAAAGGCAGCGCCTGTTTCTTATACTCCTGCAGCAGCTGCCGCAGGTATTCCGTACTCTGTTCCATACAAAAGCCACACCTTCCCGCCCGGAACGCTTTCCTTCCTCCGCGCCCCCGGACGTAAATTTCCCTGAAAAACCTTTGTTTTTCCAAAACTGACACATATGTATTTTTATTTTATCACAAAT
Organism: uncultured Acetatifactor sp.; assembly: GCA_947588705.1. Lineage (GTDB taxonomy): Bacteria > Bacillota > Clostridia > Lachnospirales > Lachnospiraceae > Acetatifactor. Next base: position 7,606 of record CANPYT010000026.1, on the reverse strand, counting down.
TTAATAAAAGTACAGTAGAAAATTGCAGATCATTTGTTGTATACTATACCAGGAACGGACAAATATTTTATAGGCCGGCCCCATACACGGCCGGGCGGGAAGGATACACACATTATGGCAGGAACTGTACTGACAAAAGGGAAAAGGATCTACGACATCGGTCAGCCCATGACCTCCCTTCACCTGATCACGAAGGGCATTGTGCAGGCGGAATATCCCGGCGGCACTTATCAGTTAAAGAAAGGCGATGTGATCGGCATATGCGAGATCTGCTCGGAAGTCCACTTCCTGGGTTACACCGTCCTTGAGGATTCCACAATCCTGACTTATCCAGTCAACAACATGGAAGCGCTGGACGACCTTCTCCAGAAGCATCCCGACGTGGCACGGGTGTTTATGCTGTCCCTGTTCCGCCAGATCAACACCCTGCTCAGCCAGAGCGCCATCTCCGAAATGAAATGCGCCACGCTCCATCAGAATCTGACGGAAGACTATGAAAAATACAACGCCCTCTGCAGCCGTTACCGGGTGGTACCCCGGGTGCTCGACGGAGTCCAGGATGTGGCGGCCTATATCATCAACGAAGATCCCGATATCTGGCTGAACAGCTATTACCTGGGCCTTCAGAATGTGTACGCCGGCGCCAACGCCAAGATCCTTGTGACAGAGCCCGGGATCTCCCTCGGTATGCTGCGGAAGGGAAGCCTTGACTTCCGCAAGACCTACACGCTGTTAGAGGAACAGCACAATTACATCACGCGGATCCTCCAATATTATTTCAACAGTTCCGGCAACGATCTGTTTGATTTTTACACTTCCCTCTATTACCGCCTGGGCTCCAATTCCGAGGACGCGGCGGTCCTCAGCACGGATATCGAGCGGATGATCCAGCACTTTGAGGGCAGCCCTTCCCTGGATGCCGCCCAGGTATCCCAGCGGGTGGACAGCTTCCGCAGCAAACTGTCCTCGCTAAACGTTCCCGCGGCCGCCGAGGGATCCGCGGACAAAAAAGAGGCTTCCCTCGACACTGCCATCCTGTCCGAGCTGGCCGGCAGCCTGAACACCATCCTCGATTACGTGGGGACAGGTTTCGACACGGCGGAAGCTTTCCGCCAGCATGTGAACGCTTACAAGAAACTGGAAGACAAGAACTCCATGGACGACGTGACAGGCCGCCTCCGGAAACAGCTCACCGCGGAATTTAATTCCCTTTACGCGGCTGTGTTCGAGCACACCCTTTCCTCCCCCTATATACCTACAGTCATAAAAATGTTTTTGTTCTTCGGCTATGTGGACGAGGAGCTGGCCGGGGAAAAGAACGCCGTGATACTGTACAACCTGACCTTCGGCATGGAGGACCAGAGTAAGTTCGGGGTCTACACCTTCTATCACTGGCTGATGGCGATCTATAACGGCGAAAAAAATCCCAGCCGAAACGAGTTCGACGAGGACTATACCGACTACCTCCACAAACAAAAGGCCCAGGGGAACCTTACCGCCGCCCAGGCAGATTCCATGGAAAAGGATCCTATGAGCCGGGTAAACTATGAGCTGGAAAATATGTTCCCCTCCGTAAACAAAGTCACCTTCGGGCGCATCAGTACCTTCTGCCCTCTTTTCACGGCTGAGAATGTGCTGAAAGACCTGAAGAACTCCCTTGTGACGGTAACACAGGTCAACAAGGCGTTCGAGACCATCCGCAGCATCGACTTCTCCGCCTTCTACCGGGAGAGCCTGGACTACGAGAACATGGAAGTGATGGGGAAGGAAAACATCCATCTGGAATTCCTGCCAGATGTGATCCTGGCTCCCAACGTGGGCATCCGAGGCGTCATGTGGCAGGAGATCGAGGGCAAAAAGCGCAACAGCCCCGGCAGAATGGCGTTCTCCATCTTCCATATGGAGGACATCACCACCTCCCTGATACGCCTGACCGGGGAATTCCGCTGGGAGATGTGCAAGCGGATCCAGGGAAGCCGCTGGAACGATGTGAGCGAGCGCTCCCTGACCAGCGAATATTTCGACTATGTACAGTTCTACCGCAAGAACCACGAGCTCAGCGCGGAGGCAAAGGAGCGGGTGCGCACAAGCCTGCAGCGGGCCAAGAACAGCTTCAAGGAAATGTTTGTCCGGGACTATATCATCTGGGTACTGTTCGAGGGCAACAACTCCCCGAGGCTGAACAAGGTCGCCCGTAAGATCCTGTTCACCTACTGCCCGTTCCCGGCCAAGCTGCAGAGTTCCCTGGCCCAGAACCCGCTGTACACAGAGCTGATGGAGCGGTACAAAGTCCTGACCGGCCAGCGGGTCCGCCACCTTGAGGTGCTGGCCCAGAAGATCCGCAACAACGGCGGCGAGGTGCCGGGCACCCTGGAGACAGAAGTCAATTTTGCCCAGGGAAAAATATAGGCAGACACCAAAGGCCACAGGCGCCTGCCCGCATTTTTTCTTTCCCTGGCGGGCCTACATCCCCGGCTGGATGTCCTGCCCGGTCTCGCCCCTGATCCTGGCGGAGACGCCCTGCGGGTCGCGCTCCAGCTCCAGCATCGTCTCAAAGGCGGACAGAAGCAGCCGCTCCTGCCGGTATCGGTTCATGTCCTCCGGCCGGTCCATGTACAGCTTAAAATGATCCACCTGCCATACCAAGGTATCAGACAGGGTGTATCCCGCCACCCGGTATCTGCTCAGGAAACTGCCATAATCGTGATAGTAGGCCAGCTCCTGAAGCAGCCCGCCGGACTGGCGGATCCCCTGCCATATCTCTTCCCCGCGCTCCCGGCTTTCGCCTGCGCTCTCCGCCAGCTTCAGCACGAACCGGCGAAGCTCTTCCAGAGCCTTTTCCAATTTCTCCTGCTCTTCTGTCCTGGTTTCCCTGTTTTTATCCCTGTTTATGTCCTCTATGCTTTTTTCATTCATGTTTTTTTCTTCCTCGCTTTTCTTTCCCTCGTTTTGGTTTTCCCCGCTCTTGCTTTCCCCGTTTTTCCTTTCCCCGTTTTTCCTTTCCCCGTTTTTCCTTTCCCCGTTTTTCCTTTCCATGCCCTGCCCCTTTCTATGCCGTTGCATACGCCTAACAAGTTTATGCCGGATCTTCCCCCGGCCGCACGAAACCGCCTCCCGCCCGTCTCCCCTGCCCTCCCCTGCGGCACAAAAAAGAAAGGCCCTGAAAACGCTGCCGTGCAGCTTTTCAATGCCTTTCACTGAAAGCAGGGGAAGAGAGGATCGAACTCCCGTTTACGGTTTTGGAGACCGCCGCACTACCGCTGTACTATTCCCCTGTGTCCGTGCCAATCACCGACGAAAGGTATTATAACACAAAACATTCGCGCTCCGCAAGGCTTTTTTTAATTTTTATAATAACAGTTCAGCCAGCCGCCTGATTTGACGGAAAATCGTGCTTGCACGAATTTTCCGTCATGCCTGGCGGCTGAACTAAAAAGGGGCTGCGCACAAATTTCTTTGCGCACAGCCCTTTGGGAGTTGCCTTTTGGACTTTTTCAGACATATGTCACCGTTTTCGGCATACCGCTTCTGTTAAGCCCGCTCTGTTCCCGCAAGCCCGCTTTATTCGCGGATGGAGCCGTCGGAGTTGTAGTAGGTTGTTACCCAATTTCCGTCTGCATCGTACTTACTTACGGTATGGCTGCCATCTACGTTGTAGAAAGTTATTTTTGTATCATTTCCGTTCGCATCGCACTCATATATAGTATAGCTACCATCTGCATGGTAGATGGTGTCTTTTGTACGATTTCCGTTCGCATCGTACTCATATATAGTATAGGAAGTAATGTCACCATTTGCATTGTATTGGGTTGTTTTTGTAAGATTTCCATTCGCATCATACTCATATACGACACAGGAAGCGATGTCACCATTTGTATCATAGTAGGTTGTTTTTATAACATTTCTGTTTTCATCGAACTCATATATAGTATAGCTACCATCTGCATTGTAGACGGTTTCTTTTGTACAATTTCCGTTCGCATCGTACTCCATTACATTATAGGAAGTAATGTCACCATTTGCATTGTATTGGGTTGCTTTTGTAAGATTTCCATTCGCATCATGCTCATATACGACACAGGAAGCGATGTCACCATTTGTATCATAGTAGGTTGTTTTTATACCATTTCCGTTTTCATCGAACTCATATTCGTATTCTATTGTGCCATCTGCATCGTAATTGGTTTGTTTTATAACATTTCTGTTCGCATCAAACTCATGTGCAAAATATCTATAGATGGTACCATCTGCTTTAAACTCTTCCCATGTATCCTTGACAAGCCTTCCCGCAGCATCATATTCGTATGTACAAGTATATTTATGTGCGTCATCACTTGTAGAGTAAACATCTACTTTTACATAGTTGCCATTAGCATCATATTCGCTGCAGATACCATACAGATCCAAGTATCCATTAAACGCCTCAATTCTCTCCGGCCTCTCACCCTCAGACGGCTGGCCAGGCTGGCTGGGTGCCTCCGGTTTTTCTGTCTGGACGGGCTGGCTGGGTTCCTCCGGTTTCTCTGTCTGGACGGGTTTCTGCGCCTCTTCCTCTTTCTTCTTCGCTTCCTCCGCTGCCTTACGGAGCTCCTCTGCCCGTTTCGCCTCTTCCGCTTCCCGCTTCTCTTCCTGGACTACTTCCTCCGAACGGGCTTCTCGGTTCTCCGTCTTCCCTACGCTCTGGTAATGCTGATACAGCGCCAGCACATTGTTTCCAAACGTCTCTTTCAGATCCTCATAACGCCCCGCGTAATCCAGGGGATTGAAATCCGTTCCGCTGTCCCTTCCCTCAAATACCCCGTATGTCAGATAGTGATTCACATATTCATCCCAGTTATCCCCAAACATCGCCGCAAGGTCCGGGTACATCTCACGGTATTTCACCACGTCGATCAGCCCCTCCGCCGTCCGGTGCTCTTTTATCCCGAAGTTCACGTAGTGGCGGAAAAGCGCTTCCTCATCGTAACCATAAGTGGCCTTCAGGTCCGGGTAATCGTCCGCATACTGCCTGGCGTCAAACACATCCCTTAATGTTGCCGCCTGCGCGGTCCCTATCCCTCCTGCCGCCACAACGCCCGCCAGCAGAATCCCGGTCACCCGTCTGGCTGCTTTCCAGCATTTTTCTGTCATCTTTTTCTTCTGGTCCTGATCTCTCATCCTGTTCCTCCTGCAATCTCTCTATTTTTCCGCAAACGCTCCTCCGGATCTGCCATTTTCTTTAAGCCGATGCCGACACAAGCCTCTGTTCCGCAGACTGTCCAAAACTCCTTCCCAAATCTGCGTTTCCATTCTACCCCCCCGAGGCTTTATGTCAACCATTTTTTTCCTGTTTTAAATGGAATCTTCACCACTATAAAAATTTTTGTTGAATGTATGTGGAAAGTGGGGTATAGCGTTATCAGAAAAGAAAAGCACCCACTCCAAAGTGGATGCTCCCAAGGTTGCAAATGTCCTTACGGACACCGCCTATCCTGTGTAGCAGAGCAGACAGGATGGCATTTTTATTTTCGCTTTTTCTTTCTCTTTTGGAGAAATCATATATTGGAACCACTCAAAGAGTCTGAAAGTTGTCACTCCCTCAGCCAGCCCATAACCTCCTGCACCGTCCGGACGCCGATGATCTCAATGCCGGAGTTTTTCCTGCAGTCTTCCGCGCAGACATAGGGCACGATACAAGTCTCGAACCCCAGCTTTTCCGCCTCCGCCACGCGCTGCCTCGCCTGGCTTACCGCCCTGACCTCGCCGCTGAGACCCACCTCCCCAAACGCCGCCAGCTTCGGGCTCAGGACCTGATTTTTAAAACTGGAGACCACCGCCAGCACCACCCCAAGATCCACCGCCGGTTCCTGAATCTTCATTCCCCCCGTGATATTTACATACGCGTCGCAGGAGGCAAGCTGCATACCGGACCGTTTCTCCAGCACCGCCATCAGGAGATTCACCCGGTTAAAATCCATCCCCGTGGTCTGCCTGCGGGGGATGCCGAAATTGCTCTGGCAGACCAGCGCCTGGATCTCCACCAAAAGCGGCCTCGTTCCCTCCATCGTACAGGCCACCACAGAGCCGCTGGCATCTTCCGGCCTGCCATTCAGCATATATTCGGACGCATTGAGCACCTCGGTCAACCCCCGCTCCTGCATCTCAAAAACCCCGATCTCGTTGGTGGAGCCAAAACGGTTTTTTACCCCCCGCAGGATCCGGTAGGAGGCGTACCGATCCCCCTCAAAGTACAGCACCGCGTCCACCATATGCTCCAACACCCTCGGGCCCGCCACCGTGCCCTCCTTTGTAACGTGGCCCACGATGAGCACGGACACTCCCAAGCCTTTGGCCAGCTGCAGAAGGATCCCCGTAGACTCCCTCACCTGGGAGACGCTGCCCGGCGCCGCGGACACGTTCTCATTGTACATGGTCTGGATAGAATCTATGACCACAGCCTCCGGCCGCTGGGAGCGGATCACCTCCGCGATCTCGTCGAGATCCGTCTCACAGAGCAGCAGCATACGGTCTGTAAATTGACCAATCCGGTCAGCCCGCATTTTGATCTGGGGAAGGGATTCCTCCCCAGAGATATACAAGACCTTGTGTCCTTCCGCGGACAGGTTGCGGCACACCTGCAGGAGCAGGGTAGACTTGCCGATCCCCGGGTCTCCGCCTATCAGCGTCAGGGATCCTTGTACGATACCGCCGCCCAGCACCCTGTCCAGCTCCCCGATCCCCGTAGAGATCCGGTTCTCGCTGCCCGCGGGGATCTCCGACAGGGCACTTGGCACAGCCTTCATCCCACGGGCCTGTCCTGTCCTCCGTCCCGCATCCTGTCCTCCGTAGGGCTGCTTTCTGACCGTCTCTTCCACAAACGTGTTCCATTCCCTGCATCCCGGACACTGTCCCATCCACTTTGCTGACTCATAGCCGCAGTTCTGGCAGAAAAAGACCGTTCCGTTCTTTCCCTTTGTCATAGGTACCTCCGCAAAAGCGCCGGAGAACTTCTGCTCTCCGGCGCACTCTTTTATACTTGTTTCACCTTGACAGGCACTTCTCCGGCAGCTTCCAGCTCCACGCCCAGGGAAAGCTTTCCGCCCAGCCCGGTCTTCATCGTTCCGATGCTCCGGCCCCCCACAAAGACTTCGTACTCCGTATCATCCGTGAGCCCGATGGTGATCTGGGCATCCTCATCTCCCTCCACGGTGAACTCCACTCCGTTCTCCCGCTCCGCGAATCCCACCACGCTGGTCCCCGGCACAGACTCATAAAGGAACATGCCGTTCTTCTCCAGCTTTGTGATCTCCCGGAAGGTCTTCACCTTCAAAAGATCTCCCGCGTGTTCGTAATCCTCCACCTTTGCCTTCTGCTCCAGCTTATGGTTGCCAAAACTGATGGTACCGTCAGCTTCACTGCGGAGCAGTTCTTTCACAACTGCCATGTGTATTTTCCTCCTGTTCTTTCGTAGCCCGGTTCCTCTTATTTGGAAGCTACACCCCAATTATATCAACTATGCTCCGTTTCCGCAAGGGAGGAGATCTATTTTAGTAACAGTTCAGCCCACGCTATTCGCAAAGCCGCGCTTACGCGCTCTCCGGCGCTGTGCGCCTGCCTTTGCTCATAA
>CANPYT010000025.1 GCA_947588705.1 uncultured Acetatifactor sp. | reverse complement strand
TTGTTCTTTTCCGTAATATCATAGGCATTAAACAACACATCAGTCGGGTTAATCTCAAACTCATGAGCAATCTCTGACTGGTGTGGCAGAAACTTCACATCTCGAATAACAAAATTGATTTCTTTTACATTCTTAAGATTTTTTTCCAGCAGAGAAAAGACTGAGATAGTCAGCTTGTCATTTACAATGTTGACAACGGCATCCTTCTTAGTCTGGAGAACCTCGTTGATTTTCTGTATCATCTGTTCATTTGAATTGATTGCATTCATAACCTCAGTCCTTTCCCAACGCCAGACCTAGAAGTCAAAATCGTCAGGGGCTAAGCCTGCATCTTCAAATAATGCTTCGTGTTCTTCCCGACTGCTACACATCATCTCTAAACCTAAATACTCTTCTGCTGCATCAACTTCGCCATCTCTGTTAAAATCCATCCAATCCATTGACCCCACCTTTCTGCTCTACAAGGACTCCGTGTATATTTTACTGTTCTTGATATAAAAGTATCAGCTTAGGTGTCCTATAAACAGTACTTGTATGAATAAATTTCTATCTCGTTCGCTATTCTGACATTTCATGTCTTGCAAATGGCATATATAGATAATTTTACCACAACTACGCTCAACCATCAAAAATTGCCCTCATCACTTTTACAGTTGCAACATCACTGTTTTTTAATAGCAAGGCAGATATAAACACATTGGTGTCAATTACCGCATAATATATCATGCTATTACCTCTTTTCCCTTTCTGCTCTTGCCACCGATATTTCTTCATTAATTTCTTCTAATGTCATCTCTGGAAGATCACTGGCTTGCGCCCGCAGATCGTCAAAAGCCCTCATTGCTTCAGCTCTTGTAACCGTATTCTCTGTAAGCCTTACATCAAACGGAACTCCTTTGACCATTCTACTTTTATTCATAAACATACGTAATGCTGTAGGTAAATCCAGCCCAAGAGATTCATATATTTCTGTCACTTCCTGCTTTAATGCTTTATCTGCACGAAACTGAATCAATACCTGTTCTGCCATAATATGCCTCCATTTCACTTCATATAGTAGTTGTTTTGCAGTTGTTTATATTATTATATACCTAATATGGAATTCTATCAAGAAAATCAGAGAATCTTTCAGCAAACATCTTTTCACAGAAAGAAAATATGCCCGGGCCTAATGCTCGAGCATCTCTTCTATTTTCAAATATCTGCCCAAAACCTCCTGCCTGCGGAAACAAATCAATCAAATCATAACGCCACCCCTTTTTCTTTCATCAGCTCTGCCAAATCGTTTACAATATAATCCTTTCCCTGCGTGTGAAGCGCATCATAACAGGGAATAATATACCCTTCCAAAATATCCCACTATTTTTCTATAATTACCATATGATACATCCACATTTACCATATGATAAATTTAGATAAATTTACCTGTTTACACAAAGGTTTGAAAACAGACATACACGCAAAAAAACGGGAGATCCAGGTCCATGGATCTCCCGCTGATAATAAAATGAAACCAAAAATCAAACAAATAGCATTGTCAGTCTGCGCTGTGGCCCAATACCTGTGTCGTTTCTATGCGCTGGAACAGCCTCTTGTATAAATCTTTTTTATCCTTCCACAATATGGTATTATACTGAGCAAGGTCAAAGTGGACTTTGTTCCTCTCCTGTTCTTTACAGCATAGAATGACCGGCTTCCCCTTTGCCATCGCGTAGCCTGCTTCATAATATACGCCGCCTCTTCCGCCGGTCAAGTCGGCGATCACAAATGCGCTCTCCTCTATCTCCCTGTATATTTCAGGTACGATCTGACCATTATATTTTTTCTCATCTATAAGCACCGGCTGATAGCCGCAATGCTGCACCGCGCATTTTATGTTTTCCCTTGCCTGCTTCATTTGGGGAGCAAACCACATGGCTATAAAGACTTTTTTATTCTCATACCAATCCCACAGCATCATCAGGTCATGTTCTTTTATGCCGTCAAAAACCTTTCTGGCATATGTGCTGTATGTTTCCGATTTATCATTCACTAATTTTGCCAGCAAAAAGACGGCATACCCATATTCTATATCATCCCCTATCGTCTGCATCTTTTCATGGAGCTTGGAAAATTCGACACAGTAGAATAAGGATTCACCGTCGTAGTCCTGGACAGGGATGCAGTTTTCCAAGAGCTCATCCTTCTCCCAGCCCAGACGACGATACAGCTCGACCACCCTGTCGATCAATACTTCATCCCACTGCAAGTGGAAGTAGCGATATTGCGGAGAATCCTCAAAAGACCCGTTTTCGTCTTCACCATAATCATACCTTTCTGCCCACAGGGCGCTCTCCTTCGCTTTTTCATAGTAAAAATAACTGTTATTCTCCCAGAGCTTAAACTGCCGGAAATTTTCCCTATATTCATTCAGTTCCTCTTGCATTTGTCTGATTTTCAGTATATTCATAGATTTCCTCTCTTCCGCAACAAAACCGGCGGATCATTGATTTACGGTAACGGCCCTATATTCCTATTGGTACCATTCGCCTACACTGCCATCCGGGTTGTACCCCCTCACTTTTGTCAGAATCCCTTCACAAACAGGATCATCACCGACACTTCCAAACCTATACGGATCTTTGTTCTGGGGCTGAGCGGATCTTTCATTTATGGGGATGGATTTGTATTCAAATTCACTCCAACCGGTTACATGGCCGTCCATGTCATACGTCGCATATTTTGTCGGTTTCCCAGAACTGTCATATTCACATACCTGTTTCCAGCCACCGTAAGATGCTGTCATCTTCGTCAGAGTCCCGGAGCTGTCATATTCATATTCACGCCAATAGCTTGGATCGTCACTATCTTCATGATACGCTATTTTCTTTTTCAAATTCCCTGAGCTATCATATTCATATTCATATTCGTACATTACGCTTACACTGCCGCTAAATTTTTCCCACCTCGTTGTCAGATTCCCAGAGCTGTCATATTCATATCCATATGCAGCTTTTCCATATGCAGATGCACCCAAATCAGAACCAACATAACATATTTCTTTTACCATATTCCCGGAACTGTCATATTCGTAGCAGCTTTGTACTACGTTGACCAAATCATCCCAACTCGAAGACGTCCATGTCACTTCCCGCCGGTTCCCACTGTCACTGTCATATTCATATTCGTCGCTCACAATGCTGCCGTCGTTCCAGTAAAAATAAATCGTCCACTTCGTCAGAGTCCCGGAGTCATCATATTCCCATTCGTGCCAACGCCTTACAGATGCATCGTCTTCATTGGAGCCTCTAACATACTCCGTCCCTTTCGTCAGGTTCCCAGCGCCGTCATTTTCATATTCGATCCAATTAACATCGCCGGAAAAATCGCTATCGCCCGTATAGTACCTCGATTTCTTTTTCAAAGTTCCGGAACTGTCATATTCCCATTCGCACCATTCATCCGCTATGCTGCCGTCCGGGCGATACGGCACCATCTTGGTCAGGTTCCCGGCATCGTCATATTCAAGTTCATACCATCCCCTAAGGCCGTCCGAGCCATAGTACGCCATCTTGGTCAAGTTTCCGGCATCGTCATATTCATATTCATATTCCCGTTCATATCCATCCCCTGACACCGCCTCCTTTGTCAGGCGTCCGGCATCATCATATTCCCATTCTTTAACAACACTTTCTCTTTCCTGACCATCATCAGAAACAGAATGCCCCGTCACTTTCGTGAGCGTCCATATTTTCTCCGGCTCCGATTCCCCAAACAATCCTTCGGAACCGCTTTCTTCCTCCCCGCTTTCTGAGCTTTCCTCCCCGCTTTCTGAACTTCTCTCCTCGTTCTCTGAACTTTCCTCCTCGTTTCCTGAACTTTCCTCCTCGTTTCCCGAACTTTCCTCCCCGCTTTCTGAGCTTTCCTCCTCGTTTTCCGAACTTCTCTCCTCGCTTTTACTTTCCTGTTGTTCTTCCTTTGTCTCTGCGCTGCCCCCGGTCTCCCGGCTGTCCCCGCAGCCGGAAAGGGCCGATAGGGCCAGCGCCGCTGACAATAGTACCGTCCATATCCTCTTTTTCATGTTCCTCCGTTTTCCTCCGTTTCCGCTCTGTCCTCCGCCCATGATAAGTCTGCCGGACACCGTGTGCAGGCACGACCCTCATCGCAAAAGCCGGCTTTCTACGCCGCACCGTGGCTTTAGTATATACCCCCCCGCACTTCTGTCAACATTTATTTGTTCTCTGCGCCTGCGCGCTTATAACAGTCCGGCACTGCCGGACGTGACTTGCAAGAAAAAAAATATGCCCGAGCCTAATGCTCCAGCATATTTTCAATAAAGATCCCATACCCTTTCGTACTGTCCTGCACCAGCACATGAGTCACCGCCCCGATGATCTTTCCGTCCTGGATGATGGGGCTGCCGCTCATCCCCTGGACGATCCCGCCGGTGACTGCCAGAAGATCCGGATCTGTCACCGTGAGCTCTATCCCCCTGTTCACATTGTCATGATCCAGGTGCACCGCCGTGATCTCCACGTCATAATACCGCGTCTCCCCTTCCACCGTGCAGAGGATCCGGGCCGGCCCTTTCACGATCTCCTGTTTCAGGCCGATGGGAAGAGGTTTCTCCGTGCCCAGCTCCAGGGCCCTCTCGTTGCATTTCCCAAAGATCCCCCTGACGCTGTTGCTGGTGATCGTTCCAAGAATGTTGTCGTCCGAATACACGATCATTCCTGTCATCTCCCCCGGGTTTCCGTCCGTCCCCTTCTTGATATCCACGATATCCGTCTGATAGAGCGTACCTTCCTCCATCTGCATCAGCGTACTGGTGTCCACATCATTGATGCCATGCCCCAGGGCGCCGAAATTCCCCTGGCTGTCGATGTAAGTCATCGTTCCCACCCCCTGGGCGTTATCCCGAACCCACACGCCGATCTTGTATGCGCCCCCGGCATCCCTCACAGGCGTCACCCGGACGTCCATGGTCTCCCCGTCCCGCTCCAGGGTCAGGGTCACCGGCTTCCCGCCGCACGTCTCGATCTTTTTTATGAAATCTTCCTTTTCCGTCACAGCCTCCCCGTTTACACAGCGGATATAGTCGCCGGACTTGAGCACATAGCGGCTGGGCGAGTAACTGACGCCATCGCCCCCCTGAAACTCCCCGGTCCCGATAACGAGGACCCCTTCCGTCTTTACATAGATGCCTACGGGCGCCCCAACAGGTATCAGCTGCTGGTCCTGAATGACCTGGATATCTACTTCCTTGAAGGGCAGGAACCCAAAGAGCTTTACCATCATCCGGTAGCTGGACTCCTGGGCCGTCTTCAGTGTCACCGGCCTGCTCAGGTCGATCTCCACTGCCTCCGGGGGAATGTTGCTCTCCCCGCTCTCGCTGACGCTGACGATCCGGGCCTCCGCCGGCACTCCCAGAAAGAAGGACTGCTCCTGCCTCGCCCTGACATTGAGCACCGACGGGATGCTGTTGTCGATCCGATAATACAGGCCCGCCACGAGGGCCGTACAGCTGAAAAACAAAGCGAGACAGAGGCTGAACCGATATATCTTCATGCGTCTGGTACGCTTTTTCCAGCTCTGCAGGAGGATCACCACATCCTGCCCCGCCTGTTCCTTGATCTGTTCGTCTCTGTCTCTCCACTGCCGCTTCATGTACACACACTCCCTGAAAAATAGTTTCTGTCCCACTGACTCGTTCCTGTATATCTTTGACAATGTGTGTACTTTTTAAACCTTTATTTCTTTGTTTGCAAAAACCAAATTATTCTTTTGATTTTTTATGCTCCATAGCCTGGGCCCGCATCTCCCGGGCGTTGGAAAGCGCCGCTTCCGTCAGCGCGTCGCTGCCCAGAAGCCTTGCAAGCTCCCCAAGGCTCTCCTCCCCCTCCACAGGACGGATATCCGTTATGGTGTTTTCGCCGGTGCTGCTCTTCTCGATGACAAAATGCCGATCCGCCATAGCCGCGATCTGGGGCAGATGCGTGATGCACAAAACCTGTGTGTTCGCCGCCACCACATCCAGCTGCTCAGACACCTTCCAGGCCGTCCGCCCGCTGATGCCCGCGTCGATCTCGTCAAAGATCAGCGTACCGATCTGATCCCGCCCTGCCAGCACGGTCTTGATGGCAAGCATGACCCGGGAAAGTTCGCCGCCGCTGGCCACCTGGCTTAACGGTTTCAGGCTTTCGCCGGGGTTGGTGGAGATCAGGAATTCTACGTCGTCGCTGCCCCTGGGGGTCACATCCTGTTCCGGGCGCACCGCCACCTCGAACTCCACCGTGAGAAAATTCAGCTGTCTTAATGCCTCCTTCAGCTGGCTGCCAAGAAGACGCGCGTTTTTGCTGCGGATGGCGGACAGCCGCCCGCATGCCGATCTCAGCTCCTCCTCCGCCTCCCCCAGCCGCGCCCTCCTGTCTTCCATGTAGGCGTCGTAGTCCGTGAGCTTTTCCAGCAGGTTCCGCCGTTCCTCCCCGTAGCGGATCACCGCCTGGAGGGTGCCGCCGTATTTTCCCTTCAGATGGTTTAACGTATTTAACCTTTCCTCCACACGGGCAAAATCCTGGCCGTCAAATTCACAATTTTCCATATACTCCGAGAGATCCCGGTTGAGATCCGCCAGCAGGCTGTCGATCTCCGCCAGCTGCCCCTCCATCGTCCCCAGCTTCCCGTCATAGGCCGAGACTCCCCTCAGGGCCCTGAGCGCCCGGCTGAGAGCCCCGCCTGCGCCGTTTTCAAAATCACCTCCGGTATAGTGGTAGCATTCGGTGAGCCCTTCCAGGATCCGCCTGCTGTTCGCCATAAACCGATAGCGCTGCTCCAGCTCCTCGTCTTCCCCCAAGACCAGCTTCGCCTGCTGGATCTCCTGCCACTCGAACTCCGCCAGGGCCTGCTCCTTTGCCCTGGCGGCCTCGTCCAGCGTCTCCGCCTCCAGCTCACGGCGAAGCTCCCTGCACTGCCGGTAGAGCCACTCCACCTCTTTCGCCTCCTGCAGGAGCTCCTCCCCGCAATACCCGTCCAGGATCTCCAGATGGTTCTTCTTGTGCAGAAGGGACTGGTGCTCGTGCTGGCCGTGAATATCGATCAGCAGCTCCGCCAGCTCTTTTATCTGCCTGGCGGTGACGGTCTCCCCGTTGATCCGGCAGGTGCTCTTCCCCGGCTGCATCTTTCTGCTGATGATCAGCGTGCCGTCCTCCTGGGGTTCCAGCTCCATCTGCAAAAGCCGTTCCCGCACCCTGGGGCTGTCCTCTGTAAAGATCAGCTCCACCAGGGCGCTCTCCGCCCCCTTCCGCAGCATTTCTTTCTCGAACTTCCCCCCCAGGGCGAGATTTACGCTCCCGATCAGCAGGGATTTCCCCGCGCCCGTCTCGCCGGTGAGAATGTTCAGGCCCGGCCCGAACTCTACCTCCGTCTCCTCCATCAGCGCCAGATTTTTCACATGTAAACTCTGTAGCATTCTCCTCTCATCCTGCCTTTCTCATCGCTCCAAAAGCCCGGAGATCCTTTCCGAGAGGGCGGAAGCGTTCCCCTCGCTTCGTGTCGCCACAAAAATGGTATCGTCTCCGGCGATACACCCTACCACCTCAGGCAGGCTCAGGTTGTCCAGCGCCGCCGCCACAGCCATGGCCATGCCCGACTCCGTCCGCAGGACCAGCAGATTCACGGCCACTTCCATACTCACAAAGCCATCCCGCAGCACCCGGATATACCGGTCTTCCATGCCGGGGCCGCCCCCGGCCATCTGTACATATTTCTGCCCGCCGTCCGAGGCGGACACCTTAGTCAGCTCCAGCTCCCGGATATCCCTGGAAACGGTGGCCTGGGTCACTTTGAACCCGTCCTCCCGCAACAGCTCCGCCAGCTCCTCCTGCGTCTCCACATCCTTTTTCCTGATCAGGTCCAAAATGGTTTCCTGCCGCAACTTTTTCATATCCCTCTCCTGCGCCCGCCCGGCGGGCCCTCTCCTGCCATAGTCGGCCGCAGCCGCTCAGTCCGTCATCTTTCGGTGGAGCGCTTCCAGGAAGCTTACCCGGTTCAGCTGAAGAAATTCCGTGCTCTTCTCCGACTTCACAATGCGGATCCGATCCCCTGTCCGCAGCGGGATCACATGGCTGCCGTCAAAGTTTGCCTCCACAGTCTGTACGCTGCCCTCCCTGCCCTGGGGGATCTCGATCTCGACCACATCCTCCGGGGAGAGGATGATGCTGCGCTGGTTCAGGGTGTGGGGGCAGATAGGCGTCACCACGATCAGGCGGGCCTTCGGCTCCACCAGAGGCCCCCCGGCGGACAGGTTATAGCCTGTGGAGCCTGTGGGTGTGGTGACGATCACGCCGTCCGCGTCATAGTCGTTCAGGAATTGTCCGTTTACGAAAATATTGAACTTGATGATCCGGAGGGAACCGCTCCGGGAGATCACGATATCGTTCAGGGCCCAGCCCTCCTCCGTGCGCCCCTCCCCCAGAAAAGCCTTTCCGTTCAGCATCATCCGGCTCTCCTGCTGGTAATCCCCCGAGATCAGGCGGTCCAGCGCCTCCTCAAGGCCCTCCGGCTCGATCTCCGTCATATATCCCAGCGTACCCAGGTTGACGCCGATGATGGGAATGTGCAGGCGTTTGGTCTCTCTCGCCGCCTGAAGCACCGTGCCGTCTCCGCCTAGCACGATCATGCAGCCCACATCCCCGGGAATGCCCTGGGGGATATCGTCCCTGCCTGCCGCCCTCTGCTTTTCCTGCCAGCTCTCCCGGTTCCCCCAGAGGGTGACTTTCTGCCCCCTGGTCTCCAGATACTCCTTTATATGCCTGGTGGTAGCCATTCCCCTGTCCTTATGTGTGTTGGTATATATCAGGAAATGCATCCTATCCCTCACCTTCTTCCCCTGCAGACGGCGCCCCGGCCCCTCTCCCTGCGGGACCGCACAGCCCGGGGCCCGCCGCGTCAGGACCCCCGGGCCCGGCCTGGGCTTCCTGCGCCCTCGGGCCTGCCAGCTCCGCGTGAGACTGCTCCACCGTGCGCCGGATACGGCTTGTCCACTCCGGCGCCGAGGACAGCCCCGCCCGCCGCAAGGACAGCTGCCTGAGCCGCTCCTCCGCGTCCTTCTCCGTCAGTTCCCGCACTTCCGGCCCCGGCTCCCTCTCTTTCCTCAGATACAACAGATATTCTATGTTTCCTTCCGGGCCCCTGATGGGGGAGTAGTCCAGATCGACCACGCGGAACCCGACGGCATCCGCGTAATCTACCATCCTGCAGACCACTTCCCTGTGGATCCCGCCGTCTCTCACCACGCCGTTTTTCCCGACCTTCTCCCGGCCCGCCTCAAACTGGGGCTTCACAAGGCACACCATTTCCCCGCCGCATTTCAGCAGGTTCCGGGCGGGGATCAGGATCTTGGTCAGGGAGATAAAGGATACGTCGGCCCCGGCAAAGTCCAGGTCGTCCCCGATCTCTTCCCGGGCCAGGTAGCGGAAGTTGGTCTGTTCCATGCACACCACCCGCCGGTCGTCCCGCAGCTTCCCGGCCAGCTGCCCCCGGCCCACATCCACGGAGTACACCTTCCTCGCGCCGTTTTGCAGCATACAGTCCGTAAATCCCCCGGTGGAGGCGCCGATGTCCATACATACGCCGCCCTCCAGGGGCAGCGGCCACTTTTCCACAGCCTTCTCCAGCTTCAGCCCGCCGCGGCTCACATACCTCAGCTCATTCCCCCGGACTTCCAGCCGCAGCCCTTCCGCCGGGAAAAACGTTCCGGGCCTGTCCTCCCTTTCACCGTCCACATAGACATTTCCCGACTGGATGACGGCTTTGGCCTTCTCCCTGGACGCCGCGTACCCCTGCTCCACCAGGAGCACGTCCAAACGCTTTTTCATGTTCCCATACCCTTTTTCTTTTCCAGCAGGCCGCAGATACGCCGGGTGATACTTTCGGCGTCTATCCCGACCTCCTGTTTCAGAAGCTCCACATTTCCGTGCTCCACATACGCGTCGGGAATGGAGATGTTCAGGCAGCTGTTCCTGAGCCCGCTCCGGTTCATAAAGTCAAGCACCCGCTCCCCGTAGCCGCCGCTGGCCACATTTTCCTCCATAGTCACGATCAGCGCGTGGTCCCGGCATGCCTCCCGGATTGCCTCCTCGTCCGCCGGCTTCACAAAACGGACGTTGACCAGGCTGACCCCGTACCCTTTCGCTTTCAGAGATTCCCGGACGCTCTCGGCGGTTTTTACCATGCTGCCCACCGCGAAGAGCGCGATCTCCCACTCCCTGTAGATCCACTCCGCCTTCCCAAGTTCGATGGGCGCCCGGTACTCCTTCAGGCCCGCGTAGGCCGTGCCCCTTGGATACCGGATGGCCACAGGGGCGGAGAGGTTCACCGCGAATTTCAGCATGTCGGACAGCTCCCACTTGTTTTTCGGGGCGCAGACATTCATATTTGGGATCCCGGAGAGATAAGTAAGGTCAAAGATCCCCTGATGGGTCTCCCCGTCGCTTCCCACAAGCCCCGCCCTGTCAACGGCAAACACTACTGGCAG
This sequence comes from uncultured Acetatifactor sp., assembly GCA_947588705.1. Lineage (GTDB taxonomy): Bacteria > Bacillota > Clostridia > Lachnospirales > Lachnospiraceae > Acetatifactor. Next base: position 19,006 of record CANPYT010000025.1, on the reverse strand, counting down.
GTCCTGAAGGCAGACGTCGTGAAGGATCTGGTCATAGGCCCGCTGCAAAAAGGAGGAATAAACCGCCACAATGGGCCGCAGGCCCCCCGCCGCAAGCCCTGCGGCAAAAGTCACCGCATGTTCCTCCGCGATCCCCACATCGAAAAAGCGATCCGGATACATATTGTGGAACCGCTTTAACCCCGTGCCGTCCGGCATGGCGGCCGTGATGGCCACGATCCGCTGGTCCCTGGCCCCCAGCTTGCACATGACCGTGGAAAAGATATCCGTATAATTTGCCACGGTCCTGGGATGGGAGGGAATGCCCGTCTCGATGTCAAAGGGCTCCGCCCCGTGGAACCTGGCGGGATGCCTCTCCGCGGGAAGGTAGCCCTTCCCCTTCTGGGTCTGGGCGTGTATCAGCACCGCGCCCTTCACCCGCTTGGCCTCGTTGATCACCCGCACCATTGCGCCCACGTCATGGCCGTCCACAGGCCCAAGATAGGTGATCCCCATATCCTCGTAAAACATACCCGGGATCACAAGCTGCTTAAAGCTGTTCTTGGCCCTGCGGATGCTGCGGATGGTGCTGTCGCCGCCCCGCTTCGTATTCCGCAGGGCGTTGTAAATGCCCTCCTTCAGGTCAAGGTAGCCCGAGGCCGTGCGGATCTTGTTCAGATAAGCCGAGACCCCGCCCACATTCTCGGAGATGGACATATTGTTATCATTCAGGAGGATGATAAAGTTTGTCTCAAGCTGGGCCGCGTTGTTCAGCGCCTCGTAAGCCATCCCGCCCGTCATGGAGCCGTCGCCGATCACCGAGACTATGGTATTCTTTTCCCCCTTAAGGTCTCTCGCCTTCACAAGGCCCAGCCCCGCGGAGATCGATGTGGAACTGTGGCCGGTGTCAAACACGTCGCAGTTGCTTTCTTTTCGCTTTGGGAAACCGCTGAGGCCATGAAATTGGCGCAGATGATCGAAGCCGTCAAGACGGCCCGTGAGAATCTTGTGGGTGTAGGACTGATGGCCCACATCCCATATGATCTTGTCCTCCGGCAGGTCCAGCGCCAGGTGCAGCGCCATAGTCAGCTCCACCGCCCCCAGGTTAGAGCCCAGGTGGCCCCCCGTAACGCTGATCTTCTGGATCAGGAAATCCCGGATCTCCTGTGCCAGCGCGTCATAGTCCTCCCGCCTGATCTTTTTTATATCGTTCGCCTGTTTAATGCTCTCTAACAGCATACCTTTTATCCCCTACCTGCGTCTGCCCGCCAGCATCAGGATCAATTGCTCCAGGAACTCATGCTCCCTCCCGACGCCATCCAGATATTTATGCACAGCTTCCTCGGACAGCTCTTCCACCAGCTCCTTCGCCCTCTCCAGCCCAAAGAGCGTCACATAGGTCTGTTTCTGGTTCTCCCGGTCGCTGCCCACCGTCTTGCCAAGCTCCGCGCTGTCTCCCACCACGTCCAGGATATCATCCTGGATCTGAAACGCCATGCCGATATCCTGCGCACAGCCCTCCAGGGCGTCCAGCTGCTCCCGGGAAGCCCCCGCCAGTATGCCTCCTACCCGCATGGAAGCCGCGATCAACGCACCCGTCTTATGCCTGTGGATAAACCGCAGCTGTTCTTCGGTGACAGACCCCGCCTGGCCCTCCGCCTCAATATCCGCGGCCTGTCCTCCGATCATACCGTTGATACCGGCATTCCCGGCCAGCACCTTCAGCGCCTCCGCCACTCTTCCCAAAGCCGCCGGATCCGACCGGTCCACCCGGCCGAAAGCTCCAAGCGCCGTCTCGAAAGCCAGGTTCAGGAGCCCGTCCCCGGCCAGCACCGCCATCCCGTCGCCGTAAACCTTCCAGGTAGTCTCCCGGCCCCTTCGGTACTCGTCGTTGTCCATGGCGGGCAGATCGTCATGGACCAGGGAATACGTGTGGATCATCTCAATGGCAGCCAGAAAGGGCTCGATCTCCGTCCCCTCCCCGCCCAGCATCCGATAGGTCTCCAGCATGAGCATAGGGCGGAGCCGCTTCCCGCCGGCCCGGACACTGTAGTTCATGGCCTCGGCCACCGTCCTCTGCCATCCCTCCTCCGGCGGCAGGTACGGTTCAATAAGCCTGTTCAGTTCTTCTGTCTTTGCCCGCAGCAGGGCTTCAAATTCCCTCGTCTCCATAGTCTTCCAGTTCCTCCAGTTCTCCCGCCCCGCTGAGTTTGAGCACCTGTTTCTCCACCCTGTCGATCTGGCCGTTGCACTGTTTCAAGATCTCCATGCCCTGGGTGTAAGCCTGAAAAGCCTCTTCCAGGGGAAGATCTTCCTCCTCCAGCCGGGCGATCGTTTCCTCCAGCCGTTCCATATTCTCTTCCAGCGTAAAATCCTGCAGCTCCTTTTTTTCCTCGCTCATCCTGTCCTCTCCCGTCCGCCTTTTCCCCGGTGCCCGGGGTCCGGCTGTGTCACTGGTCCTTCAGGACCTCCTCCGCGGCGGCCCGGATGCTCCCGTCGCTGACCCGGATGCTCAGCGCCTGCCCGGGCCGCACCTGCCCTACGGACCGGATATTGCGGCCGTTTTCGTCGGAGACGTAAGAATAGCCGCTGTTCAGCTTCTCCAGCGGGGAAAGCCCCTTCATCCGCTCGATATAGATGGCAAGCCTGTAACGCCTGTTCTCCAAAATGCGCCGCATACCCGCCTGAAGCCTGTCCTCCGCCGCCAGGACCTGCATCCGCTTCTCCCGGATACGGCCCCCGGGGCTTGCCGCTTTCAGGCGCAGCCCCGCCCGTTCCGCCCGGACGCGCTTTTCCCGCAGTATCCGCCCGAAAGCCCGGTCAAGCCTCTCCCGCTGATCCCGCAATTCTCCCAAAAGCTCCCGCACATCCGCCACCGCCAGCTCTGCCGCCGCCGACGGCGTGGGGGCCCTCAGGTCGGACACAAAGTCGATGATGGTAGTGTCTGTCTCGTGGCCCACGGCGGAGATGACCGGCACGGAACAGTGAAAGACCGCCTCCGCCACCGCCCTCTCGTTGAAGGCCCAGAGATCCTCAATGGAGCCTCCGCCCCTCCCCACGATCATCACGTCCACGCCAAAGCGCTCCAGCGCATGGATGCCCTCCACAATATCGGCCGCCGCGTTCTCTCCCTGGACGATGGCCGGGTAGAGGATGATCTGCACATAGGGATTCCGGCGCCTGGAAATCTGGATGATGTCCCGGATCGCCGCGCCCGTGGAGGCGGTGACTACCCCCAGCGTCCTGATATAGCGGGGGATGGGGCGCTTGTACTCCTGGGCGAACATCCCGGTCTCTTCCAGCTCCCGCTTCAGCTGTTCATATCTCTCGTACAGCAGGCCGTTCCCATCCCGCAGGATCTGCTTCGCGTAGAGCTGATACTTGCCGTCCCGTTCGTACACGTCCACGGCGCCGCTCACGATCACCTGCTGCCCTTCGGACAAACGAAAAGAAAGACCCGAGCGGCTGCCTGCGAACATGACGCAGCTGATTGTACCCTTAGGGTCCTTTAACGTAAAATAAATATGTCCGGAGGTATGGTACTTACAGTTGCTTACCTCCCCCTTCACCAGGATATTGTGCAGGAGGTAATCCTGCGTAAACATGTTCCTGATGTAGGAATTAACCTGTCCCACTGTATATACGGTCCGAATCTCAATCACCCAGCTTTACAATTTTTGCCAAAATCGCGTTCACAAAGCCGCCGGAATTATCCTGCCCATACTTTTTTGCGATCTCCACCGCCTCGTCGATGGCCACCCCGGCGGGAATATCCTCGTCATACCGCATTTCGTACACGGCAAGGCGCAGGACGGTAAGCTCCACCTTCCCCATGCGGGAGGTGTCCCATCCCTCCGTATTTTCGTTGATCAGCCGGTCGATCTCCGGCAGCTTTTCCCGGATCGCCTCACATCTGGCCCTGATATATTCGGCATCTTTCCCGGCAGCCGCCCTCTCGCTGTCCTCCAGGAACAGGCGGATCTGGCCGGGCATGTCCGCAGGTTCATGAAACTCTACGCGGAATAAAAGCATGAATACCTGTTCTCTCAGCTCATGTCGTCCCATTGGCTTTTGTTTCCTTTTGATATATTTCCGCTCAGGACTTTACCCGGATGCCCTCGATCCGGATGTTCACATCGGTGCAGTTCAGTCCTGTCATATTCTCAATGGCGGATTTTACCTTCATCTGTACCTGCTGGCAGGTAGCGGGGATATTGTAGCCGTACTCCATGATCACGGCCAGGTCTACCGTCACGTTGTTCTCCAGCACGTCAACCCTCACGCCCTTGGTCAGCTTCTTTACCCCTGCCTTGCTCATGAGTTCGTTGGTGATGTTTCCGGCCATGGCGCTCACGCCCTCAACCTCCGTGGTGGCCAGGGAAGCGATCATCGCCACCACATCGTCCGCGATCTGGACAACCCCCACATCCTCCTCATCCTTCAAAACCACATTGTTATGCTCTTCCATCGACCTCAGGGATCCCTTCACCGTCTTCACGGACTCCTTTACAGACTTCTTTCCCATCTCCATACCTCCTGATCCATTGGTTGGTAAATACTGTTAATCATTATACCACAAGCGCAGGAAAGGAAGCGCCGCATTTTTTAGCGGCATTTACTTTCCAAGCGGTGGCTTCCGGTAGAATGTGCCGCGTGAGCGGCAGCATGGCGGCACTGCCGCCATGGATTCTGCGATAGCAGAATCATTATACCATATCCTTTACGAATTTGTCATCCAAAATGTCAGCGACAGCTGTACGTCATTCTGCGTGTACGCAATACTCAGGCCGCTGCCGGCAAGATAGTCAAAGACTCCCCGCTCCGTCACCAGCGCCCGATAGATCTCGTCGTAACATTCCCGGTCGGCGCATTTTATGGTCACGTCCCCCCGGCCCCCGTCCAGCGTCCGCCCGAACAGCGCCTGCATCTGCTCCCTGTCATAGCTCTCGAACAGGGCTCCCTCCCTGACGTAATAATTGGCCGCGTTGTCGGTGCAGAGGGGCATGGGCTGATCCGGGTCCAGCGTATGCGTCCTGAGCAGCTCCGCCGTGGTCACGTTCAGGTAATCGTAGTTGATCTCCGGCATGGTCTGCCGGATCTCCTCCGCGCCCTCCTCCAGCCGGTAGGAGGCATCCCCCCAGGTAGGATCCACATAATAATAGCTGCCGTCGATGTTCACCAGGTTCCAGGCATGTCCTTCCCCGGATTCCACCGTGCCAAGCACCAGCGCACACTCCACCCCCAGCCGGTTCAGGAGGTACTGGGTGGCCTTGGCGTATCCCTGGCATACGGACAGATGGTTTACGAACACGGAATATATGTTCTGATTGTCCGCCGAATCCAGCCTGTAATCCGTCTCCCGGATCAGCGTGTCATACACATACTTTACCTTTTCGTACTGGCCCGCGTCCTCGTCGATCCCCTCCAGGATCCTGTCCGCGGCTGCCCGGATCTGTTCCCGCCTCTTTCCCGCGGTCTCCGGATCCATGCTGTATCTGCCGGAAAACTCCACGGAAAGGGTCTCATCCGGCTTCCCGTACCGGGTATACCGGGTATAGGAATAGCCCTCCACGAAAAACAGCTCCGGGTGGTCGTTTATGACGCACTGGAATATCCTGTCGATATCGGCCTCGCCCAGGCCCTCTTCCAGGGCTTCCCTGGACAGCTCCGCCTCCGCGCCCATGGCGCCCAGGACCTGCTCCATATCCCGGTACCAAATCCTTTCCGCCTCGTTCAGCGCCCGATAGGCGAATCCGCTGCCCTCTTCCAGGAAATCCAGCTTTTCCAGCGTATGGGCCTCCTGCTGCTCTCCCTGCTCCAGAGCCGCCGCCTGGTCGGAAACCGTCACATCCGTTCTCTGGAGCGGCTCCCCATCCTGTTCCGCCGCCTCCCGGCTTAGCGCAGCCGTCTCCTGCCCGGGCAGCCCCGGGGCGCACCCGCACAGCGCAAGGCCCAGCACAGCCGCCAGAAGGGCGGTCCTGTTCCTAAACTTCCCTTTTATCAATAAATTTCTCAAAAAATCCTTCAAAAAATTCCTCAAATACTCCCTCAAAGATATCCGCTCCCCATTTCCCCTGTGGATCAGTTCCTGCTAAACTCCGTCAGCACCAGGCCCTTGTTGCGGTCCAGCGTCATGCCGATGCTCCAGGAATTGACAAAGAGCAGCAGGGGGTTCCCCTTCATGTCCTTTACCTTCTTCATGTCGGAAGTCCCGGTGAGCTTCGCTATATCCACCTCATCCTTGTTCTCGATCCAGCGGATATGCTCGTAGGGCAGGTTTTCCAGCCGGATCTCCACGTTATACTCATTCTCCAGCCGGTATTTGAGCACGTCAAACTGCAGTACGCCCACCACGCCGACGATGATCTCCTCCAGGCCCGTGTTAAACTCCTGGAAGATCTGGATCGCGCCCTCCTGGGCGATCTGTTCTATGCCCTTCACAAACTGCTTGCGCTTCATGGTGTCCATCTGCCGCACCCTGGCAAAATGCTCCGGCGCAAAGGTCGGGATCCCCTCATACCGGAAGGATTCCTTCGGCATACAGAGCGTGTCCCCGATGGAGAAGATACCCGGGTCGAACACGCCGATGATATCGCCCGCGTAAGCCTCGCTCAGGATCTTCCTCTCATCCGCCATGATCTGCTGGGGCTGAGACAGGCGCATCACCTTGTTGCCCTGTACATGGCGCACCTCCATCTGGGCGTCGAACCTGCCGGAGCAGACCCGCATGAAAGCGACCCTGTCCCGGTGGGCTTTGTTCATATTCGCCTGGATCTTGAACACAAAAGCGCTGAATTCATGTTCTGCCGGGTCGATCATCCCCACATCCGCCTTCCTGGGAAGGGGCGTCGTCGCCATCCTCAAAAAGTGCTTCAGGAAGATCTCCACTCCGAAATTGGTCAGGGCCGAGCCAAAGCACACCGGCGTCAGCTCTCCCTTCCGAACCAGCTCCAGGTCAAACTCCGCGCTGGCGCCGTCTAAGAGCTCGACCTCTTCCAGCAGCCTGTCCGCCGGCTCGTCGCCTATCATCTCCCGCAGACGCGCCCCGTCCTGTACCGGGATCTCCGTGGCCGTGCCCTCCTTTGTCCCCTTCTCGGTGCCGGCATAGGAGATCACGCACTTTTTTTCCCTGTCGTAGATCCCCTTAAAACCCTTCCCCGAGCCGATGGGCCAGTTTACGGGGCAGGTGGCGATCCCAAGCTCTTTCTCAATGTCGTCCAAAAGCTCGAAGGTGTCCCTGGCGTCCCGGTCCATCTTGTTGATAAAGGTAAAGATGGGGATCTTCCGCATGACGCAGACCTTGAACAGCTTCCTCGTCTGTGCCTCCACCCCCTTGGACGCGTCGATGACCATGACTGCGGAATCCGCCGCCATCAGGGTCCGGTAGGTGTCCTCCGAGAAATCCTGGTGCCCGGGAGTGTCCAATATATTGATACAGTAGCCGTCATACTCAAACTGGAGCACCGATGATGTGACGGAGATACCCCTCTCCTTCTCGATCTCCATCCAGTCCGACACCGCATGTCTTGCCGTGGCTTTTCCCTTGACGCTGCCCGCCAGGTTGATCGCGCCGCCGTAGAGCAGGAATTTCTCTGTCAGCGTGGTCTTGCCCGCGTCCGGGTGGGATATGATCGCAAACGTGCGGCGCCGGCTGATTTCTTCTGTGTTGTTGCTCATAACTGTCCTTCTACCTCCAACATACCCTCTCCGGAAAAGGCGGGTGTCATACCAAAGCATTGTAACACAGTCGCCCCTATGTCTGCAAATGTTTTCCGCGTTCCCAGGTTTCCGGGCTTCACTTTTTTGCCGTACATGAGAAAAGGAGTGTGCTCCCTGGTGTGGTCCGTGGTAGCCGTATAGGCCGGATCGCAGCCATGGTCGGCGGTCAACATCAACACGTCGTCCTCCCGCATCTTCCCCAGAAGCTCCGGCAGCCTCCCGTCAAAATAGCTCAGCGCCTTCGCGTATCCGTCCACATCCCGGCGGTGGCCATAAAGCATATCGTAATCCACCAGGTTCACAAAGCAAAGGCCCTCAAAATCCCTGTCCATATATTCCAGCGTCCTCTCAATGCCCTCCTGGTTTCCGCCGGTGGCCACAGCCTCCGTGATCCCCTTCCCCGCGAAAATATCGTTGATCTTTCCCACGGCGATCACATCCCTGCCCGCATCCTTCAGCTGATCCAGCATGGTGGTCTCAGGCGGCAGCAGAGAAAAGTCGTGGCGGTGGGGCGTCCTGGTAAACGGCCCTCCCGCGGGCCCCAGAAATGGCCTGGCGATCACTCTGCCCACGCCGTGCTCCCCCTGGAGGATCCCCCGGGCGACGCGGCAGTATTCATAGAGCTGCTCCAGGGGCACGATCTCCTCATGGGCGGCGATCTGGAAAACGCTGTCGGCGGAAGTGTAGACGATCAGGTCTCCCGTCTCCATATGGGCGTCCCCGTACTCCTGGATCACCTGCGTCCCGGAGTAGGGAAGGTTGCAGAGCACACCCCGCCCTGTCTTTTCCCGGAAGGGGGCAAGGACTTCCTCCGGGAAGCCCTCGGGATAGGTCGGCAGCGGCTTCCGGGAGCAGATCCCGGCGATCTCCCAGTGGCCGATGGTGGTGTCCTTCCCCCGGGATGCCTCCCGCATCCTGGCCACCCTTGCCAGGGGCTCCCCCTCCCGCTCACCGCCCACGGCGCCGTCTATGTGGAACAGGCCAAGCCGCTTCAGGTGGGGAAGGTGAAAAAACGGACTTGAGGACACGCTCCTTAAGGTGTTTACATTCACATCACCGTAAGCAGCCGCGTCCTCCATCTCGCCGATACCGAAACTGTCCAGCACGATCAAAAACACTCTCTTCATTTATCTTTCCGTCCTTTCCTGCCATCATTTACCGTTATGTAAAGTGTACCACAAAAAGCGTACAAAGCCTACTGTTTTTTCAGGAAAAGGACATCTCTTACCTCACCACAGTGCTGATGATAATGTTCTCCGCCGGTATCTCGGTCTTCCGTTTTACGATGTCCTCGATCTGGGCCCGCATTGCCTCATCCAGCTCTACCGCGTTGACTACCACGTCCACCGCGTCGCCGTTGATGCTCACCACCACGTCCGTAAATCCCTTCGCCTCCAGCAGGATCTCCGCAGCCGCTTCCTTTTCCGCGATCTCGGTCATCCGTACCATGCTGTCTACAGCGGCCTGTTTCTGCTCATCGGTAAGCCCGGCGCTGTTGATGATCTCCATCAGGGTCTCCTTGTTCCGCGCTCTGGTCTGCTCCTTCAGAAGCTTTGCCTCGGAGAGCACTACCGCCACATCGCCGGAAGCGGTAAACACCGCCTCCCCGGGGATCTCCCCTTCCTCCGGTGTGCCAACGGTCTGTGACCCGCTGCTGTCAACCTGGGCGATCTCAAGGCCGGAGTCCAGATAATCGCCCACATAGGAATCCTCTATCTCGGAATCCAGGCTTTCTATGTCGGACATATCGGTGTTTAAAAGGTCCTCCTCCGACAGATCCAGCAGCCCATCCGTCTCCAGGCCCATCAGGTCGCCCGCCGTATAATTTTCCGTGATGATATCGCCGGAACCGGCGGCGCTGGCGTCTCCTGTGTACACGGTATCGTCGTTTACCGTCAGATAGTCCTCCTCAATGCCGGACCCCGCAAATTGCAGATACCCCGCGATGGCGATCATGATCGCAAGGGCCGTTATCATAAGCTGGTTTTTTTTGATCAGGTTTTTCACTTATTTTCCCCTCTTTGCGTTTTACTAATTCATTGTATGAGCTGTTTCAGGGGGATATGCGTACCGAGACACAGCTATTCCACATTTTTTTCCTCTCGCTGACCCTGTTCCATTTTCACCACGGAGACCTTGTGGGCCTCCACGTCAAAGAGCGCCTGCACAATAGCCGTGACGGTGCGGTTTACCGTACCGCTGCCCGCGCCCTCCGCCACCACCAGCACCCCCTCGATCCGGGGCGGCAGCGTCTTGATCACATAAGGCTCGCTGTCCGTGCCCTGGGAGCGGTACACCACGGCATCCTGAGTCTCCACCTGGTTTACCACCCTGTTTCCCCCCTGGGAATCCGTCTCGTTGGTAGCCGAGCGGGTCACGGGATTCTCCCGCTGGACTACCAGCTCGCTGGAAGCGCTGAGCGTGATCATCACCCGCACCTTTCCCACCCCCGCCACCTGCCCCAGGGCGTCTGTAAGCCGCTCTTCCAGATAAGCCGCGTAGTTCTCGTCCGACACTCCTTCCGCAAAAGCCGCCTCTTCCCCGTCCTCGCTGTCCGTCCCCTCTTCCCGGCCTTCCCAGAGGCTTCCGATGCCGGAGGGCTCCTGGGAAGCCCCTCCGGAGCCTGCCGCCCCGGGGCTTGCGGTTTCGCCGGAGCCGCCCTTTTTCCCGGAATCCATAGGCATCGCTATGATAAAGACCAGGATGCCGGACAGCACCAGCACGATCAGGTTATCCCGGCGGAACCACCTTTCATATTTCTTTTCCCTGAACCAGGCTTTCCAGTCTCCTTCTTTTTTCCCCAGCCACTTCATCTCATCTCTCCTCCTACTTCTATCCGCAACAGGTCAGCCATAGCCCGGCCTTTTCCCACAAAACGGCGTTCCGCGCCTGGACGCTTCTATTTCCCCTGCGCCCCGCCTTTCTCAATCGGGCCCACCTCCACCGCGATATCCTGCAATTCCACGGAGATATCGGCAGGCTGCGCCGGCTCTTCCCCGCCGGGGGGATCCTCGTCTTCCATCTCCGCCTCCGCGGCCGCCTGCTCTTCCATGCGCCGGCGCACTTCCTGAAGCGTCATCTCCTGAAGCCGGGCATCCGTCTCCTCCGCCTGCTGCCTTGCCTCCTCCATGCCCTGCTCCAGGCTCTCCCGGAAAGCCTCCAGCTCCCGGGCCGCGTCCTGGCTTCCCGCCCCCGTAAACAGGCTCCCCAGCGGAAGGAACAGCTGGATCAGCACCATGACGCTGACCAGCAGCTTCAGGTACTTCTCATAGGATTCCTGGGGCCTGAAATGCACGATGGCCTGGGCGCAGATCATAAAGATCCCCGTCCGGCATATGACCTGGAACAAACCGTGGAACATGGTCACACCCCCTTTCCGGCGGCGGTGACCACCGCCACGGAAATCAGGAACAGCAGCATCCCCGTGCCCGCGGTCCGCAAGAGCAGGAGCCCCGCGTCCCCTGTCCGGTCAGCGCAGGAGGTGATACGCTTGTCGCTGACGATCCCCATAAAGGCGGCCGCGCATTTCAAGACCCCGGAGATCAGCGCGATCTTCAGGAGGGGCGCGGCGCACAGGGCCAGGAAAAGCAGCAGGAGCACTACGCCGATGCTGTTTTTTATCATCACCGCGGACCCAAGGACCAGCTCTACCACGCCGTCCGCCGTATTCCCCACTCCCGGAAGGGCGGACAGAATCTTCTGCAGGGCGGAATTTTTCACGGATTCCACTACCGGAGTGATCAGCGCCTGGAAGATGCTCAGGCCCGTCACCACTCCCAGCGCCCCCTTCAGGATCCATCCGATCCCCTTTTCCAGCAGGTCAATGAGCAGCGTCAGCTTCTCTTCCACCCAGATACCGTTGATCACCACAAGCATACACATGCTGTAGGTCAGCGGCACAAGCCACCCGGACAGGATATTCTGGATCCCGTATATGACCAGGAGCATCAGCTGAGTGGCGGCTGCCGCGGTGGCCGCCCCCGTAGACAGCCCAAGGGAGATCAGGTACGCCGGGATCATCAGCCGGATAAAGAGGATCACGTTGTCCAGCGCCGCTGCCGCCGTCTCCGCCGCCAGGAAAAAACAGCGCAGGAGCACCACCGTAAACAAAAGGTACATAAAATAAAAGCCTACCTCCGCCACCTGATGCTGGTCGAAGATCTCCACAAAATGCGTCATCAGGGAAGACACGATCCCCAGCACCAGAAGCCATAAAAACACATTCCGCATACCGGAAAACTGGCCCGAAAGATCCGCCGTGAGACCTTTGAACAGGTCCCTGGCCGCCCCCGCCACATCGCCCTGCATCACCTGCGCCATCAGATGCTCCAAAGACAGGGTCTCCGCGGGGAAGAGCGTCCTCATCCCCTCTTCCAGCCTGTCCAGGCCATAATCCTTCCAGTACACATCCAAATCCATCTTCCATCTCCCCCTTCCGTTCCCTTATCACGCCGGAACGCCCTCTCCCGCTCCGTTCCCATCGTCACAGAAAGCTCTGGATCTGCTCGATCACGGCAAACAGCACCGGCAGGCCCGCGAACATGACCGATAATTTTCCCAGCACCTCTATCTGCCCCGCCACCGACTGGTATCCCGCGTCCTTGCAGATACCGGCGCTGAACTCGCAGATATAGGTGATGCCGATCACCTTTAACAGGATGGACAGATAGCTCTCCGCCCCGCCCAGGTACCCTTTGATCCGATCCAGCTGCCCGATCACCGCTTCTACCTGCCGGATGGCGTAGGAAAAGATCAGGATGCTCAGCCCCAGGCCGATGTAGACGGCGTATTCCGGTTTATGGCTTTTAAACAACACCGCCAGAAGCACTCCGGCGATCCCAAGAAAAGCCACTTTCATCAGCTCTTCCATATGTACGATCCGCCTTTCTTTCAAATCGCTCAAAGTGAAAACAAGGTCTGTATGGTCTGAAACAGCTCGTAAATATAAGGTACGATCCAGGTCAGCACCAGGATCAGCCCGGCCAGGCTGATCAGAAAGGCATGTTCCTCCCTGCCGCTGTGTTTCAGTACCTGGCTGAGGATCGTCACGAGGATCCCTACCGCCGCTATTCTAAAAATCAGACTTATTCCCATATCTCGCCCATGCCTTTCCGTCTTTCTTACAGCCGCCCTACCAGAGGATCAAAACCAGCAGAAGGCCCCCCATGGCGCCGAGCCCCAGCGCCATCCTTCCCTTTTCCCCGCTCTCTCCCTCCAGGCGCCGGGCCGTTCCCCACAGACGCCCGCGGCTCTGCTCCAGGATCTCCAGCTGCATCCGCCCGTCCGTATGGCCGGTCTCGGAGGCAAACTCTAAAAAAATCTCCCTGTCCTCATCTGTCAGCGGCAGCGATTCCAGGGCAGGAGCCGTGCTTTCCCGGAACACCTCCGCGAAGGAAGCGCCGGTATTCTCCCGCATCCGCTCCGCCACCTGCCAGAATGCCTGGCCAAAGGGATCGGGAAGCTGCCTGGCCGCATGGCGGCAGCACTCCGGCAGCGCATCCCTGCCATACCGCACCTGGCTTGCAAGGAGCTCCAGGATCCCGCACAGCCGGTACAGCGCCCGGACCCGCCCCGCAAACCGTTCCCTGTACCAGATCCCAAGCCCCAGGCACCCGGAAAAGATCATCGCGCCGCCGATCCCCTTAAGCATTCCTCTCCCCTCTCCCGCCGGGAACGGAGGCGGGCCCTCCCGGTTCCAGGAACTGCCGGATCACACATCTGCCGCCCTCCTTCCCCAGAAGCACCGTCATGTCAAAAAGCCGCCTCCACCCCCGGGCATCCACATCGAACCGCCGCTCCAGGTCCTCCTGGCACTCCCCATGGGCGGTGGCAAGGATCCTGCACCCGCAGGCCGCCGCCTTTTTCAGCTGTTCCAGCTCTTCCCGGCTGCCCAGCTCGTCGATGGCGATCACCCGCGGGGACATGGAGCGGAGCAGGAGCAGCATCCCCGCCGCCTTGGGGCAGCCGTCCAGCACGTCGGTCCGCATCCCCAGGTCGTTCTGGGGAACGCCGCAATAGGAACCGGCCAGCTCTGACCGCTCATCCACCACCCCCACCGTCAAGCCTTCCCCATAGGGATTGCCGTCCGATATCTGCCGGATCAGGTCCCTGAGCAGCGTGGTCTTCCCGCAGCCCGGCGGCGACAAAAGCAGTGCGCTCTTTAAGCCCCCCGGGCCGTACATCCGGGGAAGGATCCCGTCCGCCGCCCCTTTCACCTGATGGGAGACCCGGATATTCACAAAGGAGATATTTTTGATGGTGCGGATATATCCCCCGTTTTCCAGCACGGCTTGTCCTGCCACCCCGATCCGGTGCCCGCCGTCCACCGTGAGAAACCCCTGGCGCAGTTCGTCCTCATAGGCATAGGGGGAATAGCGGCAGATATGCCCGAGAAGCTCCTCCAGCTCCTCCGCCGTGATCTCCGCGGCCTTGGACAGACTGTCCGTAAAGCAGCCCGCCCTGTCCAGGAACAGCTCCCGCTCCCCCATATAGACCACGATCGGCCGGCCGGCCCTCAGCCGGATCTCCTGGATCTCCTCCTGGCGCTCTGCCGTCCTTTTCCAGAAATCCCGCTGCCTCGCGGGGAAAAGCCCAATGATCGTATTCATCCCGCCGCCCTCCTCACCAAAAAGCTTCCGTTCTCTTTTCAATATATGTGGACAGGCGGGGGATATTCCTCTTACTTTTTTCTTTTTTGCCGCGGCCGCCTCCTTGCCCGGCAAAGGCGGGCGCACAGCGCCGGACGGCGCCGCTTCGGGAAGGGCGCAGGCTGAGTTGTCTGGAAATTCAAGTGGCCCGAAAGGGCCGGATAAGCTTCGCCCGGCCTCCGATGGGGCCGGGCGAAGCGGTAGAATGTTATTTTAAAACCGTTTTCTGTTCTTCAGTTCCTCATACAAATGGCAGTAATTGTCATACCGGACCCTGCTGACCGCCCCCTCCGCCACCGCGTCCCGGACGCCGCAGACAGGCTCTACGATGTGGGAACACCCGCTGAACCTGCAGTATTTTTCATAGGCGGCAAACTCCGGATAATACGCGGCCAGCTGCTCCTTTTCCAGGCCGGACAGCTCCAGGGAGCTGAATCCCGGCGTGTCCAGGATATAAGTATCCTCCCACGCGGCGATAAGCTCCGTATGGCGGGTGGTATGCTTCCCCCGCTGGATCTTCTCGCTGATCTGCCCCGTCTCCATATGCGTACCGGACTGCAGGCAGTTGACCAGAGAGGATTTCCCCACGCCGCTGGGGCCCGCCACGGTGGTAGTCCTGCCCGCCAGCAGCCGTTTCAGTTCCTCTATGCCGACGCCGTCCCGGGCGCTTACCGTCAGCGTCCGATAACCGCAGCCCTCATAGACCGCCCGGTATCCGGCGCCCTCCCCCGCATCGTCCAGGTCAAGCTTGTTAAAACAGATGATACAGGGGATCTCCTGCTGCCCCATCCTGACCAGGAAACGGTCCAGCAGGTTAAAGCTGGGCCGGGGGCTCACGATGGAAAAGATCACCATGGCCTGGTCTATGTTTGCCACCGCCGGCCGGATCAGTTCGCTGCGGCGCGGGAGCAGCTCCCGGATATTCCCCAGAAGCTGCCCCCCATCCAGCACATCCATCTCCACATCGTCGCCCACCAGGGGCTTCCGGTGATCCTTCCGAAAAATCCCCCTGGCCCTGCACTCATAGATCTGCGGCTCTCCCGCCTCCGAAACGGCATGGACATAATACAGACCGCCGATCCCCCTGATTATCTTTCCCCTCATGCTTTACGCCATTTCCGCGCCGTTTTCCGCGCACAGCCTCCCTCTCTACTCTTCCACAAAATCAACTCTTCTGGTAACGGTTTTCTGCTCCGTGGTGGAAGCCGGGATAAACTCTTCCCCCGTGTCCGGGTCTATGACCGGCGTTCCCGGTACCTCCACCGTGTAGACCATCGTAATGGTGCCCCCCGAAACGGTGAGATTGTAATAGTTTACCGTCTGCGGGAAGCTGGTGGTGGTGGTCTCCAGCAGGACTCTCCCGTCATCCGACTCAAGCTTCAGCTCTACCGGCGTCCCCGCCACATAGTCGGGCGCCTCCTCCACCGTTGGCGCAATAATGCTGATATTACAGCGGTACGTCACCGGCTTCGGCGTCTCCGCGATGGGTTCCGGCCCCTGGCTGACCCGGATATCCACGCTGGTCCCCGGCTCTACATAGGAATTATAGGAATAGCTCTGATAAAAGATCTGCCCTTCCTCGTACTGGTCCGTATATTCGTACCTCACATCCCCCACGCTGAGGCCCTGTTCCTTCAGCGTCACGGTCCCGTCCATCTCCGTCATCCCCAGCAGATTCGGGACCGCCACCATGCTGTTTGGCTTCCCAAGGCTGACGGTGAGGGTGATGACCGCGCCGGAGGAAGCCCTGCTCTCGGCCGCCGGCACCTGGGATACCACTTCGCCCTCCGCCACCGTGTCCGAGTAGCCATCCATCCTGACCACGGTAAACCCAAGTCCCAGAAGGGTCTGCTCCGCCTGCTCATAGGTCTGGTTTACCACCGAGGGCACTTCAATGCCATGGGGCCCGGCGCTGGCCGTGAGGGTCACTAAGGTTCCCACCGGGAGGTCGGTCCCGGCCTCGGCATTCGCCTCCATGACCACGCCTGCATCCACGGTGTCAGACTCCTCGTACTCCACCTGGGAGACCAGCCCGATCCCCGCCAGGGCATTCCGGGCGTCTTCCACTGTCCTTCCCAAGACATCCGGCATCGGCACATATTCCGTCTCATCCTGGGAGCCGTCCGGCTCCTCGTCGTCGGTGAGGATGATGTTGCCGGGCTGCCCTTCCTCCGGGCTGTCCTCCATATCCCGGAACACGCGCACCGCCAGGAAGACCACGATCACACAGATGACGATCCCCCCAAGCACTGCCAGCAGGGTAGTGACCCGCTCCATGCCCGGGTTGTAGTCGTACTCATCCGCATCGTCCCCATCCTCGGAAGCCTCATAATATTCCGCCGCTTCCGGGCGCAGGCGCATGGTGTCCTGCTCCTCATACTCCTGCTGGTAGGCCGCCCGGCGCTTGATCTGAGCCATATCCCCCTCGGAGATCATGCGGGTCCCGCCCTCCATATCGGGGTCATTCCGCACCACAAAATCCTCGTCCGGGTTCATCAGGGACTGTTTCAGGTCCGCGATCAGTTCCTGAATGTTCTGGTATCTCCTGTCGGGAGATTTCTGGCAGCACTTTAACACAATGCTCTCCACGGCCCCCGGTATCTCCGGCACAAATTCCGTGGGATGCGGCATCTCCTCCTGAATGTGTTTGATGGCGATGGCCACCGTCGTCTCCCCGTTGAAGGGCACCCGGCCTGTGAGCATCTCGAACATGGTGATCCCCAGAGAGTAGATGTCGCTCTTCTCGTCGCTGTACCCGCCTCTCGCCTGTTCCGGCGAGGTATAGTGGACCGACCCCATCACATTGGAAGTGATGGTGTTGCTGGTGGCCGCCTTGGCGATACCGAAATCCGTCACCTTCACCTTGCCGTCCTTGGATATAATGATATTCTGGGGTTTGATATCCCGATGAATGATATGATTGTTGTGAGCGGCCTCGATCCCCATGCTCACCTGTATGGCGATGCTGACTGCCTCCTTATAGGACAGCCGGGCCTTCTTTTCGATGTATTTTTTGAGGGTGATTCCCTCCACCAGTTCCATGACGATATAGTAAATGCCGTTTTCTTCCCCCACATCGTACACGTTGACGATATTGGGATGCATCAGGCCCGCGGCCGCCTGGGCCTCTATGCGGAACTTTGAGACAAAATTGGCGTTTTCGCTGAATTCCTGCTTCAGCACCTTCATCGCCACAAACCGATTCAGCTTATGGTCCTTCGCCTTATATACATCAGACATACCGCCCGTGCCTATCTTTTCCAGCACCTCGTACCGGCTGCCGATCATCATTCCGATCTTAATCATACATGCTCTCCATTCTAAATTCAGCGGAACCGTGCGCCCCTGCCCGTCAGGCCGCGCCTGCGCGTCAAGCCAGCGGGTCAATCAGCACCACACTGATGTTGTCCCGGCCGCCTCTGTCATTGGCGGCTGCCACCAGCTCTTCCGCCTTCTCCACCATGTCCCGGGCCCCGTCCAGTATCATGCGGATCTCTTCATCCTCCAGCATGTTGGTCAGGCCGTCCGTACACATGAGGATCAGATCCCCCTCCTTGAGCTGTACTGTGAAAAAGTCTACCTTCACCTCGTCGTCCGCCCCCACGGCACGGGTGATGATGTTCCTGTCCGGGTGGTTCCTGGCTTCCTCTCTGCCTAAGCCGCCCCGGCGCACCATCTCCGCCACCCAGGAGTGGTCCCTGGTGATCTGGCGGATCTCCTTTCCGTTTGCCACATACAGGCGGCTGTCGCCCACGTTTGCCACGCAAAGGCTGTTTTTATCGCAGGTCGCCGCCACCACAGTGGTCCCCATCCCTTCCAGGTCCGCGGATTCCCTTGCGCGGGCCCGGATCAGCACATTGGCGGCCTGGATGGCCTCATCCAGCACCCTGACCCGCTCCGGCGCGGCGCTTTCCCGGATCTTCTCCACCATGGTCTCCACCGTCGCCTTGGACGCATAGTCCCCGGCATTGTGGCCGCCCATGCCGTCCGCCACGATAAACAGGTTCGGCAGGATACCCACCGGCTGCTCTGAAGTATATACGTAATCCTGATTCAGTTTCCTTTTCCTGCCAATATCGGTTATGGAAAACGTCTTTAACACGTTACATTCCCCCCACAGTCTTCCTGGGCGCTCCCGGCCCGCATCATCGTCCTGCGTCTCAGCTGGCCGCACGCGCCGTCGATATCCCTGCCCATTTCCCTTCTAATAGTACCATTTATTTTATTTTTTTCAAGCTGATTTTGAAAAGCCCGGATCCTGGCCCTGTCCGACTGCACAAAATCCCGCTCCTTTATGGGATTTACAGGGATCAGGTTCACATGGCATCCCAAAGGCCCGGCCAGCGCGGAAAGGGCCTCCGCGTCCTGTCTTGTATCGTTGACGCCCTTCACCAGGCTGTATTCAAAGGTGATCCGCCTGCCGGTCTTCTCGAAATAATACCTGCAGGCATCCATCAGCTCTTCTATGGAATACCTTTCGGCGACAGGCATCAGCCGCCGGCGTTTTTCGTCGCTGGGGGCATGAAGAGACAGCGCAAGCGTGATCTGGAGCTTCTCTTCCGCCAGCCGCCGCATCTGGGGCACGAGCCCGCAGGTGGACACCGTCACGCCGCGCTGGCTGATGTGTAACCCGTTTTCGTCCGTAAGAAGCCTCAGGAAGG
>CANPYT010000024.1 GCA_947588705.1 uncultured Acetatifactor sp. | reverse complement strand
CCTTCCTTGAAGAGAGCGGCTACCCTGTGTCGATGTGCCTTGAAGATGGCGCTGAACAGCAGTGTGCCGAACCGGAACCCCAGAGCATTGAACCGGAACAGATTCAGCGCCGCCTCCCGGGCCTGCTCCTTCCCGGACGCCGCAAAGTAGGAGGACAGCGCGTAGACGGCAAACGCCTGATTGTAAATATGTTTTGTGGTGTCTTCCGGGCGGCCCTGCCAGTCCACAGACCAGTAAACGCCCCCGTATTCCGGATCCATACAGTGATCCGTCAGGAAAGCAAAAGCGTGGTCCGCATAGGGAAGCAGGGTCTCGTCCTTCAGCGTCAGGAAAGCGTTTGAAAAAAACCACAGGATACGGCTGTTCAGGATACAGCCCTTTACCGCCTTCCGGTCCACTTTCAGGTCCGGCCCCACATAACCGTAATAGCCTCCGTTTTCCTCATCCTTAAGCCCCTCCCAAAAAGGGATGATCTCTTTCGTCAGATGCTCCCGCATCTCGTCCGCCATACTCATATTGTCCTCTCCTTTCGCCGCTTTCGGCGGCCGGCCCTGCCCCCTTTCGGCGGCCCGGCCTTATCTCCTTCCGATCTCCGTATCGTCTCCGCGCACCACGCTGTGCTCCTTGATATAAGCCATGATCTCGTCAAATTTCGTGAACGCAAGGCCCACATAGCTGTCCGCGCATCCGTAATAGATGGCGATCCTGCCGGACTCGGGGTCATGGAGGGTCGCGCAGGGGAATGTCACGTTGGGCACAAAGCCCCTCTCCTCATACCACTCCTCGGGAGTGAGCAGGAAATTCTCACAGCGGTACTTTACGATAGAAGGGTTATCCAGATCCAGGATCGCCCCGCCGATGCTGTAGACATAGCCGTTGCAGGTTCCGCTTACGCCATGGTAGAACAGAAGCCATCCCTCGCTGGTCTCGATGGGCGCGGCGCCTCCGCCGATCTTTAAGGACTCCCACCACTCGTTTCCTCTTCCCATCACATGACGGTGCCTGCCCCAGTACACCAGATCCGGGCTCTCGCTGATGAAAATATCGCCGAAGGGCGTGTGGCCGCTGTCGGAGGGCCTGCTCAGCAGGCAGAAGTTCCCGTTGATCTTCCTGGGGAACAGGACCGCGTTCCGGTTAAAGGGCAGGAACGGGTTCTCCAGCCTCACAAACGTCTTGAAATCGTTGGTCTTGGCCATGCCGATGGCGGCGCCGTAGAAATCCTGGCACCAGATGATGTAATAGGTATCCTCCACCTTGACCAGCCTGGGATCATACGCGTAGATGGGCATAAAGGGCTTTCCCTCCTCGTCCACAAAAGGGATCTTCTCCTTGTCGAAATCCCAGTGGATGGCGTCCGCGCTTCTTCCCAGATAAATGTAGGGGATGCCGTTCGTCTGCTCGCCCCGGAACACGCCGATAAACTCCCCGTTGTAAGGGACCACCGCACTGTTAAAGATCCTGGCCACTCCCTCCACAGGGTTCCGGCCGATGATAGGGTTTTCGCTGTACCTCCAGACAGGCGCCCCCTTTAACCCCTCCGGCTTCTCCTGCCAGGGAACATTTGGCACCACCGGTGCGATCATTTTGCTCTCGTTCATAAGTTACTCCCTTCCGCTAAATTTAAGTAAATTTAGTCTTTTTTAAGTTACGTTTACTCTACCACATTTTCCCGGCCTGTGCAATAGACATTTCTTTCTCTTTCTTCATTTCGTGATTTTGTCTAATATGGGGCCGGGCTTTTTGTGCACTATTGTGCGCAGCCGGGCATTTCTTTCTCTTGCATTTTATTTAGCTTTCTGTTTTTCATTTATTAGCTTTTTTTAGGCAATTTAAGCTTGCCATATAACTTCCGATATGATATGGTGCTATCAAAGGGAAGGGCAACGCTTTCTCTCAAAAAACTTTCTCTTAAAAAAACGGATAAAAAAACGGAACAAAAGGAGATCCTGCCTTATGAGTGAGACCACACAAGAAACCAGAAAGGAAACTGCAGACACGGCGCGGAACGGACAGGAAGGCCCGGTCTATGCGCTCACAGACCCGGAGGCACAAGCGCCTGCCCGCAGGCTTTACGGCTTTCTCTGCCGCCTGGGAGGCCGCGGCATCCTGGCGGGCCAGCAGGAATGCCCCGGCAACCGGAACAGCTGGGAGGAGATCTCTTATATAGAAGAGGTCAGCGGACAGCGCCCCGCCATCCTGGGGCTGGATTACATCGGAAACGACTTTGAGGGCGTAAACCGCAGGGCCGCCCAATGGCACGGGATGGGGGGCATCGTCTCCATCTGCTGGCACTGGGGGATCCCGCCTCACGGCGTCGGCTATCATTCCAGCCAGGAAAGCGTGGACATGGAGGAACTGCTCCGGCCCGGCACGGAACTCCACCAGGGGCTCTTAGACAACCTGGACGCCGTCGCCGAGGCGCTGAAAGAGCTGTGCCGGCTGGAAATCCCGGTCCTCTGGCGGCCCCTGCACGAATTTGACGGCGCATGGTTCTGGTGGGGAAAAGGCGGCGCGGAACCTTTTAAGAAACTGTGGCGCCTGATGTATGACCGATATACCAATTACCACCGCCTCCACAACCTGATCTGGGTGCTCGGCTATTCCGGCGAAATGCACGAGGGATGGTACCCCGGCGACGATGTGGTGGACTGCATCGGCGGGGACGCCTATTCGGAGGGCATCCACGAGGAGCTCTACAACTGGGTAAAAAGCCAGACCGCAAAAAAGATGCCGGTCTGCCACCACGAAAACGGCCCTCTGCCGGAGCCCGGGCTCCTGTCGGCAAAGGGCGTGGAATGGTGCTGGTTCCTGACCTGGCATACCATACATATCCATGAGCAGAACAGCAAAGATTACATCCGTTATGTTTACAATCATCCTTATGTGATAACGCTGGACCGGCTTGCCGCCTGGGAAAGCAAAACGGAAGAGCCCGTCAGGCCCTGATATTTTCCGGGCAGTTATCCGCTGCCGATGTCTTTGGCGGCGGATAACTGCCCTGCCTCCCCCCCAAAAAGCGCCCCGGGGCATCCGGTTTTCCCCGGCCTACAGGCGCTTTTCCTTCTCGAAGAAATTGTCGATCTCCTGCACGATCTTTTCCGGCTCCATGGTTTTCAGGAGATACCCCTCCGGTTTCAGCGCCATGACCTTTAGGATGCTCTCCTTATCGTTCTTGCTGGTCAGAAAGATCACAGGCACATCGCAGAACTCCGTCTCCGTCCGTATCATCTCCAGCACCTGGCGTCCGTCCACGACCGGCATCTCATAGTCCAGCAGCACCAGGTCCGGCCGGTTCGTGGCCAGATATTTGATGGCCATGGCCCCGGAATTGGCCAGGATCACCTGATATTTATCCTCAAACCATCCCTTGATATTGCGGAGCATGGCCCCGGAATCGTCCACCACCAGGATCTTCTTCTTGCTCTGCCTCCCGAACTTCTTTATGTACTCGTCTATTTTCTGAACGGCCAGCTTGATGTCGATGGGCCGCTGGAACACATGCCTCAGGACATGGTCCGGGATCAGGCGCTTCAGCGCTTCCTCCTCGTCTCCCAGGAAAAAGACGGGCATATCCTCCTGAATGGCCTTATCCCGCAGATACACGATATCCTGCTGCTTTTCCTGCCCGTCGCTTTCCATGTACAGCACAAGCGCCTCATAGGGATCCTGGAGCTTCGAGATCTCCTCTATGTCCAGCCCTGTGACTGTCACCTCATATTCCATTTCCCGAAACAGCTCCGCGGCGGACCTCACAAGAAGACTGTTCTTTTCCGTTACGATCAAAATATGCTGCATTGCATCTACCTCCTGCCTTTTGGGATCACTCATGCAGAGTATAATCCTTATCTTCTTTCACTCTCTCTATCATAATCTCCGCGATCCGCGGGTCAAACTGGGTACCCATGCCCTTCTTCAGCTCGCCCAGCACCGTCTCCTGCGACAGCACTCCCCGGTAACTGCGCTTGGAAGTCATGGCGTCATAAGCGTCCGCGACCCCTATGATCCTGGCCAGCTCCGGGATCTCCTCCCCGGCCAGATGATCCGGGTAGCCTTTCCCGTCGTATCTCTCGTGGTGCCACCTTGCCCCGACGGAGATCTCCGGGATCTCCGAGACCTCTTTCAGAATGTTCGCGCCGATGACAGGATGGGTCTTGATGATCTCGTACTCTTCATCGGTCAGCCGGGAGGGCTTGTTGATGATCTCCCTGGGGATCCCGATCTTCCCGATGTCATGCAGCAGCGCCGCGTAATGCAGCCGCTCCAGCTGTTCTCCCGTGTACCCCATCTTCTCCGCAAGCATGACCGCATACTCCGCCACCCTTGTGGAATGTCCGTTGGTATAGGAATCCTTGGCGTCGATTGCATTGGCAAGGGCCTGCACCATCTGCATGGAGAGACGTTCCACGCTCTCCCGCCGCTGTTCCGCGATCGAGGTCTGCCGTTCCACCTCGTTCTGGAGATGTTTCCGCAGATAATCCAGCTCCAGGATCCTACGGATCCTCTGGATCGCCACGTCTTTCTGGAAGGGTTTCCTCAGGAAATCCACCGCGCCCTCATAGAAGCCCTGTACCTCCGTGTCCTCCTGGTCATCCGATGTGAGGAACACCACCGGGATATCCGCATACCGGTCCGTCTCCTTCAGCCGGCGTATCACATCGAGCCCTCCCATGTCCGGCATATGGACATCCAGCAGGATCAGCGCGGGGATGCAGCCTTCCAGGAATCCCAGCGCATCCATGCCCGACGTCACCGTCCTGACCCGGTACTGGCCGCCCAGCATCTCCGAAACCACCCTGAGGTTCAGCTTGTCGTCGTCCACAGCCAGGATCAGGGGGGCTTCCGGGTTTTCCGGGTTTTCCGCATCTTCCGGGGCCTCCGGAACTTCTGTATCTTCCGCCTCCAGCGCTTCGCTCATCCGCTTTGCCAGCTCCATGGTTTCTTCCATGGCCACATCCGCCACCAGCGCGTCCAGCTGCTGCAGCTGAGGCCGCAGTTCCTCGGGGAGCTCATATTTCTTCAATGTCTTCAGCGCTTCGTCCGCCCCGTCCAGGTCGAAGGAATCCATGGCGTCGTAAAGCTTCCCAAGCGTCTCCCGTATCTCGGCGCGGGAGACCTTCTCTTTTCCGCCCTCCTCCACGGCATATTTCGCCAGGATGGGCTTATAGCTGTTGTAAAGCCTGAGGACCTCCGGCGTCCGCTCCCTGATCTGGTCCGCCTCCTGCGCGTTCCCCAGCTTTTCCATCTCGTAAAACAGGCCGGACAGTTCCATGGCGCCGATCATCCTGGCCGTATTTTTCAGCGCGTGTACTTCTATGGTGTAATCCCGGATCCGGTTCTCCCTGAGGCACTGCCGCAGTTTTTCGCTCTTGGGGTCGATCAGCTTGTAAAAATCTCCCAGGAGGCTGTAAAACAGTTCCGGCGTACCGCAGTTTTTGATCCCCTCGGCCACATCCAGCCCCTCTATCGCCGGGAGCTCTTCCGCCGCCTTTTCCGGCTCCACCCGGGCCGTATCCTCCCCGGTGCTTTCCTTCACCAGCTCCTTCGGCAGCCACCGGCGGAGGCATTCGCAGATATCCCGCATCTGGATAGGCTTCGCCACAAAATCGTTCAGCCCCTGCTCCTGGAACATCTTCCTGGCCTCTGTGGTGGCGTTTGCGGACAGCGCCACAATGGGAAGCTGCTGAAAATAATCCCCCTCCAGCTTCCTGATCTCATGGGTTGCCTCCACGCCGTCCATCACAGGCATCATGTGGTCCATGAACACCAGGTGATAATTCCGCTTCTTCTGTACCGCGTCCACCGCCTGCCTGCCGTCCGAGGCCGTCTCAATCTGCATGTGCAGCGGCTCCAGGAGCCCCTGCGCCACCTTCAGGTTCATCTCGTTGTCATCGACCAGCAGGATCCTGGCCTCCGGGGCGGTAAAGTTCAGGCCGGTCTCCGTCTTCGCCCCGGTCCCCCGTATCTCCCGGTTGACCGCCTGGCAGAAGTTTACGCTGTACAGAGGCTTATGCAGGGAGATAGCCCCCGGTACGGTCTCCGCTTCCAGCATGGGATTGTTCAAAACATAGACCGTCGTCTTCCACTTTTTCAAAAGATCCCGCTCTTCCCCGGTAAGCAGGTCCAGGCTGTCCGTAAACAGATACTTCACAGGCTCCCCGTCCGCCGAGACAGTCTCCCCCGCCGTCTTCAGGCGGTAAGCCTGCGTCAGCTTCTCCGCCGCCTTCCGCAGATAAGGGTTGCTCAGCCGGAAAAGGATCTCCTTATCCCGGTTCTCCTCCTTCAGATCCGCCGCCGGGCGGGCGTCCACGATCTTCTGTATGATGGTAAAGTAAAATTCGCTGCCCTTGCCGTATTCGCTCCGCACCGCTATGCTGCCGCCCATCATCTCGATCAGCTGTTTCGAGATGGAAAGCCCAAGGCCGGTGCCCTCCTTGTAGCGGTTTTTCCTGGTATCGACCTGCTCAAAGGAAGAGAAGATCTTGCCCAGGTCCTCCTCCGCGATCCCAAGGCCGGTGTCCTTCACGGAAAAATACAGCTCTATGCTGTCGCCTTCCACCTTCCTGACCTGTATGGCCAGCCTGACATACCCCTCGTCGGTGAACTTGATGGCATTGTTGACTATGTTGATGATCACCTGCCGGATCCGGAGCTCATCCCCGAAAAGCTTTGCCGGGAGCGCGCTGTCGATATCGAACAGCAGCTCTACCTCCTTGTCCCCAATGCGGTTTAAAAAGATCATCCCCAGATCGCCCAGCATGGACGCCGGCTCATACTGATCCTCCGTGAGTTCCAGTTTCCCGGCCTCGATCTTGGAAAAGTCAAGGATATCGTTGATGATCCTCAGGAGCGCGTTCCCGGAATTTTGGATATTGTACAGGTATCCCCGCTCCTGGTCCGGCAGATCGCCCCGCAGCAGGATCTCCGTCATCCCCACGATGGCGTTCATCGGGGTCCGGATCTCATGTGACATATTCGACATAAAGACGGATTTTGCCTGATTGGCATCCTCCGCATTCTGCTTTTCCTCCTGCAGTTCCTGCATCAGGTTGTGCTGCCTTGTCACATCCATGAGGACAAGGCTGTATCCCTGTATCCCCTCGTTATTCTCAAGGGGGACGATCTGCTTCTCATAATATTTCCCGTCGATCTCTTCCCCCTCCGACTCATTCACCATCATGCGGTACAGCTCGTCGGAGATCTTTTCACTCTTCCTCCGCTTTTTCAGGTCCGGGAAGATCCCGCGGGCATAAGCGTTGGAATCCAGATACCCGTAGGAACTGTCCACAATGATGAAGGCGCCCTCCATGTGTTCAAACACCCATTCCCGCCCTCTGTCGGTAACGCTGAACATCTCCCCGTGCACCACGCCCAGGATGATGAACAGAATGGAAAAGGAACTCAGGATAGGCACGATGTCATAGTCAAACTCATAGATCAGCATGAGCACCAGGGACACCATCACGATTGCCTGCGCCCCCGCCAGCCTCGCGATGTTGTTTTTTTCTTTCCGGGAGGCTACCTTGTGCATTTTAAACATGGTATAGACCAGCCCGTACAGAAGGAACACGCAGATACAGCAGTTCCGTATGGTAGTCAGCGGCCCCTGCGGAAGGTTTACCTTCACGAACCCCCTCTGCTCCGGCATCTCAAAGGAAAGATCCCGGAAGAACAGCTCCATCTTCACAAGCCCCTGCATACTGATGAAATTAAACGTTTCAAACAGCGCCCAGAAAATGAGCAGCCCCCTGATATGCCGGATCTGGAAATAGGAGATCAAAAACAACGCGAAAAAGAGATAAAAGACAATTGTTCCGGTGTATTCCACATAATATCCGAACTCCGCCAGGTCCGCGGTCTTTGCCCGCAGAAGCAGGCTGTATCCCCCGTTCATGATCAGGCTTCCAAAACTTGTCAGCATCAGATACATGGAAGTCTTGCTCTGTTCTTTCTGGATCAGCACAAAGATCCCCACCAGCGGAATGAGAATGCCGCATGTCTGCACCAACATGGCGATCGTATTTAATGGCATCTTTTCTCCATCCTTTCTCCCTTACCGTTTTACCGCCTCTATTATAGTGCCTTTTAGAGGGGATTGCAAGAAAAAACCTGCCCGAAGCATCTCGCTTCGGGCAGGCTCCCTTCCCGCCGGCCGGTCAACCCTCGATCTGGATATACTTCGACTCCTCCACCTTGGGCGCCGCTTCCTTTTTCGGCACAAACAGCTTCAGGATACCGTCCTCGAACTTCGCCTTGATATCCTCCTGGGTCACATCCTCGCCTACGTAAAAGCTTCTGCTGCAGGTCCCGTAATATCTCTCACGGCGGATGTACTTTCCGTTGTCATCCTTGCTGTCGTTGTCTTTCTTGGTCTCGGCGCTGATGGTCATATAGCCGTCTTTCAGCTCCGCCTTCACATCCTCTTTCCGATATCCCGGAAGGTCAATGTGCAGCTCATAACCGTTATCATTCTCCTTGATATCCGTGCGCATCACATTAGTGGCCGGAGTTCCGTACCTTGCAGACCGCATGGGGTGTGCAAACTCATCAAAGAAATCATCGAACAGGTTCTCTCCAAAAATA
Source organism: uncultured Acetatifactor sp. (assembly GCA_947588705.1). GTDB lineage: Bacteria > Bacillota > Clostridia > Lachnospirales > Lachnospiraceae > Acetatifactor. The sequence goes on along the minus strand of CANPYT010000024.1, from coordinate 21,110 downwards.
CTGGGCATCAACATAAGTCATTCCTCCTTTTTTTAACATACGTGACTGCCGTCAAAAATATTGTTTCCCGGAGAGGGATGAAGTATTACAACTGCATGTTCCCCGGCTGTAATTCTTTCATCTCCTTCGTTCTGACTCTGTTATACCACGTTTGTTAGCACTCGTCAAGAGCGAGTGCTAACAAAATTATAAAGAAAAAAGAAACAATTTCTAAATTCCAAAGGCCGCCTCACAGGACCATCATCAAGGTCCCCGCCCCGATCAAGACACAGCCCACCGCCGATTTCACGGTAAAATCTTCATGCAGGAAGACAAATGCCAGCACAAGGGTGATGACTACGGACAGCTTATCGATGGGGACGACCTTTGAAGCCTCCCCTATCTGCAGCGCTTTGTAATAGCATAACCACGAGGCTCCCGTGGCAAGCCCGGACAGGATCAGGAAGATCCAGCTTTTCTGGCTGATCATCCTGATACCGTTCTGCTGATGGGTGAGAAACACCATTCCCCACGCCATGATGACAACCACCACTGTACGGACCGCAGTGGCAAGATTGGAGCCGACACCCTCAATCCCCACCTTGGCCAAAATAGATGTCAGCGCCGCAAAGACCGCTGAACCAAGCGCAAACCAAAACCACATCCTGATACCTCCTTAATATATGAATAGATGTATTTACATTTTTGCAAAGCGTGTATTATAATATACTTTCGGAAAGAAGTAAATTAAATTGCCGCCGTTCAGATGAGGCCATCCCAAAAGCCGCGCTGCCGCGCCCGCATGCGCTGTGCGCCCGCCTTTGCCCATAAAAATGGCGCTAAAGACGCCGGCTGAACGGTTACGGCAACTCACTCAGGAAGGATCAAGATTTTTATGAACAAAGATTTAACGGTAGGAGATCCCCAGACCGTATTGTGGAAATTCTGCCTGCCCTTGTTTGGCAGCATCCTGTTTCAGCAGCTTTATAATATTGCCGACAGCCTGGTGGCGGGTAAATTTATCGGGGAAAACGCGCTGGCCGCCGTCGGAAACAGCTATGAGATCACGCTTATCTTTATCGCGTTCGCCTTTGGGTGCAACATGGGCTGCTCCGTCATCGTTTCCCAATTATTCGGCGCAAAGGAATACGGCAGGTTGAAGACCGCCGTATCCACAGCCTGTATTTTCAGCGCTTTCCTCTGCCTGGTCCTGATGGCCACGGGCATTCTCGGCTGCGGCTCCCTGCTTCGCCTGATCAGGACGCCGGGCGAAGTATTCTCCGACTCAAAATTATACCTGGACATTTACATATGGGGGCTTCCCTTTGTGTTTTTTTACAATATCGCCACCGGCATCTTCTCCGCATTGGGGGATTCAAAGACACCTTTTTATTTTCTGGCGGCCTCCTCCCTGTCAAATATCGCGGTGGACATCTTATTCGTAAAGGCATTCCGCATGGGCGTCTCCGGTGTGGCGTGGGCAACCTTTTTATGCCAGGGCGTCAGCTGCGTCCTGGCCGTGCGCACTGTGTGGGTAAGGCTTAAAAAGATCCCGGTGCCGGGCAAGCCGAAGTTATTTGACCGGGATCTGATGAAAAAGATCTTATTGATAGCTGTGCCGAGCATTTTACAGCAGAGCTTCATTTCCGTCGGCAACATCCTGATCCAGAGCGTGATCAATGGATTCGGCGCCTCCGTCATGGCTGGTTACTCCGCGGCGGTCAAACTAAACAATATGGTCATCACATCCTTTACCACGATCGGGAACGGGATCTCCAACTTCTCGGCACAGAATTTCGGCTCCCAGAAATACGCACGGATCAGGGACGGCTTCCGTGCGGGGATAAAAATGGTATGGTGCCTGTGCGTTCCTTTCTGCGTGGTCTATATCTTCTTAGGAAAGTTCCTGCTTCTTTTGTTTATGCAAAAAAGTTCCGCGGCGGCGCTGGTTACCGGAAGGCAGTTCTTATGGATACTGTCGCCCTTTTATTTTGCCGTGTCCGCGAAATTGGTCGCGGACGGCATCCTCCGGGGGATCGGCGCGATGCGCCAGTTTATGGTCGGCACATTCACGGATCTGATCCTCCGTGTGGTATTAGCGTTTGTCCTTTCCGATCTGACGGGCTCCGCGACAGGCATATGGTGCGCATGGCCCATTGGCTGGGTGATAGCGACGGTCTTGTCCATTTCTTTTTACAAAAAAGAATACAAAAAATGTGTCGCCGGGAAGGGGGCCTTCCCGCAGTAGGGAAGAGGGGGCTGCCCCCTCGCGCTGTAGCCGGTCAGATCCCCGCCTTGGACGCTTCCAGGGCGTCCACCACCCTGTCGCACCACGCATCAAACTCCGGGTCCTCCTTCTGGCACTCTTCCGGATGGGCCATACAATAATCCAGCACCATCCTTACGCCCTGGTGGAATCCCACCGTGGTCTCCATATCCGGCACTACCCGTTTCAGCTTGCTGTTGTCAAACACTACCGATACCGACTTGTCTCCCTTCAGCCCGCCGGTAAAATCGTACCCGTATTTGTCTCCCACCGCGGCAAGATAATCCGTGGCCACATGATATGCGTTCAGCTTCACTCCCAGCGCGTCCGCTATGGTCTGGTAGATCTGGTCCCAGGTAAGCGTCTCATCCCCGGTGATCTGAAACGCCTCCCCGATGGCATGGCGGTTTCCCATCAGCCCAACAAATCCCCGGGCAAAATCCAGGTTGTAAGTCAGCGTCCAGAGAGAGGAGCCGTCACCCTGGATGATCACCGGCTTTCCCTCCATCATCCGCTTTATCACCTGCCAGGAACCGTTCTTTCCGTGGACTCCCACCGGTACGCTCCTCTCGTCGTAAGTGTGGCTGGGCCGCACGATCGTGACCGGGAATCCCTCTTCCCGGTATTTTTTCATCAGGAACTCTTCGCATGCTATCTTGTCCCGGGAATACTGCCAGTAAGGGTTGGCCAGCGTCGTTCCCTCCGTTATCACATACCCTGCCGCCGGCTTATGATACGCGGAGGCGGAGCTGATATAGATATACTGCCCGGTCCTGCCCCGGAACAGGCGGTGATCCCGCTCCACCTGCGGCACCGTAAAGCCGATAAATTCACACACAACGTCAAAGTACCTGTCTCCCAACTTCTCCAGCACGGCGGCCTCATCGCCGATATCCGCCAGGATCTGATGTACGCCCTCCGGGATCACCTGGCTGCGGTTTCCTCTGTTCAAAAGCCATACCTCCCAGCCGGGCTCCTCCGCCAGACGGTCCACGATGGCCGTGCTGATCGTTCCTGTCCCTCCGATAAACAATGCTTTCATTCCCTTTGTCTCCTTTCTTTTTCTACGTTTACTCCATTTTTCCTACTTTTCCCCGTTTTTATTTTTTCCGTTCTTTACGTTTCTCCGCTTTTTGCTTTTCTCCCCTTTTTACTTTTCTCCCCTCTTTGCTTTTCTCCCCTTTTTACTTTTCTCCCCTCTTTGCTTTTCTCCGTTCTTTACTTTTCTCCCCTCTTTGCTTTTCTCCCCTTTTTTACGTTTCTCCGCTTTTTCTCATCCCTGCGGCGGAAGGTCTCTCTTGCCCGGCGCTTTCGCCTGCCCGGTGGAAAATATCCCTTCTCAGCCCCTCAAAGTCCAGATAATCCTCAATAAACTGCTTGCGCAGCAGCTCCTGCGGAACAAATTCATTGTATTTCCCCGAGATCTGGATCTTGCCCGGCAGCGGCAGACTGTACAGATCCAGGTCGGATCCCATGATGTCCTGGATCTGACGCTCCAGATCCTCCCTTTCCCCCTGAAACATCACCTCCAGATAAACGGAGGTGTGGAAAGGGATCCTGCTTTTGATCCCTCTCTGGGCCAGCGCATAATGGAGCGTCGCCAGCTGCCTGGTCCCAACCCAGGGAAACACCGCAAACCTCCTGTCGGACAGGGGCGTTACCAGCGTGTCCAAGATCCCGCTGTTCTGGGTGATATAGCGGATCTCCCGCAGGCGCTCCCCGCTCCCCTCGCTCAGGTAAGGATACCCTTCCTCCCCTTTTAAGATACTGCGCATCTTCCGCACCAGGACCGTATGCAGTTCCGCCGTAAAGTCCACATCCCAGTCCACAACAGAGATCCCCGGCACCCGCTTCACAAAGATGACCTTGGACTTTTCGTCCACATCCACCGTCTCCCAGGACAATCCTGCCAGGGCGAAGCGGACTCCCACCGGATATACCTTGTCCACCGTCCCGATCGTCCTGTTTTCCTCTTTCACCAGAAGGTATTCCGGCGCCAGGAACACGGTAAGGAACTTGTGGCTGTTTACCACCGGCTCTCCGGCGCGGCCGATCAGAAGGCCGCCCCTCTCCGTCCGTTCCAGCTGCCCCAGATCCAGAAGATGCGCCAGCAGCTTCCGATAGTCCTCCTGGGAGATATGCCGGAAGCTCGCCAGGCCAAGCACCTGTTGGGCCAGGGCTGCGGGAGACATCTCCCCGCCGCTTTTCAGGCAGCTCATGGTCTGGTGGTACAGAAGGTTATAGGGATGGCGCTGCGGCGGTATGGGTTCCACCCAGCGGTCTCTCAGATACAGCTCGATGATGGCAACGGTACGGATCAGTTCCCAGTTGACGGGGCCCAGCACATCCTCAGAATTGACCCGAATGCTCTCCGTAAAGGTAAACAGGATCTGGGGCACCTGCCCTCTGCGCCCGCATCTCCCCAGGCGCTGTGCAAAACTGGACACGCTGGCAGGCGCGCCAACCTGGACCGCCTGGTCCAGCGAACCGATATCGATCCCAAGCTCCAGCGTCACCGTTGCGCCGATAACGATCTTTTCCTCCTCCGATTTCATCTCCTCTTCCGCGCTCTCCCGGAGAAGGGCGGACACGTTCCCGTGGTGCACCCGGTATACATCCGGGGCCTTATTTTTCAGCGCGATCTGCCGCAGGTTGGCCATGATAAGTTCGATTTCTTCCCGGCTGTTGGCAAATATTATGGTCTTCTTGTCCAGGGTCTGCCGGAAAAGATACTCATAATGGGCACGGTCTCCCGCGCAGCCGCCAGGTACGCCGCCATCTTCTCCTACGGCCGCGCCGTCCGCCCTCCGGCCGGCGTCTTTTTCCTGCTGCCTCACATCCCTCTGGTCCGCATAGTTGACAAACCGCTCCACATGAAGCCGGATACGCCTTTTCCCTTCTTCCGTGATCGGCGCGGCGCACTCCCGCCCCGTTCCCGTGTTCAGCCATTCCTTCGCCAGCGAAAGATCACCCAGGGTGGCGGACAGGCCGATCCTCCTTGGGTTGACGCCGGTGAGGGCCATAAGCCTTTCCAGTACGCAGAGCAGCTGGATTCCCCGCACATCCCGCATGAAGTAATGCACTTCGTCTATGATGACATAGCGTAGATCGGAGAACAGGGACAGACAGGCCCCCCGCTTGTTGGTCAGCAGGCTCTCCAGGGATTCCGGGGTGATCTGCAGGATCCCTTCCGGATGCTTGAGCAGCTTATTTTTCCCGGCAGCGGAGGCATCGCCATGCCATTTTGTGACAGGCAGGCCGGAGTCCAGAAGGAGCTGTTCCAGCCGCCTGAACTGATCGTTGATCAGCGCTTTCAGGGGGGAGATATACAGTACGCCCACAGAGCCCGGCGGATCGTTGTACATCTCCGTGAGCACAGGAAGGAACGCCGCCTCCGTCTTTCCGCTGGCCGTGCCCGAGGACAGAAGCAGATTTTCGTCACTGTCGAAGATCACCTCGCAGGCCGCCACCTGGTTCGGACGGAGTTCCTCCCATTTGTTCTCGTATATATATTCCTGGATAAACGGCGCAAGCCGGTCAAATACTTTCATACATCCCCCTGTGCATTCCCTTGTGGGCATATGCGTTCCCCTTATGAGCGTATATGTTCCCTTGTGAACATATGTGTTCCTCTTGTAAGCGTATGTGTTTCTCATGCGGGCATACGCATTCCCCTTGTATGCGTATGCGTTCCCCTCCGGCTGATGGCTACTTCAGATTCCTTATGCATCCTTATGCAGATAGCATAACGACCGCTATTTTCATCCGTTCATAATAACACTCGTTATCTTCGCTCGTATAACGTAACATCCGCAATTTTTACCCGTAACGCCAGCCCAGACCAGCCAGATCGCTACTTGCCTGGATCCGCCACCGCAAACTGGCTGTTGTACAAAGCCGCATAGAATCCTCCCCTGGCCAGCAGCTCCTCATGCTTCCCCTGCTCCACGATGTTTCCGTCACGCATCACAAGGATCCGATCCGCCTCCTGGATCGTGGAGAGCCGATGGGCCACAATGAAGCTGGTCCTGCCCTCCATCATCCGCGCAAAGGCATTCTGGATCTTCAGCTCCGTCCGGGTATCAATGGAAGAAGTCGCCTCGTCCAGGATCAGCATGGACGGCAGGCAGAGCATCACCCTCGCAATACACAAAAGCTGTTTCTGGCCCTGGGAAAGCGAGCCGCCGTCCTCTGTAATGACGGTGTCGTATCCCTGGGGCAGGCGCCGGATAAAGCTGTGCGCATGGGCCGCCCGGGCTGCCTGCTCCACTTCTTCCGCCGTAGCCTCCGGCCTGCCCATGCGTATATTATCCCGGATCGTTCCCGCCCGCAGCCAGGTTTCCTGAAGCACCATCCCATAGCTGGTGCGGAGGCTGCCCCGGGTAATATGGCGCACATCCGTGCCGTCCACTTTGATCCGGCCGCTGTCCACATCGTAAAAGCGCATGAGGAGATTGATCACCGTCGTCTTCCCGCACCCGGTAGGGCCTACGATGGCCACGCGCTGCCCCGGCTTCACCTGCAGGTCAAAATTTTGAATGAGTTTTTTCTCCGGGACATAGCTGAAATACACATTCTCCATCTCCACCGTTCCCTCGGCATCCGTAAGCGCCCTGGCCTCCGGGTCGTCCGGCGTCTGGGGCTCTTCCTGGATCAGTTCAAAGATCCTGGCAGCGCAGGCCAGCGCATTCTGAAGCTCCGTCACTACCCCCGAGATCTCGTTAAAAGGCTTCGTATACTGGTTTGCGTAACTTAGGAAGCAGGACAACCGGCCCACGCTGATGCCGCCGCGAATGGCCACAAACGCGCCAAAAATGCCGACGCCCGCGTACACCAGGCTGTTCACAAAGCGGGTGGCGGGATTGGTGATGGAGGAAAAGAAAATAGCCCTCAGGGAACACTTTTCCAGCCTTCCGTTGATCTCCGCAAACTGCTGTTCCACCGCCTCCTCCCGGGAAAAGGTCTTAACGATCTTCTGGTTGCCCACCATTTCCTCGATGAGGGAAGTCTGCTCCCCTCTCGTCTCCGACTGCAGCTTAAACATGGAATAGGTCCTGGTGGCGATAAACCTCGCAACCAGGAAGGACACCGGCGTGATGCCGATCACAACAAGCGCGATCGGCACGTTGGTAGCCAGCATAAAGACCAGGGTGCCCCCGATGGTGAGCACTCCGGTAAACAGCTGGGTAAATCCCATGAGCAGCCCGTCCGCAAAGGTGTCCACGTCCGCGATGACCCGGCTCACAATATCCCCGTAGGCGTGGGCATCCAGATATTTCAGCGGAAGCTCCTGGATCCGGGAAAACGCATCCTCCCGGATGTCCTTTACCACATGGTACGTGATATGGTTGTTGCAGATGTTCATCCCCCACTGGGCAAGAGCCGTAACGGCTATAGCCACGGCGACCCTGCGCATAATGGCAAATACCGCCGCAAAATCCACCTGTCCTTTCCCCAGGAGCAGGTCTACCGCGTCGCCTGTCAAAACAGGCACATACAGGGTCAGCGCCACCGTGGCCGCCGCCAAAAGCAGCGACACTCCAAGAAATACCCAATACCTTCGGATATAGGCCAGCACCTGCCGCAAAGCCCCGCTGGCTTTCTTATCTGCCGCCATTCCCAACACCTCCTTCCGCTGCCTGCGCCTTTGCGCTCCCGGGCCGTTCCTGAGGATACTGGGAATAATAGATCTCCTGATAGACCTCACAGCCGGCCAGAAGTTCCTCATGTGTTCCGATACCCGCTGCCCGGCCGTCCTCCAGGACAAGGATCTTGTCCGCATGGCGGATGGTGGACGCCCGCTGAGATACGATAAACGTGGTGGTCTCTCCCTCTATGCCGCGCAGCGCCGCCCGCAGTTTCGCGTCGGTGGCATAGTCCAGGGCGGAGGCGCTGTCGTCCAGGATCAGGATCTCCGGCCTGCGCACCAGTGCCCTGGCGATCGTCAGGCGCTGCCGCTGCCCTCCCGAAAGGTTTCTGCCGTTCTGCGCCACCTCCGCGTCCAGCGCCCCCTCTTTGCCCTCGACGATCTCTGCAGCCTGGGCCAGCTCCAAAGCCCTCCACATTTCTTCCTCCGTGGCATCCGGCCTGCCCCACTGCAGGTTGCCGCGGATGGTTCCCTTAAAAAGCACCGCTTTCTGCGGCACCACTCCGATCCTCCCCCGCAGCTCCGCCTCCGGTATCCGCCGGATATCCCTTCCCTCCAGCCGTACCGCGCCCTCCGTGACGGGATAAAAACCGGGGATCAGGTTGACGAGGGACGTCTTGCCGGAGCCGGTGCCCCCGATGATCCCTACCGTCTCCCCCCGCTCCACTTTAAAATGAATGTCGTGGAGGGTCTCGTCCCCCGCCCCCTCATAAGTCAAGGACACATGGTCAAACTCCAGGAAGGGCGCTCCTATGCCCTTTGATGCCTCCTCCCGGCTCTCAGGCACGGCTTCCGGGGATCCCGGGTCTGTGATCTCAAACACATTCGCCACCCTGTCCGCGCAGGCCAGCGCCTTGGTGATCGTGATGATCAGGTTTGCCAGTTTTACCAGCTCTACCAGGATCTGAGACATGTAGTTGATAATAGCGACCACTTCCCCCTGGGAGAGAGCCCCTATGTTTACCTGGACCGCTCCCGTATAGATCAGGGCGATGACCGCGCCGTTTACGATCACATATGTGACCGGATTCATCACCGCGCTGATCTTTCCCACAAAGATCTGGCTGGCGGCCAGGGCCCCGGTGTCTTCCCGGAAGCGGGCTTCCTCCTCCCGCTCCCTATGAAAGGCCCGGATGACCCTGACGCCGGTAAGGTTTTCCCGTGTAAGGCCAAGCACCCGGTCCAGCCCGGCCTGGACTTTCTTATACAGCGGCATGGTCCACACCATAATGCCGAACACCACTATGGCCAGCAGCGGGATCGCCACCACAAAGATCCACGCGCTTTTTACATCGATGGTAAACGCCATGATCATTGAACCGAACACAATGACAGGGGACCGCAGGAACAGCCGCAGCACCATGTTTATCCCGGACTGGACCTGATTGATATCGCTGGTCATGCGGGTGATCATCGTGGAGGTGCCCGCCTTATCCATACTGGTAAAGCTCAGGCCCTGGATATGGTCGAAAAGCGCCTGCCGCAGCTTTGCAGAAAATCCCACCGCCGCCCTGGCCGCAAAATACTGGGCGGTGATGGACGCCGCAAGGCCCACCGCCGCCAGCGCCAAAAGGCATGCACCCATCCTGCCGATATGACCCATGTCACGGTTTGCGATGCCCCTGTCGATAATACTCGCCATCACCAGCGGCACCAGCAGTTCGAATCCGGCCTCCAGCAATTTAAACAGCGGCGCCAGCACCGTCTCTTTCTTATAACCCGCCAAATATTTCAACAATCGTTTCATCAGATACCCGAACCTTTCTTCCCTGTCCTGCTTTCCTGCCTTCCTTCCCCATACCGGCACAGAGCCATCTGGTACCCGGGGAAGGCCCACTCCTGCCATACCACCGCCCCGTCCGGCTCCGCGGGATAAGCGGGCGGCAGCACACATCTCTCCAGGACCGGCACGATCCCCTGCCCGGTGAGCTTTCCGTAAGCTTCCTTCCGGGTCCACAGACGATAGAACAGTCTCCGCCGCTCCTCCCCGTCCCCACACTGTTCCAACGCCCGTCTCTCCTCCTCCGAAAAAAAGCGCCGGGCCAGACGGCCCAGGCATTCCCCGTCCGCCGGGCTGCAGCGCTGGATATCCACGCCCACCTCGCTGTCCGAGACGGCACATGCCACATATTCCCCGGAATGTGACAGGTTAAAATAAAAAGGGTAGTCTCTCAGATAAGGCTTCCCTTTCTCCCCGTAATCTATCCTGAAATCGATGGGGGCAGGCGGGAGCTCCAGCACCTGCGAAACCGCAATACGGCACAGGCCGCTCCCCATTCTTTCCCCCCGCGCCTCACGCGCCGCCAGCTGCAGCAGCAATCCCGCGCCGACACAGGCCGCCTGCGCCGAGCCGATCCTCATGCGCTCCGCCCGCTTTCTGCGTCCGGCATCCACCCGGAGCAGCGCTTCCTCCATGCGGCTCCGGCCTTCCGTCGGCTCCCAGAGCTCCCTCACCGAAAGCAGATAACATATATTCCTCATCCTCTTCCTCGCGGCGGGCCCTTCCGATACCCGCCCGGCTCCAACGCCTATTCCGCGCCCTTCACAAGCGCAAGGCCCAGTTCTTCCAGCTGTCCCGGCTCCACCGTTCCCGGCGCCTCGGACATCAGGCAGGACGCGTCCTTTACCTTGGGGAACGCGATCACCTCCCGGATGTTCTCCGCCTTTACCAAAAGCATCACAAACCGGTCCAGGCCGATGGCCAGCCCCGCGTGAGGCGGCACACCGTACCGGAAGGCATCCAGCAGAAAACCAAACTGCTCCCGGGCCCTCTCCCTGGTGAATCCCAATGCCTCAAACATCCGCTCCTGCACATCGCTCTGGAAGATCCTCACGCTGCCGCCCCCAAGCTCAACACCGTTCAGCACGATATCATATGCCTTGGCGCGTACTTTGCCGGGCTCCGTCTCCAGCATATCCAGGTCTTCCTCCATGGGCATGGTGAAAGGATGGTGCATGGCCACATAACGCCCTTCCTCATCGCTCCACTCAAACTGGGGAAATTCCGTCACCCACAGGAAATGGAACTTATCGTTGTCGATGAGCCCCAGCTGCCTTGCCAGCTCTACCCGCAGCGCCCCCAGCACGGCCCAGACAGTCTTCAGCCGGTCCGCCGCAAACAAAAGCAGGTCTCCCGCTTCTCCCTGCATAGCCTCCACCAAGGCTTTCATCTCCTGCTCTGTCATAAACTTGGCAAAGGAAGATTTGTAAGTGCCGTCCGGCTGCACCGCAAGATATGCCAGGCCCTTCGCCCCGTATCCCCTGGCAAATTCCACCAGCGCGTCGATCTTCTTTCTCGGCATCTCCGCCTGTCCTTTTACGTTAATGCCCCTGACGCTTCCTCCGGCCTCCAGCGCCCCTGTGAACACGCCGAACCCGCAGCCTCTCACCACCTCGGAAACATCCGTCAGCTCCATCCCGAAACGCGTGTCCGGCTTGTCGGAGCCAAACCGGTTCATGGCCTCATCCCAGGTCATGCGCTTCAGCGGCAGCTGTATCTCCAGGCCGATAGCCTCCCGGCATACTTCCGCCACCATCCGCTCCGTGGCATCGATCACATCGTCAACATCCACAAAGGACATCTCCAGATCCACTTGTGTGAACTCAGGCTGCCTGTCAGCCCGCAGGTCCTCGTCCCGGAAACACTTCGCGATCTGAAAATATCTGTCATAACCGGAGCACATCAGAAGCTGCTTAAAGATCTGGGGCGACTGGGGCAGCGCGTAAAAACAGCCCGGATGCACCCTGCTTGGCACAAGGTAGTCCCTTGCCCCCTCCGGGGTGGATTTGTTCAGGATCGGCGTCTCGATCTCCAAAAAGCCCTCCCTGCTCAGGAAAGCCCGTATCGCCATGACGATCTTGCTCCGCAGGATCAAGTTCCGCTGAAGATCCGGCCGGCGCAGGTCCAGATAACGATATTTCAGGCGCAACTCCTCCTTTGTCTTGGAATCCTCTTCGATGGGGAAAGGCGGTGTCTCCGCCTCGGAGAGCACCCGCACCTCCCTGGCGCGGATCTCGATCTCCCCGGTGGCCAGATTCTCGTTCACGGCCCCCGCCCGCTTCTCCACAGTTCCCACCACAGCGACCACATATTCGCTGCGCAGTTTCTCCGCCTTCGCAAAATGTTCCGCGCCGCAGTCGTTCTCCTCAAAGATCACCTGCAAAATGCCGGATCTGTCCCGCAGATCCACAAAAATGATACTGCCCTTGTTCCGCTGCTTCTGAACCCACCCCATGACGGTGACGCTTTTCCCCGCGTCCGCCGCGGAAAGCTCCCCGCATCGATGGGTCCTTTTCAAACCTTTCATTGACTCTGCCATGACTTCCTCTTTTCCGCCGTCCTTACGGCTTTTTGTTTCTGCCCCGCCCATATGCCCCGCCGGAACTCCCGGCGGTCAGTTCTTCAAGCCTTCCTTATAAAATTCCACAAACTCCTGATAACCTTCCGCCGTCAGCTGTTCCTTCTGGAACTTCTTATTCTTGTTCATCCGGGCCACAAGCACCTGCTCTCCGCTCTCCCGGGCTTTCTGGGCTTTCGCCAGCACATCGCACAGCTCCCGGCCGCACACGCCCTTCTCCACCAGGTAGGCCGACTTCTTGGGCTTACCCGGGATCTGGAAACCGCTCTCCAACAGCAGCAGCACGATCCGCTCAAAGCCAATGGAAAAACCACATGCGGGCACATCGTTCCCCGTAAACTTGCCAACCATTTTGTCATACCTGCCTCCGCCCGCGCAGCTTACGCCCAGCTCCGGTATGGCGATCTCGAAAATAGTCCCCGTGTAATAAGACATGCCGCGGACCAAAGTGGCGTCGAACACCATCTTAAAATCCGCCTCTTTGGTGGCCTGTACGCTGTCTATGATCTCCCGCAGGCCCTCCGTGACGGAAGGCTCCAATACGCCGTCCATCTTCTCCGCCAGATAGGCCAAACTGTCCTCCGCCTGGCCGATCCCCCGGTAAAGATCCAGGTACTTGTCCACGCATCCCCTCTCAAAACCGTTGTCCAGAAGTTCTTCTTCCACACCCTCCAGGCCGATCTTGTCCATCTTATCCAGGGTGATAAAGACCGAATCCCACGCTTCCTGGGGGAAGCCGCTGTATGCCGCCATCGCCCGCAGGATCTGCCTGTCATTGATCCGCACCTCAAACCCCTTGAAGCCAAGACGGCCCAGCGTAGTAGCCGTCGCAAGGATCAGTTCGATCTCCGCCAGGTTGGAAGCCTCCCCGAAAATATCGATGTCACACTGCATAAACTGGCGGTAACGTCCTCTCTGGGGCCTTTCCGCCCGCCACACGTTTCCCATCTGAAGCGCCTTAAACGGCGAGGGCAGTTTTGCCGCGTTGTTGGAATAATAGCGAACCAGAGGCACGGTCAGGTCATACCGCAGCCCGCTGTCCACCACCTCCGCCTCGGTGGAAGCCGCCCCCACATCCAGCTTCTCGCCCCGCTTCAATATCTTAAAGATCAGCTTCTCGTTGTCTCCCCCCTGCCTGTTGGTGAGATTTTCGATATTTTCCACACAGGGGGTCTCGATAGAAGTAAATCCGAACCTGCCGTAAGTCTCCTTGATGATCTGAATACAGTAATCCCGGATCTGCATCTCCTCCGGCAGAATATCCTTCATGCCCGTCACAGGCTTTTTGCTCAGTGCCATGATGTCCTCCTCCCATCCGTTCCCTTTCCCATTATCTAAATATATCATATAAATTACCATAACCACAGCGATTTTTCAACCAATGTCGCCGCAATATTTTCATACCAGTTCAGCCGGCAGCCGTATTCGGAGGAAAATCGTGCTCGCACGAATTTTCCTCTGGATACGGCTGCCGAGGGAGCGCCATTTATGAGCAAAGGTAGGCGCACAGCGCCGGAAAGCGCGTAAGCGCGGCTTTGCGAATGGCGCGGGCTGAACTGGCAACAGTTCAGCCCGCAGCCGTGTTCGGAGGAAAATCGTGCTCGCACGAATTTTCCTCCGGATACGGCTGCCGAGGGAGCGCCATTTATGAGCAAAGGCAGGCGCACAGCGCCGGAGAGCGCGTAAGCGCGGCTTTGCGAATGGCGCGGGCTGAACTGGCAACAGTTCAGCCCGCAGCCGTATCCTTTCCTTCCTCCCCTGCCTTCAGCAGCCCTACCACCACATCATAGTTCTCCGGCCTGTGGGGGAAAGTACAATTGGTACAAACCTTGAGGCTCTGCCCCCCTTTTTCCACAAACCGGGGGGCTCCCGGACAATTTTTTCTGTGATACAGCGGACAGTAGCAGAACAGGCAGTTAAACTCCTCCAGGCCCTCGTGGCAGGGAAAATACCTGCATTCCCGGTTTTCAAAAAAACGATGCGAATTATCCATGAAACCTTCCACCTCCCCGATACGCTCCCGCTTTCTCCACAAAACTTTCCGCGAAATGCGGGTTTGACGGATAATAAAGATGCGGGAATCCAAACCAGCAGCCCTCTCCCGCTATCACACAGGGATAGCTTTTCCCGCTAGCCGGCTTTACGGCAACACAGTCGCGGCCATTGTTCCCGCTGTCATAATAATGGAACTCGTGCCCCCTGATCTTTTCTCCCTTCGGCAAAAAACGCGGCGTCTCCTCCTCCAGTTCCACATACCCGAACCGTACCAGCCTGCCGGTCTCATAACATTCCCCCGGGAGGACGCCCGCCATGGCATGGCGGTTCCCCGCCTTGTCGATGATCGCCGAATGCAGGTACATGAATCCGCCGCATTCCGCCACCGTTGGCATCCCGTCCGCCACCGCGTCCTTTATTTCAGCCAGCATCCCCGTGTTGGCGGCAAGGGCCTCCGCGTACAGTTCCGGGTACCCGCCCCCGATCAAGAGCCCCCCGCATCCCTCCGGCAGCCTCCGGTCATGAAGGGGGGAAAAGGGCCTTAGCCGCGCTCCGCTTTCTTCCAGCATGAGAAGGTTGTCCTCATAGTAAAAACAAAACGCCTCATCCCTCGCCACGGCGATCAGGGGAGACGCGCCATGGGGCTTCCCCCTGCCGATGCCAGGCATATCCCTTTTTTCAAGCTCTTCCGCCTGCTCCGCGATCCGCAGGATCTCCGGGACCGAAACCGTCTCCCGGAACTTTTCCGACATTTCTTCCAGCAGCGCCCTGATATCCTCCATTTCATGGGGGAGCATGAGGCCAAGATGCCTGCTCTCTATGCGAAAACGCCTTTGATCCTCAAAATACCCCAGCACACGGATCCCCAGCTCTTCTTCGATCAGGGCTTTTATCGTCCCATAATAGGAGCCGGACATCCGGTTCAGGATCACCCCCCTGACCAGCCCCTCCCGGTCATATGACAGGAAACCCGCGATCAGGGGTATGAGGGAGCGGCCCATCCCTTTTGCATCCACCACCAGGATGACGGGCGTTTTCGTCACCTTCGCCAGATGGTAGGAGGAACCTTCTTCCCGGACGCCTCCGAGGCCGTCAAACATTCCCATGGCCCCCTCCAGGACCGCAAAGTCCTCCTCTGTCCTGTCCTTCAGGAACAGGTCCCTCGTCTCTTCCCCGCCGGTAAAAAAAGTATCCAGGTTTTTGGACGGGATCCCTAACACCCTTTCATGGAACATGGGATCGATATAATCCGGGCCGCACTTATAGGAGACCGCCCGCAGCCCCGCCTTTTTGACCGCCTGCAGCAACGCGCATGTGATCGTTGTCTTGCCGCTTCCGCTGCCCGGAGCGGCGATCATGACCCGCCTAAGTTTCATTCCGTCCTATGCCCTCCCTTTCCGGGCAGAAATCAAAAGCGCAGATCCAGACCGGATTTTCAGCCAGCATCAGGTGATGTTCCCCTGCCTCCCGGGCCCTGCTCACCTGGATCTGCACTATTTCCCCGTTCTCCGTGGGATACCGTGCCATAAGTTCTTTTATTTCGCAGACGGTTTCCAGGCTGACAGCGTTAACGACTATGCGCATCCGCGGATTGAGCCCGTATAAAGCGGATAGTATTTCCGCCAGCCTGCCGCCGCTGCCGCCTATGAACGCGCGGGAAGGGACCGGCAGCCCGTCAAAGCCGTCCGGCGCCTCTGCGGCCACAACGGTAATGTTATCCAGCAGGAATTTTTCTTTATTCTTCTGGATCAGCCTCACCGCCTCGTCCTTCCGCTCGATGGCATACACTTGAATCCCCCCGCACAGCCCCGCTATTTCCACCGCCACGGAGCCTGTTCCGCTCCCAATGTCATAGACCACCGCATCCTTATGCAGCTTCAGCTTGCATATGCTGACTTCCCGCACCTCTTCCTTCGTCATGGGGATCCTGTCCCGGATAAATTCCCCGTCCGCCCTCCCATGCGTCAGCCTTTTCCGGCCCGCATACGGATTCCGGATAAAACAGGTGTACAGCCCTTCCTCCCTTACCGCGCAGCACTCCTCCGCCGTCAACGCCCAGATCCGCTGCTCCGGATAGGAAAGCTGATACCCCACATGGATCTCGCATCCCTCCATACCCGCCTCCAGCAACGTCCTGCCAAGCAGGCACACGTCCTCCGCGCCGGATGTCAGCACAAAAGCCTTTGCCTGCCCTCTGACCCGTTCCGCCAGATTCGGGACCGCCTTCCCGTGCATACTGAGGATGGCCGCATCCTGGTATTTCTCCCCGATGCAGGCCGCCAGGTACGCCACCGAGGAAATCCCCGGCATAATGCGGACAGAAGCCCGCAGCCCGCCCTCTTTTATCTCCGCCCGCAGGGCTTCGTACAGTGACTGGCAACCGCTGTAGAAACCGCTGTCTCCTGAAAAAAGCACCACAACATTACCGCCCTCCAATACCAGGCTCTCCTGCAGCTCTTTCAGGTACGGGATCACCTGTTCCGCTTTGTAATAGGGCTTCTTTTCCATTCCCGGCCGATACCGTTCGATCATCCGCCGGGCGCCCAGCAGAATATCCGCGCTCTCGATGGCCTGATACACTTCCCTTGTCAGGTTATCCGCGCTGCCCATTCCCACGCCTGCCAGCACGATCTCCATCCGCTCCCGCGGCTCCAGCTTTTTCCCGCAGAGATCCTCCAATTTCCGGCATACCTCCCGGAAAGAATATCCCGGATCCTCCCCGTGGTCGCCGATCACGAACACGGGGATCCCCGTCCTTTCCGCCGCCTCCAGCTTTGCCTGATATCCGCCCGTCCTGCCGCTGGCCTTGGTCACCAGGTATCTGATCTGGTACTGGCGTATCATGGCCTCGTTCATTTCCTCCGTGAACGGCCCCTGCAGCGCCAGGATCTGCTTCCCCCGGATCCCCAGGTCCCTACAGAGCAAAAGGTTGTCCGCCTCGGGCAGGATCCTCACATACAGCCTTTCCTTTTCCTCTAAAGCGCAGAAATCCTTCAGCTCCCTGCTTCCGGTAGTCAGAAGTATATTGCCCTCTGTCTCCGCCAGCGCCTGGGCGCATGTCCGGGCCGTGTCAAAATACCGTATCCTTCCCCCGGGCTCCTCCGCCTCCTTTGTATTCCGCTTTAACCGAAAATAGGGGATCTCCATTCCCTCCATGGCCGCCCGTATGTTCTCTGTGGCCGCCTCCGCGTAGGGATGCGTGGCATCCACCACCGCCGCGAAATCGCCCTCCCGGATCAATTCCGCCATCTCCGTCCGGTCCATTCTGCCCCGGCGGACTTTCGCCATAGGATGCTCCTTTAAGACGATCTCCCCATACTCGGTGGCCACGCAAAGGGTATGGGCGATCTCAGCCCCCGACAGGCATTCCGACAGCTTCCGTCCTTCCGTTGTCCCCGCAAATATCAGTATCTCTTTCAATCTGGTACCCCCGTTTTGTGATCAGCTTCCCGTTTACGATCTCCGATCCCGAATTTCCAATAAATACCGTTGTAAACATGTTTACCTGGGCTTCGCGCAGTTCTTTCAGGGTACATGCCACAGCCTTTGTCCCCTCTCTTCCGATATTCTCCACATACCCGCAGGGCCTCCCTTCCTCCATGTATTTTAACAGGATATCGCAGGCCCTCCTCAGATGATCCTTTCTCTTATGGCTGGCCGGGTTGTAGATGACAATGGCAAAATCCCCCTCCGCCGCGGCCGCCAGCCTTTTCTCGATCTTTTCCCAGGGGGTCAAAAGGTCGCTGAGGCTGACCGCGCAAAAATCGTGATTCAGCGGCGCTCCCAAAACCGCGGCGCCGCTGCTGGCCGCAGTGATCCCCGGGACCACCTGGAGCTCCGTTTCCGGGTATTCCCTGCCGATCTCATACATCAGGGACGCCAGGCCATAGATCCCGGCGTCTCCGCTGCACACCAGGGCCACCCGCTTCCCCTTTTCCGCCTCCGCAAAGCATATCCTGCAGCGCTCCTCCTCCTGGCGCATGGGCGTTGAGATCATTTCCCTGCCGGAAAAACGTTCCCCCAGGAGCCGGATATAGACTGTATAACCGATGATCACATCAGCCTCCTCCAGCGCCCTTACCGCCTCCACCGTCATCATGTCCTCCCTGCCCGGCCCCATTCCTACAATACAGATCTTATTCCTCATCAAACGCAACTCTCCATTCTCTCTTTGCGATAGCGATCGTCATCCCGTCCTCCGCGTGTTTCCCGTATACCAGCTTTCCGGCGGCCCCGCAGGCCCTCACCGCAGCCCGCTCACACACGTTATCCACGCCTACCTTTTCCCTTACGAAATCGGAGCCCTGATACTCGCCCGCCGTCTCCCGCAGCTGCTCCGCCGTGTAGGTTAGGAAGGGCCTGCCTTTTTCCCTGCTCCACTGCAGGAGCCCCGGCTCGTCCTTCTTCCGGTCAATGGACGCCAGGGCGAAGAGCTGCCCTTCCTCTATGCCCGCCTCCCTGATGCTCCGCCCAATGAATTTCTCTATTTTTTCCGCTTCCTTTCCCCTTTTGCAGCCCATGCCGATCACATACTCCCTGGGCCTCAGCCAAAGCGCCGCGCCCGCCTCTCCCGCCTCCGCGGCCACCAGGACATCCACAGCCTGCTCCGGGGGATAGGGTGCCAGGCGTACTCCCGCAGGCTGCTCCTGAGCCCCGTCAAAGTGCCCGGCCTCCACGGACAGGGTGATCTCTTCCCCCGCCAGCACCCTGGCCGAGACCTTTGCGATCCCGTCCTTGTTCGCGACCGTCAGCCCATTCTTCCTGGCGAACAGATCCACCGCAAATTTCCGGTTCAGGTCCGTCGCCGTGGTAATGACCGCAACGGCGCCCAAAAACCCGGCGATCTCCCCGGCGAGCTCGTTCGCCCCTCCCCAATGGCCGGAGAGGATGGGGATAACGTACCTTCCCCCCTCATCCATCACAAGCACCGGGCTGTCGTGGAGCTTGTCCGTAAGGCTGGGAGCCACGGCCCTGACCGCGATCCCGCAGGCTCCTATGAAAAGCAGGGCATTTTTCCGCCGCATCTGTTCCCCGGCCCATTCCGCCACGCTTTGTTCCACAAACCCGGCATAATGCCGGTTCCCATCGCCCGGGGCCGCCTTACACTTTGTGTATAGCAGGATATCCCCCCATTCCGCGCTCCTGCGGGGGGCTTTCCAAAGATCCCGCAGCCTCCGGGAAAGCCGGATCCCGTTTTCCGTAAAACTGATAACACTGATACTCATTTCCGCACATCCTTTGCCGTCCGAAAGCCCGTGGAAAAATCCGGGGAATACAGCCTTGACCTTTTGTAGCTTTGGTGGGTAACGGCCTCCCCCACCAGCACCAGGGCCGTCTTTGTTATGCCATGCTCCGACGCGGTCGCCGCCAGGGACGCCACATCGCAGATATATACCTCCTCCTCCGGCCAGGTGGCTTTATACACGATCGCCGCCGGGGTCTTCCCATCATACCCTCCGGCGGTCAGCCTCCCGCTCAGCTCTTCCATCCTTCCCGCGCTCAGATAGACAGCCATGGAGGCCCGGTGCGCCGCAAAGCTTTCAATGCTTTCCAGCGGCGGGACCCCGGTCCTCCCCTCCATCCTCGTGATGATCAGGGATTGGGAGACGCCCGGCAGCGTATATTCCAGGTTCAGGGAGGCCGCCGCGCCAAAGCAGGCGCTGACCCCCGGACAGCTCTCATACGCTATGCCAAGCCTGTCCAGCTCGTCCATCTGCTCCCGGACAGCCCCGTAGATACTGGGGTCTCCCGTCTGCAGCCTGACCGTCGTCTTTCTCTCGGCCTCTCCCCGCCGCATGATCTCCACTATCTCCTCCAGGACCAGCCCGGAACTGTCATGAACCTCGCAGCCCTCCCTCGCATACCGCAAAAGCTCCGGATTCACCAGCGAACCGGCATAGATAAGGATGTCCGCCCGCTCCAGCAGCCTCATGCCCCTTACCGTTATCAGATCCGCCGCGCCTGTTCCCGCGCCAACAAAGTAAACCATTCTTCTACCCCCTTGCTCTTGGCCAATTCTCCGAACTCATTGGAATACAGGATGCAGTCCGTCCGCATCTTCCCCTTCGCGCGTTTGTCCAGGTAAAACCCGATCCGCCCTATGGCGTACTCCATCACTGCCTGCCTCTTTCCGGCGTCCTCCAATATATGTACAGCCTCCTCCGTGGTGACGCAGTCCAAGATCCTGCATACCGCCTCCGGCTCCACGCCGAACCTGGCCGCAAAGGCTGCCAGAAGCTCCATCCTGCAGTCTGCCTCCCCGGAATGGGTGTTCATGATGCCGCCCGCCACCTTGATCAGCTTTCCGATATGTCCGGTGAGCAGCATTTTCTGAAATCCCAACTCCACGGCCATATCGACGGTGTTTCCGATGAAGTTGCCGCATTTCACGCTTTTATCCAGGTCATACCCGTAAACCCTCTTCATAAGCTCAAGCCCGTAATTCCCCGGGGAGACCGCCACATAAGAAAAGCCCTCCGCCCTTCTCTGGCTTAACTCCGCCCGGATCGTGTCCAGCACCGCCTGGCGGCTCATGGGCTCCACGATCCCGCTGGTCCCAAGGATGGAGATGCCGCCCACGATGCCAAGCCTCGGATTAAAGGTCTGTTCCGCCAGCCGCTCGCCGTCCGGCACAGAGATCTCCACCTCCAGGCTGCCCTTATAGTCCGAGACCTCGCATACCTGCAGCACCTCCCTCTCGATCATTTCCCTGGGGACATGGTTGATCGCCGCATTCCCCACAGGCTGGTCAAGGCCGGGCCTGGTGACCCGGCCCACCCCTTTCCCGCCCTCGATGCGGACCGTCCGCGGCAATCCCTCGGCAAAGGAGACCTTTGCGTAGATCAGGGCCCCGGTAGTCACATCC
>CANPYT010000023.1 GCA_947588705.1 uncultured Acetatifactor sp. | reverse complement strand
TCTTGGGGCCGCCGCCGGGCACAAAGCCCATCATCCGGCAGTCCTTCGCGCCCGTGTACTCATAGTCCACCCCCGCCTTATCGCAGGTACCCGCACAGGCCACATACGCCACCATCCGCTCCGCGCTCCCGGCCTCCACGCCCATGATCTCCGCCACCTTCCGGCCCACCGCTTCCCCGCCTACGGGGCAGGCGTTTACCGCCGCTTCCCCTTTGGCGATGGCAGCCGCCAGGCCGGAGCAGCCCGCATAGCCGCATCCGCCGCAGTTATTCCCGGGAAGGGCCGCCAGCACCGCCTCTTCCTTCTCATCCACTTCCACCTTAAACCGGATCCCCGCCACGCCGAGAAAGAGGCCCACAAAGATACCTACTGTGCCCACCACCGCAGCGGCTCCAAGTATTCCCATCACGCTCATGTGTCAACCTCCTCTACAACAATCCTGAAAACCCGCAGAAGGCAATAGCCATCAGCCCCGCCGTCAACAGCACCGTGGGCATCCCCTGGAAGGGTTTGGGAATGTCGTTGTGTTCCAGCTTTTCCCGAAGCCCCGCCAGGATAATGATGGCGATGGTAAATCCCAGGGCGGTGGCAAACCCGTTCACAATGCCGGCCAGGATCCCGTACTCCTTCTGTACGTTGGTCAGGGCCACGCCCAACACCGCGCAGTTGGTGGTGATCAGCGGCAGATAAACGCCCAGCGCCTTGTACAGTGCCGGCATGGCCTTGCGCAGGAACATTTCCACAAACTGCACCAACGCCGCGATCACAAGGATGAACACGATCGTCTCCAGATATTCCACATGAAATCTCTGAAGCACAAATTTATAGATCACACCCGCCACGGCGCTGGCCAGCGTGATCACGAAGATCACCGCAACTCCCATGCCCGCCGCAGTATTGGTCTTCCTGGAGACGCCCAGGAAAGGGCAGAGCCCCAAAAACTGGCTCAACACCACATTACTGACCAGGGAGGAAGCCACCAGAAGCACAAGCAGCTCTTTCACACTCTCCATTTACTTCTCCTCCTCTTCCAGATTCACGATCTCCAGGTCTCCCGCCATCCCCGGCGCGGACATTGGCTTCTCCGCTGCGGCGGCCTTTTCCTTCCCGGCCTTCTTCTCGCCGTAAAACCGTCTGGCGCAGCCGGTATCGGAACAGTTCAAGCAGTCCTCCCCGCAGCCGGAGCCGATCTTCTCATAAGGCTTCCCCGCCGCTTTCCGCTTCTCCTTCACAAAATTCTGAAGCGCCACCAGGGATGCCAGCACAAAGAACGCCCCCGGCGCCTGGCCGAAGATGCGGATCGGCTCAAAGGCATCCGGCATCAGCGCATAGCCGAACAATTCCCCCGCCCCGAGGATCTCACGGACCGCCCCGATACAGGTCAGGGCAACGGTAAACCCAAGCCCCATGCCGATACCGTCAAAAAGGGACGGGAGGGGCGGGTTGGAATAGGCGTAGCTCTCCGCCCTGCCCAGGATGATACAATTCACCACGATCAGCGGGATATACACGCCCAGCGCCTTGTTCAGCGCCGGCAGATATCCCTCCAGCAAAAGCTGTACCGCCGTTACAAAGGAGGCGATCACGACAATGAACGCCGGTATCCTCACCCTGTCCGGAATGATCTTCCGCAGCAGGGAGATCAACAGGTTGCTCAGCGCCAGCACCGCCATTGTGGTCAGGCCCATGCCAAGGCCGTTCATAGCGGATGTAGTCACCGCCAGGGTGGGGCACATCCCCAGCATCAGCACAAAAGTGGGATTTTCCTTCACAAGGCCGTTTAACAGCCTCTCTCCTGCTCTATTCATTTGCGTCGCCTCCCGTCTTAAATGGCTGGTCCGGGTCCGCCATGATATACCTGGCGGCATGGAGCCCTCCGTTCACAGCGTCCACCACCGCCGAAGTGGTGATGGTGGCGCTGGTGATGGCGTCCACCTCGTTGTCCGCCTTGGCGCCCGTCTTTGTATAGGCAAAACTCTCCACGTTCCGGCCCGCGAACTGAGGAACCAGGACCTCCGGCGCCTCCATTCCAAGCCCTGCGGTCTCAGACAGCTCCAGGATGGAGACACCTGTCACCGTCCCCTCCATGTCGATCCCCACATATAACACAATATTGCCGCCGTAACCTTCCTTGGATACGGCCTCCACCACATAGCCCAGGGCCCCGCCGCTGTCCGGGAGCTGCTGTCCGCCCTCTCCCACCAGGTACACGGTGCCGACCTCTACGCCGCTGCCCTCCAGCTCCGCGGCCAGCGTCTCCTCCAGCCGGTACTCCACCGGGTAAAATTCCAGCGCCTCCGCCCCGTCGGCCGGGAACACCGCCTGACATGCCTCCTGGACGGCTTTCTCCTGCTGAATGCGAATAGGTTCTTTCGTCAGTTCGTTGACCACGCCCAGGAGGAGCCCGGCGATCAGCGTAATGGCAAACAGGATCCCCGCTTCCTTTAACATCGTTCTGATGTCACCCTTACTTTCCACGGTGCGCACCTCCCCTCTTATATCCAAAGGCGGTGGGCCTTGTGGCTTTCTCGATTAACGGCACCAGAAGGTTTCCAAGGATGATGGCGTAGGACACTCCCTCCGCGCCGGGTCCGAAAATACGGAAGATCCCCGTCATCAGCCCAAGGAAGATGCCGAACAGATACTGGCCTTTTATGGTCACAGGCCGCGTCACATAGTCCGTCGCCATAAAGAAAGCCCCCAGCATCAGGCCGCCTCCCGCCAGCTGCGCCGATATGTAATAGGGATCAAAGCCTCTGCCCCCGAAAATACAGATAAACACAACAAAAGTCACGATATAGCTGCCCGGAACCCTCAGGTCGATCACCCCGAGCAGGATCAGGATACAGGCGCCAACCGCAATGGCGATCACAGAGGTCTCCCCTATCGTTCCTCCCGTGTGGCCTATCACCATATCCAGCACATTCACCTGCTCCCCCGCCTTCAGCGCCGCCAAAGGCGTGGCCCCCGTGTAGGCGTCGCAGTCAAACGCCGTCATCTGCGTGGGGAAAGAGATCAGCAGGAAACATCTGGCCGCCAGGGCCGGATTCATGAAGTTTTGGCCCAGCCCGCCAAACAGAAGCTTCACCACCAGGATAGCGAACACGCCCCCAAGGGCCGCGATCCAAAGCGGGATCGTCACCGGCAGGTTTAAGGCCAGCAGAAGCCCCGTCACCACCGCCGACAGGTCTGTGATAGTCATTTTTTTCCGGTACAGCCCGAACAGGTACTCTGTCAGCACCGTACTGGCTATGGTCACCAGGATCACCGCCAGCGCCCTGGGGCCGAAATTATAGATCCCAAAGCCGGTAGCCGGCATCAGCGCCACGATCACAGACAGCATGATGCCGCTCGTGGTCGCCTTGGAACGTATGTGAGGATTGGATGATACTTGATACGATCCGCTCATGGTCTCCCTCCTATTTCTTTCGTTTTGCCAGCTGGATCTTCCGCATGGACTTGATCTCCTGGGTCAGGGGCCGCTTGGCCGGGCAGATGAAACTGCAGCAGCCGCACTCGCAGCATTCCATGCCATAATTATCCAGAAACGCCTGCTCGTCAAAACGCTCCGCGTAATCCGCCAGCCTGCTGGGGATCACTCTGCCGGGGCAGACCTCCACACAGCGCCCGCAGTTGATGCAGGGGCCCGGCTCCATGGCCGACACTTCGTCCTTCGTCAGCGCCAGGAGCGCCGTGGAAGTCTTTGTAGTGGGCACGTTCAGGTCAAACATGCTGAAGCCCATCATGGGGCCGCCGCAGATGATCTTTTCCGGCTCCGTCCGGAACCCTCCCGCCGCTTCCAGCACATCCTGATAACTGGTGCCGATCTTCACACGGAAATTCCGGGGCTCCGCCACCGCGTCACCCGTCACGGTCACGATCCTCTCCATCAGGGGCCTGCCCTCCACGACCGCCCTGTACACCGCTACGATGGTGTCCACGTTGTTCACCACGCATCCAACGTCCGCCGGAAGCATCGTGGAATTGATCTTCCGGCCCGTGACCGCGTAGATCAATGTCCTCTCGCCGCCCTGGGGGTACTTGGTCTTCAATGCCTTTACGCTGAGCCTCGGTTCCTCCTTCGTCAGCTGCCGCAGCAGCGCGATGCAGTCGGGCTTATTGTCCTCCACCCCCAGGATCCCGTGGGCGTTCTCAAAAAGCCTCAGGATGATCTTCAGGCCGCCGATCAGCTTCTCCGGCTCCTCCAGCATCCTCCGGTAATCGGATGTCAGGTAGGGCTCGCATTCCGCGCAATTTGCGATCACATAATCGATTTTCTCCGGCTCCTTCGGCGCAAGCTTCACATGCGTGGGAAATCCCGCTCCTCCCATGCCAACGATCCCGGCTTCCCTGATGATATCCAGGATCTCCTCCCGGCTCAGCTTCTCCAGCGGAGCCACGGGATAAAACCCCGTCTCCTCATAAAGCCCGTCATTCTCCAAAACAATACTCATCACCATATCCCCGGTGACGACCCGCCTCGGTTCAATGGCCTTCACCGTGCCGGAGACAGACGCGTAGACCGGGGCCGACACAAAACCGCCGCTCTCCGCGATCTTCTGCCCCGCCAGCACCCTGTCGCCCTTGGCTACGATGGCCTTGGCCGGTGCGCCGATGTGCTGTGACAGCGGATATACCAGCTCGTTTCCCGGCCGGATATCCTGGATGGGCTTATCCTTTGACAGCTCCTTCCCGTCGTAGGGATGGATCCCGCCAACAAATGTCAATTTTGCCATACCGCTCTTTTCCTTTCTTCCCCGCCCTTGTGGCAAGCGCGGCGATTTCTGTCGAAGTATGCAAAGTGCTCTTAGTTAAATATACTATTTTTTTTGATAAAATACTACTGTTTATTTTAAATTTGTGCTATGATATTTTTGACGTCGGCATCAATATGCCCCCGCTGGCCAGGAAATGCCATTTTACACCCCTTGTGCGCTTCAGCGCACTTTAATCCAATATTTGAAAGCTTGCTTTCAAACCTATCCTCTGCGGAAAAAGGGAGGCTGTTATGAGAGTATGTGAGGAAATCATAGATAATTTTTCCATCTCCTATCCTTTGGAGAGACTTGCCCCCATGGAACGGGTGCTGTTCATAGACATCGAGACCACCGGTTTCACCCCCCGCTCCTCCTGTCTGTACCTGATCGGCTGCGCCTATTATCTGGCCGGGAAATGGCGCACCATACAGTGGATGGCGGAAAATTACGATCAGGAGGCGGATATCCTGAAGGCTTTTTTTGAGTTTGCCAAAAAATACCGCTACCTGATCCATTTTAACGGGAATAATTTCGATCTGCCCTTTATCGTCCAGAAATGCCAGCAGCATTCCCTGCCGTACCATTTTGAGAACTTCCAGGGCATCGACCTGTACAAGCGGATCTCCCCCTACAAATTCTTTCTGCGGCTGCCAAATTGCAAACAGAAGACCCTGGAACAATTCCTTGGGATCGACCGCAAGGATGTGTTTACCGGCGGCGAGCTCATCGGGATCTATCACGATTATGTGAAAAATCCCGCCGAATTTTCCGAAAATGCGCTGCTTTTGCACAACGCGGACGATATAAAAGGCATGTTGGAGATCCTGCCCATCCTTTCCTACTATGACCTGTTCAACCAGCCCATACGCGCCAGGAAGGTCCAGGCCAACAGCTACCGGGACGTAAACGGAGACAGGCGCAGGGAGCTTGTCATCACCCTGACGCTGGACCAGCCGCTTCCCCGCCCGGTCCTCACAAATGCCAACGGCTGTTACTTCCGCGGCGAAGGGGGCGAGGCCGTCCTGAAGATCCCCATTTTTGAGGAGGAGCTGAAATATTTTTACTCCAACTACCACGATTACTACTATCTCCCCGCGGAGGATGTGGCATTACACAAGTCGGTGGCAGGCTGTGTGGACAAGGACCACCGCTTCCCCGCCTCCGCCGCCAACTGCTATACCCGCAAATATTCCAGCTACCTTCCCCAGTGGAGCACCCTCTTTAAGCCCTTCTTCAAACGGGATTACAAGAGCAGCGAACTGTTCTTTGAGCTGACAGACGAGATGAAGCGCGACCGCCAGGCATTTTCCGACTATGCCACCCATGTGCTGAGCATGATCGCTTCGACCTACTGAGCGCCGGCGGGGCCGGCTATGCGGTTCGGCCTGGCAGGCTCGGCGTATTTTGTAATTTCAATTCAGGCTCGGCATATTTTGTAATTTCAATTTCCGGCAGCAGTTTCCCGCCGTTCCCTTCCGGGGCGCGGAAATAGCCGCGGCATATGCAGATATCCGTACCTGAAATCTTCCCGCGCAGGCTCCTGTGCAGGCGTTCATAACAGGAGTTCATAACAGGCGTTCGTCCATAACAAGCGCTCGTTCGTAACAGGCATTCGTTCATAACAAGCGTTCGTTCGTAACAGGCGTTCGTCCATAACAAGCGCTCGTTCGTAACAGGCGTTCGTTCATAACAGGCGTTCATAAAAAGACACCGTCCACGCCGATAACGGCGCCGGACGATGTCTTTACTTTTGCTGTCTTTTATGTATATCCCGCTTCTGTCCTGCGAATCTCACGGCTTCTGATAGAAAAACGAATTTTTCCTCTCATAGCCGATCTCCTTGTAGTTGATGATCTGCTCGGTACTGCCGATAAAGAGTACGCCGCCGCTGGCAAGCGATTTGTAATACTTTCGGAATACCTCCTCCTTTGCCTCCTCCGTAAAATAGATCAACACATTCCGGCACACGATCAGATGATAATCGGTGGGGTAAGCGTCCTTCAGGAGATTGTGCTCCTTAAAGTCCACCCTGGCCATGATCTCATCCGCGATCTTGTAAGAGGGCCCGACCTTTGTAAAATACTTGGATTTCAGGTCCGAGGGCACCGAAACAATGCTCTTCTCGGAATACAGGCCCAGCTTCGCCTTTGCGATCACCTGTTTGTCCAGATCGGTAGCATAGATCCGGATATTGTTCAGGGGAAGATGCCTGGAAAGCGCCATCACCAGGGAATAAGGCTCATCGCCGGTGGAACAGGCGGCGCTCCAAACCTTCAGGTTCTTGCCGAACTTTTTGATCAGCTCGGGGATCACCTGTTCATCCATGAGCTTCCACTGCTCCGGATTCCGATAAAACTCGGATACATTGATCGTGATATAATTGACAAATTCATCAAACAGTGTCTTATCGCTCTTCAGCCCCTGCACATACTTGTCATATCCATCGATCTTATGCTTGGAGATCAGGGTATCGATACGGCGCTTCATCTGCTTTTCCTTATAGCAGTTTAAGTCGATCGCCGTCAGAGCCAGCACTTCCTTTTTCAGGTACTCGTAGTCATATGCCATGCCAACACCATCCTGTCATTATTTATTCCTGCGAGAAACACGCGCCGCATGTCGGATCCCCCCGCCAGCCTGCCGCGGGAGCCTTTGGCCGCCTTATTCCGCGCCATCCTCCTGGGCCGCGATCACAGCGTCAATGTCTACGGAAACCTCATCGGAATCCTCTCCTGTATGTTCAGGCACTGTCAGCGCCTTGATGCTCAGGGAAATCTTCTTATCCGCCTCGTTGAAGTCCACAACTTTTGCGGTGACCTCCTGTCCCACGCTCAGCACGTCGGCGGGCTTCTCCACATGCTCCTTCGCGATCTGGGATACATGCAGCAGCGCGTCCACGCCGGGCTCCAGCTCAATAAACGCGCCAAAGTCAGTCATCCTCGCCACTTTTCCCGTGACCACATTACCTGCGGCATACTTGGAAGCCGCATCCTTCCAGGGATTTGCGTCCTCAAACTTCAAAGACAACGCGATCTTGCTGCCGCTGATCTCCTTGATCAGCACTTTCAGCTGGTCTCCGACCTTGAACACTTTCTTGGGATGCTCGATACGGCCCCAGGACATCTCGGAAATATGCAGCAGGCCGTCCACACCGCCCAGATCCACAAACGCGCCGAAATCGGTGACGTTCTTCACGGTACCTTCCACTATATCGCCCTCATGGATGCGCTCAAACAGCTCCTTCTGGAGCTCCGCCTTCCTGGCGGAAATGAGCTGCCGCCTGTCGCCGATATATCTTCTCCTCTTGGGATTGTACTCGCTGATGACAAATTCGATCTCCTGCCCGGCATATTTGTTCAGATCCTTCTCATAGGTGTCGGATACCAGGCTGGCGGGGATAAAGATCCTTACCTCGTCCACCACGACGCTGAGGCCGCCTTCCAGCACCTGCGCCACCGTAGCTTTCAGCACCTCATGGTTATTATATGCCTCCTCGATGCGCTTATTGCCCCTGTCCGCGGCAAGCCGCTTGTAAGTCAGGGCCACCTGCCCCTCGCCGTCGTTTACCTTCAGTATCTTAACTTCCATCGTATCGCCGGGCTTTACCACTTCCGTCAAGTTCACGCTGGAATCGTTGGTGTACTCGCTCTTCGTCAATATACCGTCCGACTTGTACCCGATGTTCAAAACGATCTCGTCCGGTTTCACATCGATGACCGTGCCTTCGACTACCTCTCCTGAATGTATTGTCTTGATAGATTCTTCCAACATTTGTTCAAAAGTTAATTCTGACATAATTTTGAACCTCCTCAATTAATTTATTTGGGGTGGAAGCCCCCGCAGTAATACCCACCAGTTGGACAGATTTAGGCAGTTCTAAATGCAAGTCATCCAGTGTCTGTATAAAATAGGTCTCCGCACACTCTTCACAGCATATCTCATAGAGCTTCCTGGTATTGGAGCTGTGCTTGCCTCCTATTACGATCATCACGTCAGCCTCCGCCGCGAGCCTGCCCGCCGCGCGCTGCCGTTCTTCTGTCGCATTACATATAGTATTGACATTACTAGTATTGTAACCTTTTTTTTCAAAAATTTCAACTATATATTGAAATTTATTGTAGTTATATGTCGTTTGAGCGACCACGCACACCTTTTTGCCCGGCGGAGGTACAAACCTTTCGGCATCTTCGGGTTCCTCCAGGACGGTGACGCCGCCCCGGCACCAGCCCACAATCCCCTCCACTTCCGGGTGCCCCGCGTTCCCGATCACCACAATATGGCTGCCGGCTTCGCTCTCCTGCCGGACGATCCTGTGGATCCGCTTGACAAAAGGGCATGTGGCATCAATGCACTCGAGCCCCTTTTCCTCCAGCAGACGGTAGATGTCCTCCGGCACTCCGTGGGCCCGTATGATGACGCTTCCGGTTTCCAGCCGTTCCAGCTCTTCCCTGGCCCTCAGGACACGGACTCCCATCTGTTCCAGTTCCCGCACGACTTCCTCATTATTGACGACAGGGCCGTAGGTATAGATAGTTTTCCCGGTTTTTACCTGTTCATACGCGGTTTCCACCGCCCGCTGCACCCCAAAGCAGAATCCCGTATGCTCCGCAAGCCTGACCTCCATACACGTTTTTCCTTTCTCTTTCGGTTTTGTCTCGTTCGCGCCCGTTTTTCCTTCCCCGCCCGTTTTCTCTCCCGGCTTCCCCTTCTTTTCTCCGCTCCCGCGCCGTTCCCAGGGCAAGGCCGGTTCCCTCTATTTTCTCTATTTTCTCTATTTTCTCTTCCCGTTCTGCCTTCCCCTCATGCCTCCATGGCTTTCATCCTTTCAAGGCAGAGCCCTATCAGCCGGTCTTTCACTTCCTGCACCGTCATTTCCGACGTATCCACGAGAACGGCGTCCTCCGCCTGACGCAGCGGAGACACCTCACGGTTCATGTCACGGCTATCCCGCTCCTCGATATCCCGCTGGATCTTCCCTATATCGCAGGGCTGGCCCTTTGCGGCCAGTTCGTCATAGCGGCGCTTTGCCCGCACGGCGCTGTCCGCTGTGAGATAAACTTTCAGCTGGGCCTCCGGCAGGACGCAGGTGCCGATATCCCGCCCGTCCATGACGCAATCGCAGGAAGCCGCCAGCTCCTGCTGGAGCTTCACCATCTTTTCCCGCACCTGGGGTATGACGCTGATGACGGAAGTGGCATTCCCGACCTCCTCCGTGCGCAGATAAGGATTCACATTGGCGCCGTTTAAGAACACCACCTGTTCTCCCTTCTCATAGCGGATCGTGATATCCACCCGGCCGCAGTTTTCGACCACTGCTGCCGTGTCCTCCGGTTTTACACCGTTCCTCAACATATAAAGCGCCATCGCCCGGTACATGGCCCCGGTGTCCACATAGATCAGATTCAGTTCCTTTGCCACCGCCCTGGCGATGGTGCTCTTGCCCGCTCCCGCGGGGCCGTCTATTGCCGCGTTAAAACTCATCTTACTTCTCCTTTTCCTCCGCGCCTTCCGCATGACTTTGCGGTGCTTTGCGTCATTTCCCTCCATTTCATGCCGCTCCGCATCTCTCGCATGACTTTGCGGTACTTTGCGTCATTTCCCTCCATCTCATGCCGCTCCGCATCTCTCGCATGACTTTACGGTGCTTTGCATTATTTCCCGCCATTTCATGCCGCTCTGCGCCTTCCGCATGACTTTGCGGTGCCTTACGCCTTTCCGCCCCTGCCCGCCAGATGCCCTGTGGACCAGGCGATCTGAAGGTTGTATCCCCCGGTCAGGGCGTCCAAGTCCAGCACCTCCCCGGCAAAAAACAATCCCTTCACCTTTTTGGACTCCATGGTAGAAGGATCCACCTCCTTCACGGACACGCCTCCCCTGGTAATGACCGCCTCCCCATACCCTCCGGTCCCGGCCACCGTAAGCGGCAGAGCCTTGGTCAGCTCCGCAAAATCCCGGCGTTCTTTTCGAGTGATCTCATTTACCTTTTTCTCAGGCGGGATCCCGGACAGCCTGACCATCACGGGAATAAGCTTCTGGGGGAACAGCTCCCCCAGCGCGTTTTTAAACTGCCTGTTCTTATTGGCCTCAAAATCCCGCAGGAGGCGCCGGTCCAGCAGCTCCCCGTCCATAGCCGGCTTTAAATCGATATACAGCCTGGCCGGAACGGCTGCCGATCCCTTTTTCCCCCGCTTCCGCCCGTAAAAGCTGCTGGCGGACAGGACCAGTGGCCCGCTGACGCCGGTATGCGTAAACAAAAGCTCCCCAAACCCGCGGTACACTTCTTTCCCGTCCTCCAAAAGCCAGGCTTCTACGTTGCGCAGCGACAACCCCGCAAGTTCCCTGCACCAGCCCTCTTCCACCAGGAACGGCACCAGGGAGGGGCTGCACTCTGTGACACTGTGGCCCACAGCCTCCGCAAAGCGGTAGCCGTCCCCGGTGGAACCGGTGGAAGGATAGGAAAGCCCGCCGGTACAGACAATGACCTGATCCGCTTCCAAAATTCTCCCGTCCTCCAGCGCCGCCCCCGTCACCCTGCCGAAGGCTTCCCCGTCCCGGGGCGGGCTCCACAGAAGCTCCCGCACCGCCGTGTTCAGCAGTACCTCCACTCCGCGCCTTTTCAGCTCTCTCACAAAGGCGGCGATCACGTCGGAGGAATGATCCGAAACCGGAAAGACCCGGTCTCCCCGCTCCGTCTTCAGCGGACAGCCCGCCGCCGTCAGCCAGTCCATAAGGGCATGATTGTCGAAATCAGAAAAAGCGCTGTAGAGGAACTTACGGTTTGTGCAGACGTTTGCGAACAGCGCCTCCCGGTCCGCCCCGTTGGTCACATTACAGCGGCCCTTTCCCGTGAGGAACAGCTTTTTCCCAAGCTTTTCATTTTTCTCCGCCAGGCACACCCGCGCCCCCCGGTCCGCGGCGGAAACTGCCGCCATCATTCCGGCGGCGCCGCCGCCGATGACCAAAACCCTATTTTTTTCCTTCATCCTGCTCCCTCCGAAGAGAATAATTGAGGATGGGCTCATCGTCAATAAAATTGATCTCGTCGTTTAAGTACACCTGATAATTATTCCAGGTCTCTTCCAGCATTTCCAGATTCCTGCGCACATCCTGAGGGCATTTCAGGCACAAGGCCACCACAAGCGCGTTGATCACGCTCAGCGGCGCCACCAGCGAGTCCACGATGGACACCATATCGCTCCTGGCCAGCAGGTTACAGGAAGAATACAGGCTCATGGGGGAATGGGTGGAATCCGTGATGGCGATCACCTTGGCGTTCCTGTCGTTCGCAAACTCCATGGCTTTCAGGGTACGCATGGAATAGCGCGGGAAGCTGATGCCGATAAAGCAATCCTTCTCATGGATGCGGATCATCTGCTCGAAAGTTTCGCTGACGCTGGTAGTCTTTAAGAGCACCACGCCGCCCCGGATCATATTCAGGTAAAAGTGGAGAAATTCCGCCAAGGGCTCGTTGCTCCTAAGCCCCATCACATAGATCGTCTCCGCCTCCAGGATCGTTTCCACCGCCGACTCAAAGGCCGCCGGGTCCAGATTGTCTATGGTATGCTGGAGCTTCTCGATATCCGCCGTGATCACCGAGGCAAGCACCTCAGACTGTGTGCTCCTTCCATACTTGGCATCCATCTTCTGGATGCTGCTCAGCTTCCCCTTTACACAATCCTCCAGCGCCTTTTGGAACTCAGGGTATCCCCCATAGCCGATGCCGGACGCAAAACGCACCACTGTAGACTCGCTGATGCCCAGCGTTTCCCCCAGCCTGGCCGCGGTCATAAACACCGCCTGGTCATAATGCTCCAGGATATATGAGGCGATAGCCTTATGGCTCTTGCTCATCTTGTCATATCGCCCGGATATTCTGCTCAAAATATCATACTGTTTTTCCATTACCGTCCGCCGCTCTCAACTTTATCCGTAATCGTTCAAACCCACGCCATCCCGAAGCCGCGCCCCCCGGGGCCGCGCTCTCCGGGGCTGTGCTCTCCGGGGCTGTACTCTCCGAGGCTGTGCTCTCCGGGGCTGTCTCTCCGGGGCTGTGCGCCTGCCTTTGCCCATAAATACTGTTCCCTGCCGTCCCCGCCATTCCCTACCGATTCGTTCCCATGAACGCCTGATAGGAGTGTTCCAAAAGCTCCAGCGTCTGCACGTCCGACAGGTCATAATCGCCCGTCAGCGTCATACACGCCGCGCCGTGAATAAATATCCACATCTTCATAAAAAGATCGCTGGGATCCGGGCAGCCCGCCGCCCTCGCCATGTTGATCTCATACACTACATTCCCGCTGGCTCCGTTTAAGATCTCGTACATGCCTTTCCGCCTGGAGCCCCCGGACACGAAAAGGAGCTCAAACAGATGCCTCTCCTCCCTGGCAAAGGCAATATAGGCCATACCCAGGTTCACGAAAGGAGCCCTTCCCATCCTTGGGTAAAGCTCGTAATAATCCTGAAAAAAAGCGGCAGCCCTGTCATAGACCGCGCCCCACAACTCGTCCATATTCTTATATACGCGAAAGATAGGCTGTGTAGAACAGCCTGCCTCCGAGGCCACCTTTCTGGCGGTCACATTGGCAAACCCCTTCTCCCGGGTCATTGCAAACGCAGTGTCCAGGATCATCTGCATCGTTATCGATTCCTTGCGAGCCATAATCACCCTTCCATTCTCTTCATCCGCTCCCTCTCTCCAGGCCAGCGTCCAACTCCGTTTTCAGTATCCTTTTTTCAATACAAGTTATAACACTTGTTATTTTACTGAATACAGCATACTCTTGTCAAGTAAAAAGTAACAGTTTCGTCAGCCGCCAGACATGATGGAAAATTCGTGCAAACACGATTTTACATCAAATCAGGCGGTTGGCTGAACTGTTAAAATAAAAAGGCACCGGTTTTCGCCCGGTGCCTTTCCCTGCTACAATATATTTATGGTTAATACCCCTTACAGCCAGTAAGGAATTACCCATCTTGTTGCTTATGCTGTTAGAATGAGTATGGCAATAGGTCTGGCCGCCCTTTTCTTTTTATGCCTTTACCCTTTTCTCTTTATCTTCATTTTTTATCTTCATTTTTATTTATCTCAATTTTTTATCGTTTCTTATCGGCTCTTCCCTCAGACAGGATACGCGCCGTTCTTCGTATCCGCCTGGGTCATATCCACCTTATCCTGCTGCGCCTGGCGGTACTTGAAGAAGTCCGTGGCGACCTGAGGGAACAGGGCATAGCTCAGCACATCCTCGTCCTGCTGCTTCCACTCCTTCATCTCGCCCTCCAGCTTATCCATCTCATTGTCCAACATATCCGCATAGCGGCAGGTGATCCTGGTCTCGCCGGGGATGACCTTGTCGATGACTTCCTGGTTCATAGGCTTTACTGTCTGGCCGTATTCGCCCCGGAGGACCGCCTTGGTCTCCTTGGTGGCCATCTTGTACCTCTCCCCCATCAGCACGTTGAACACCGCCTGGGTCCCCACGATCTGGGAAGAAGGAGTCACCAGAGGAGGCTCGCCCAGGTCTTTCCGCACCTGAGGGATCTCCTTGAGCACATCGTAATATCTGTCCTCGGCATTCTGCTCTTTCAGCTGGCTCACCATGTTGGAGAGCATACCGCCGGGCACCTGATACAGTAGGGTCTTGATATCCACGCCCATCACCTTGGGATTGAGCAGGCCGTTCTTCAGGCACTCATCCCGGTAAGGCCGGAAGTAATCCGCGATCTCTGCCAGCAGGTTCTGGTCGAAGCCGGTGTCATAGGGAGTTCCCTTGAAGGTCTCCACCATCACCTCGGTCGCGGGCTGAGAAGTACCCATGGCGAAAGGACTCATGGCGGTATCGATAACATCCACGCCGGCCTCCACCGCTTTCAGGTAGGTCATGCTGGCCACACCGGAAGTATAGTGTGTGTGGAGCTGGATGGGAAGCTTGGTCGCGCCCTTCATGGCGGAGATCAGCTCCTGTGCCTTGTATGGCACCAGCAGGCCCGCCATATCCTTGATGCAGATGGAATCCGCGCCCATCTCCTCAATCTTCTTCGCCATATCGGTCCAGTATTCCAGCGTGTACGCGTCGCCCAGCGTGTAGGACAGCGCCACCTGTGCGTGGCCCCTGCCTTCCTGCTGCTTCATCCGGTTGGTGGCGTTTACCGCCTCCTGCAGGTTGCGCAGGTCGTTCAGGCAGTCAAAGATACGGATGATGTCAATGCCGTTTGCGATGGACTTCTGCACGAACGCGTCCACCACATCGTCCGCATAGGGCCTGTATCCCAGGATATTCTGGCCGCGGAACAGCATCTGGAGCTTGGTATTCTTAAAGCCGTCGCGGAGCTTCCGCAGGCGGTCCCAGGGGTCTTCCTTCAGGAAACGCAGAGAGGCGTCGAAAGTGGCGCCGCCCCAGCACTCTACGGAGTGGTAGCCCACTTTGTCCATCTTCTCCACGATAGGGAGCATAAATTCCGTGGGCATCCTGGTAGCGATCAGGGACTGATGGGCGTCACGCAGGATGGTCTCCGTTATTTTTATCGGTTTTTTCACTTGTTCAGACATTGTGTTTTCCTCCATATTCATTTAGAATCAGCACCGGTATCCGGACATACTGCACTGCGGCCGATGCGAAACATCCGGCCCCCGCCCCTTCCGGCTCCGGCTGTCAGGCCGGCGGCCCAGGCGGCTGACGGGAGACGGACGCCGTCACCCGGTTCCACGCCGGGCTCAGAACACTCCAAAGATCGCCATAAAGGTCCCCGCCGCCACTGCGGTCCCGATGACACCGGCCACATTGGGCCCCATGGCATGCATCAGAAGGAAGTTGGTGGGGTCGGCCTGGGCCCCTACCTTCTGGGAGACACGGGCCGCCATAGGAACCGCGGACACGCCGGCGGAACCGATCAGAGGATTCACCTTGCCCTTTGTGGCAATACACATGAGCTTTCCGAACAGGACGCCGGCAGCCGTGCCGAACATAAACGCGATCAGGCCCAGCGCAACGATCTTAAGGGTATCCCAATTCAGGAACGCTTCCGCGCTGGTGGTAGCGCCCACGGAAGTTCCCAGCAGGATGACCACAATGTACATCATGGCGTTGGAGGCGGTCTCCTGCAGCTGTCTCACCACGCCGGACTCCCGGAAGAGATTGCCCAGCATCAGCATACCGACCAGGGGAGCCGTGGTGGGAAGGATCAGGCAGACCACAATGGTCACGACGATGGGGAAAAGGATCTTCTCCAGCTTTGTCACGGGGCGCAGCTGCGCCATCTTGATCTTCCGCTCCTTCTCCGTGGTCAGAAGCTTCATGATGGGCGGCTGGATAATGGGCACCAGCGACATGTAAGAATACGCCGCTACTGCGATGGGGCCCAAAAGGGCCGTCTGGCCCAGCTTGCCCGCCAGGAAGATGGAGGTGGGGCCGTCCGCGCCGCCGATGATGGAGATAGCGGCCGCCGCCATATCGTTAAAGCCCAGGGCGATGGCGCCGAAGTACGCGGCAAAAATACCGAACTGCGCCGCCGCGCCCAGAAGGAAGCTCTTGGGATTGGCGATCAGGGGGCCGAAGTCCGTCATGGCGCCGACGCCCATGAAGATCAGGGACGGCAGGATCGCCAGCTCATCCAGCTTGTAGAAATAATACAGCAGGCCGCCCGCACCGTTTGCGGCGTCCTCCGCGTGAAGCATAATGTCGGGATAAATGTTCACCAACAGCATACCAAAGGCTATCGGAAGCAGAAGCAAGGGTTCAAACTCGTGACGGATAGCCAGATAAAGGAAAAAGCATGCAACCAGTATCATGATGTAGTTTCCCCAGGTCAGGTTAAAAAACGCCGTCTGATGGATCAGGTTGCTCAGCGTAGAACCTATATATTCCATTTGTTCCTCTTTTCTGCTGCCCCGGGGGCAGCGTTTATTCAATCAGATATCCGTCAGGCTCAATTCATGGTAGCAAGAACAGCGCCCGCTTCCACGGCGTCGCCCACCGACACCTCGATACTTGCCACAGTGCCGTCCTGGGGAGCCACCACGGGGATCTCCATCTTCATGGCCTCGATGATCACGACGGCTTCGCCGGCCTTTACGGCCTTGCCGACGCCCGCTTCGATCTTAAACACCTTTCCGGCCGCGCCAGCCTCGATCTTCACGCTGCCGGCCGAGCCGGAAGCCTTAGGAGCCGCTGCGGGAGCCGCCTTAGGGGCAGCCTTGGGCGCCGCGGGAGCCTTTGCCGCCACGGGAGCGCCTGTGGATGCGCCCTCCTCCACTACTACGTCATATACATTTCCATTCACAGTGATGGTATAATTTTTCATTTTTTCCTCTCTTTCCGCCGCCTGCCGCGGCATATCAGCATCTGTTTTCCTTCCGGTCTTAAAAGATTCACATCCTTCTGCGGATGGAGCGCACTACATAACCGTCCGCGGAACCGGCGCCCTCATAGGCCGCCACCGCGGCGGCGATCACGGCAGCCAGCTCCAAATCGTCCTCTGCGGCCTCCTGCTGCGCGGGAGCCTGCTCCAAAGCCACAGCCGTCCCGGCGCTTTCCTCCGCTTTCGCGCCCGCCGCCTTTTTGGCCTCGGCCTTCTTCTGAAGCGTGGGAATGATCTTAAAGCAGGAGATAATGCCGCTGATCAGGATCAGCACCACAAACACCGTTCCCATGCCGATCAGCGTGTTCAGCGCCGCATCCCCCATCAGTTCCCCCATTTCCTTTTCGGGATTCAGCGCCGCGGACTCCAGCACAAGGAACTGGTCGTTGGAGAAGATGATCTCCGCCGTAGCGTTTTTCTTCTCCCCGGTAACCTCCACATCTACAATGATCTGGTTGCCGTCGATAACCGCCTCCGTCTCCCCGGTTCCCTGTATTGCCCCGACTGTATCCCTCGCGGACTGGAAGGACTCCACAGCGGTATAGAATCCGTAGCCGTCAACCTGGAAGTCGATGCCCAGCTGGTTTCCCACCTGCTGCATCTGATACTCTATCTCTTCCATGGTGTATTCGTCCAGGATGCCCTCGGCGTCCTCGCTCATCAGGCTGTTCAGCAGCGGGATGACGCTGTTTACCGCCTTGTCGGTTGCAAGAGAGACCTTGTACTGTTCATAGTCTGTCATTTCTTTCTCGCTCCCGCAGGCAGTCAGTCCGAAGATGCAGGCAAGCATACATATCCATGTCAAATATTTCTTCATCTTGCAATCATCCTTTCTACACGGTTCCGTGCTTTTTTGCGGGACGATCTTCGCTCTTGGTAAAGAGCATCTCGAACGCGCCGATCACATATTTCCTGGTGTCGGCAGCCTCCACGATCTGATCCACATATCCTCTCCGGGCAGCGCTCCCGGCACTGAGCTTCAGCTCGTCGTACTCCGCCGCCATCTTGTCGATCACATCCGCGCCCTGGCCCTCATACATGATCTTTGCGGCCAGCCTGCCGTCCATGGCGCCGATCTCCGCGTCGGGCCACGCGATGGTAATATCCGCGCCGATGGCCTTGGAATTCATCACGATGCCCGCCGTTCCCATGGCCTTCCCCAGGATCACGTTCACCTTCGGGACCGTCGCGCTGGCGAACGCATAAGTAAGCTCCGCCGCCGCCTTCGCGATCCGCTTCTCCGAATCCAGGGTTGCCTTATATCCCTTTACGTTGGTCAGCGTCAGCACGGGGATCTCAAAGGCGTCGCAGAACTTCACAAAGTCCGCCGCCTTCCCGCAGCCCTCCGGGGAGAGGACGGCATCCAGCTTCTCCGCCACATTTCCCTCCTCGTCGCAGATCTCGCTGCGGTTTGCCACCGCGCCCACCGTCACGCCGTCCAGTTTCAGGAAACCTACCACCATATCCTTGGCATACTCCGCCTTCACCTCGAAGAAATCGTTGTCATCCGCCAGAATGGACAGGGCCACGGAGGTATCTCCCGCGCAGCCGGCTATCTCGGGGTTCACGCGGTTCAAGTCATCCGTCCCCTCCACGATATCGCTTCCCTCGCTGTTGTTGGAGGGCAGGAACGCCACCAGGTCCCGGATCTTTCCCAGCACGGCATCCTCATCCTCCGCCAGGTCCACAATGCCGCTCTCCTTGGCCTGGAACGGGGCGGCGGAGGAATCGCACTTGGTGACCACGTTGCCGTCCAATGCGTTGGGGGCATTTACAAACAGTTTTGCGCTCTTCTCCTCCATGAAGGCAAAGTCCGTCAGGGTGGGGAACAGGGCAAGTCCGCCGCCGCAGCTGCCCAGGACCGCCGTGATCTGAGGAATCACGCCGGAAGCCATCACCTGTTTCAGGTAAATGGAGCCGAACGCGTTCAGCGCGTCCGCCGCCTCCTGGAGCCTCAGCCCCGCGGAATCGATGAGCCCGATGACCGGGGAGCCTGTCTTCATGGCCAGCTCATAGAGGTTTACGATTTTCTTCGCATGCATCTCGCCCACGGTCCCGTTCATCACAGACGCGTCCTGGCTGTACACATACACGGGCTTGCCGCCGATCACGCCATAACCGGTGACGCAGCCGTCAGAGGGAGTTTCGTTTGGTTTCATATTGAAATCCGTGGCTCTCGCCGTGACAAGCCCGCCAATCTCAACGAAACTGTTGTCATCGAGTAAAGCTGTGATTCTTTGACTCGCTTTTGAAGTAGTTCTCATACTTTCAGTCCTCCGTTTATTATGAATAAAAGACAGATTAACACGGGAATCTTGCCATCGACGCAAATACCCCCATGATTCATATCGTTACCAGTATACCATGAAAAACGCCGCTCGCAAAGAACGAATTCAACATTTTTTGCAATTTTTTCAAAATTTTGGGCCACAGTCCAGCCAGCCGCCCGATTTGATGGAAAATCGTGCCTGCACGGATCTTCCGTCATGCCTGGCGGCTGAGGGAGCGCTTTTTTGTGAGCAAAGGCAGGCGAAAGGCAGGCGCACAGCGCCGGAAAGCGCGTAAGCGCGGCTTTGCGAATGGCGCGGTCTGAACGGTTGCAATTCTCGCAGCCGCGGGAGCGCCCGGCCGGATGCCGGGCCCGGGGAAAAATTCGGTCTAGGGTCTTATTTTTTCAGGGAGAACAGCCGATATTCTTATTGAACGGAACAGACACTATTGAAATACGCATCCAAGGAGGGATCAACGCAGCAAACGGATTTCAGAGCAATTTCATGGTGTACCCGGTTCAGATGGTTGCAAAGACTCCAAAACTGAAACGCGAAAACGGGCGTTCCCGGCAGCAGCGCCAGGATACCCAAAACGCTTCCGGTTTCCGGGTCTTCCTGGAAGACGCGGCAGGCAGGGACTGTCCGGCCGAATGTTATGTGGTCACCTACAACGCAGACCGGCAGCTGCAGACCTATACCTACCGTTCCAGGGAATATACTTTCTGAATCTGCGGAGACGGGGCATTTGCGAAAGGCACATGCCCCGTCTCCGTTTTTAAGTCCCCAGCAGGAACCTCTCCAGGATCTGCCTGACACACCACTGCAGATCGATCCGCTCCACCCCGTCTGTGGTGACGATGGCTTCGCGCCGGTATACTACCCCGTCCACGCTGTACTCCACACTGCCCACCTGAGTTCCCTTTTCCACGGGAGCGGCCAGCGTCTCTTTCACGCTGTACGTGACCTGTATCTTCTCATCCTGCCGCAGCAGCAGCCGCTCCGCGCTGGGAAACGCCTCGTCCTCCCTGACCTCTACCCCGGTGCTGGCCGTGCCGCCCAGGATCTCCGTCTGCCCCCCGGAGACGGGGATCTCCCGCAGGCGCCTTTCGTCAAAGGCCACGCCTTCCTCCCCAAAGCTCCGGTAAGCATAATTTTTTATGCCGTATTCCATCAGCTTCCGGGTGTCGCTCCACTTATACCCCTTGTTGTTTGGCCAGCCGCAGGCCAGAAGCGCCACTACAAAGGTCCTCCCCTGACTTTCCAGGGCGCCCACATAGCAGTATCCCGCCTTGTTGGTAAACCCCGTCTTGCCGCTTATGGCCCCGTCCATCATGTTTAAAAAGGCATTGTGGTTCGTGCAGGAAAAACTTCTCCCGTTGGCATAGAAACCGTAAGACGGCGTTTCGGTTATCTCCAGAAAAGCCTCGCTCTGCTCCGACCCGCCGATACAGTACGCCATGATCCGGGCCAGCTCCGCCGCCGTGGTACAATGTTCCTTCTGCACCACGCTCCCGTCCGGCTGCACCGCCTCCTCTGTGGCATCCAGACCGTTCGGCGTGATGAACCAGGTGTTCTCGCAGCCAAGCTCCCTGGCCTTTGCATTCATCAGGCCGGCGAATGCCGCCACCGCCTGACGGCTCTCTTCCAGGGTGAATCCGCCGGCATCCTTGTTCGCAAGCTCCTCCGGCAGCAGCTTTTTCCCCACATGCTCCGCCAGCGCCACCGCCGAGTCATTGTGGGATTCCAGCATCAGGGAATACAGAAGGTCTCTTACCGTGTACTCTTCCCCCTGTTTTATGTACAGCTTCACCTGCGGCATACCGGCAGCATAGGAGGACACTGTCAGCGTCTCGTCCAGGGAACAATGCTCCAGCACCTGGATACAGGTCATGATCTTTGTGGTGCTGGCCATGGCCATCGGGGTATCGGCGTTTTTCCCGTAGAGCACCCGCCCGGAATCCGCGTCCACCAGCGCCGCCGCCGTGGCATACAGGGAAATGTCAGGCGCCGTCTCCTCCGCGAGGATACTCCCCCCTGCCGGAGAGAGAAACGCCGATGCCTCCGGCGGCTGCATCTCCATGTTCCACAGCAGAAACAGGACACAGAAAAAGCCCCCTATCCGTTTTTTCATCCGCATGTTCCAACCTCGGAAATAGGGATTTGAAACAGTATATGAGGCATTTTGTATCATTTATGTCAGCAGGCAAGTCCCTTTTCGGCAGGAACGCCGCCGCACATGCCGCCGTGGCCGCATAGGCGATGGCCCCTCACACTTCCAGCTGAAGCTGTACCTCCGCTTCCGCCTGCTGCTTAAATTCCTCCATCTGGACAGGATTCAGCTCCGGCAGATCGTCCAGGCTCTCCACGCCGAAACTGCGGAGGAACTGCTCCGTGGTCCCGAAAAGCAGCGGCCTCCCCGGCGCGTCCAGACGCCCGAGCTCCATGATCAGGTCGTACTCCAGGAGCTTGTTTATGGCATGGTCACAGCTGACCCCCCTGATCCGCTCCACTTCCACCCTGGTGATCGGCTGCTTATACGCGATGATGGAAAGCGTCTCCAGGACCGTGTCCGTCAAAGTCATCTTTCCGGGAGCCCGCGCGATCTTGATCAGGTACTCATACATTTCCGATTTCGTGCACAGCTGCACCGCGTTGTCCAGCCTCGTCAGCGCGATCCCCCTGTCCTCCCGGCGGTAACGCTCCGCCATCTTGTCCAGGATCGCGTTGGTGGTCTTCACATCTTCTTCTATCACATTGGCCAGACGGCTGACTTCCACCGAATCGCCCATAGTAAACAGCACGGCCTCCAACACGGCCTCCGCCCTGGCATTGTCCATATCCACACCTCTTTGATGTTAATGCGGCATCCGGCCTACCGGAAAAGAGACTGCCGCCTCCTTTCACGAAGCCTTTGATGTAATCATGATATCGTCAAAAATATTTTCCTGGGAGATCTCGATCTCTCCCGTCTTCATCAGCTCCAGGATGATCAGGAACGTCACGATGATCTCCATCCTGCTGGACTGCTTTTCCAAAAGCCGCCGAAAGCTGAAATGCTTGTGCTCCCTGGCGTATGCCTCCACATACAGGGTCTTGGCATCCATATCGATCTCATCCTTCTCAATATTGCCGTACTGGCTCCGGATAGGGTCGATCTTGTCCTCCTGCTTCTTCACCACCGACTTAAAGATCTCGTGGAGCCTGCTCAACGTCAGATCCCCCACCAGCTCCCCATAATCGATAGGCGGCCGGTAGGCGGCGACTTCCTCCGGCAGATGTTGTTCCCGGTACAGGTTCCTGGCCGCATCTACCTGGCGGTCGCGGAGTTCAAAAGACATATACTTGTACATCTTGTATTCCAGCAGCTTCTGCACCAGTTCCGCCCTGGGGTCTTCCTCTTCGCCTTCCTCGC
Source organism: uncultured Acetatifactor sp. (assembly GCA_947588705.1). GTDB lineage: Bacteria > Bacillota > Clostridia > Lachnospirales > Lachnospiraceae > Acetatifactor. The sequence goes on along the minus strand of CANPYT010000023.1, from coordinate 8,201 downwards.
TGACTTCCTTCGGCAGCAGCATACGGCACTTGATGTCAATGAGCGTGGCGGCCATGACCAGGAATTCGCTCATCACATTCATGTCCTCCGTCTCCAGCTGCTGTATGTATTCCAGATACTGGGCAGTGATCTCCACGATCGGTATATCGTAAATATCGACTTTATTCTTGTCTATGAGATGGAGCAGAAGGTCCAGAGGGCCCTCAAACACTTCCAGCTTTACAGGTATCGCCATAGTCTTCCTCGCTTCGGGGCATCCGCGTCCGGGATCCGGCTGCGGCCCAGAATTGTATTGTACCGTTTTTTCCCGCATATTTCAAGAAAGAACATATATTCGGTCATACTTCCGCGCCGCCGCTTTCCTCTCCTTCCGCTCTTCCGCCCTGCTTACCGGGCACGAAGTCCACCACCCAAAGCTCACCCGGGTTAAACAGCCGGATACATATGGTGTGCATACCAAGGCCCCGGCTCAGCACCATGGTGCTTTTCCCCTCCCGGAACACGCCGCCGTCATACTTGGGGAACAGCCTCCATGCCGGGGAGAGCACCCCTTTGCCGAGAAATGGGATCCGCACCACGCCTCCGTGCACATGGCCGGAAAGCACAAGATCCGCCCCCCAGGCCGCGTACTTCGGGAAATAGTCGGGATTGTGCGCCAGAAGCACCGTGCAGCGGTCCGCGGGCGCCTTCCCCAGAAGCCGGCCCAGATACCCGTCCGGCATCTTCGGTACCCGGAACTTCCGGTAAAACTCTCTGCCGATCTCAACGCCGTATATGCTCAGGCCGTACTCCGCCAGATCCACATGGCGGTTCGCCAGGGGCCGGATCCCCAGCTCTTTCAGGGCCTGTCCATATTTCACGGCCATGTTCCCGTAGGTCTTTGGATACAGCCGCAGGCGATGCTCATGGTTGCCGTTTCCGTAATAAACCGGATATTCCCTGGCCAGCTCCCTGAGGATCTGTATGGCAGGCTCCATGCTTTTTCCCTGCTTGGCGGTGATCAGGTCGCCCGCCACCAGCACAAAATCCGGCTTCTGTTCCCGGATGGCCTGCAGCAGCTTCTCATTTTCCCGGCCGTAACGTTTGTTGTGCAGGTCCGCCAGCACCACCGCCCTGGCTTTTTTCCGGATCCTTCCGTCCGTGACGCTGTGTTTTCGCACCACAAAACGGTTGCTGTCATAGGGTATCACCCATATAAAAATCTGTACGATAATGCCGACGATCAAAAATAAGATATCTTTCATCCCGCTCCCCATATTCAGGCCGGCGCCGGTCAAGGCGCCGCCTGATCCCCGCTGCGCACAGGATACCTTCCCTCACTGCCCCGCTGTCCCTGTACCGCAATAAGCCCTCCCCCTATAAGAGGAAAAGCCCCCATATTTTTTTCAGATAATCCACATAGCCCGCTTTTTCCACAGTCTCGCCATAGAGGATGGGAATGCTCCCTATCTCCGCCCCGTTCAGGTAATACCGCGCCCTGCCCGCCTGGCTCCCCTCCATGACCGGAGCCTTCACGCTCTCCGGCAGGTCCAGAACTTTTTCCACCTTGGACAGGTCGCTGCCCAGGGTATCCAGATAACGGAATTCCCCGAAAAAGCACAGCCCCGCTTCCTCTTTTACACCGCCCTCCACCGCCAGGGGCGCCAGCTTCTCCTCATTGGTATCTATGTACAGGTTGCAGACGTTAAAGCCATAGGTCAGTAGCGCCTGGGCGTCTTTTACCCTGGAATTATTGTCCGGCGCACCCATTACCACCGCGATCAGGTCGATCCCGTCCTTGGACGCCGTAGCGGACAGGCAAAACTTCGCCTTGTCCGTAGAGCCGGTCTTCAGCCCGGTGGCGTAGGGATACTGTTTCAGGAGTTTGTTGGTGCTGCTCAGCGTAAAATTGCTGGTACCCTGAGGTGTCACATGAGTGATATCCTCCATCCAGATGGTGGTATATTGGAACACATCCGGATGCTTTGTCGTCAGTTCCCTGGACATGACCGCCACATCCCTGGCCGTGGAATAATGCTCGTCGGAATCGGTCAGGCCGCTGCAGTCCATGAAATGAGTGTCCTTCATCCCAAGGGCTTCCGCTTTTTCGTTCATCAGCGCCACAAAGGCTTCCTCGCTGCCCGCGATATGCTCCGCGACCGCCACGCTGGCATCGTTTCCCGAAGCCACCGCAATACACTTTAACATGGTATCCAGTGTCTGTACCTCATTCTGGGCCAGATACACCTGGGAACCGCCCATGGAACTGGCGTGTTCGCTGACCACTACCTGGTCCGACAGGCTGACCTTTCCTGAGTCGATGGCTTCAAAAGCCAGAAGAAGCGTCATGATCTTAGTGATGCTGGCCGGGCTTCTCCTTTCCGTGGCGTTCTGCTCGTATATCACCTGCCCTGTAGAGCTCTCGATGAGGATCGCCGACGGGGCTGAAATGGAAATGCTTGCGGCGTCCGCCGGCAGGACCGTGGATATCCACAGGATCACTGCCAGCAAAGCCGCGGTAATAGATCTTTTTGCAAACATGGGTCTGCCACTCCCTATCTCTTGGGCCACAGCCGCGAAAAGCGCCCCGTGGCCGCTTTTACTAACATGATATGAGATTTCGGAGGAATTAGAACCCTTTCCGGAAACACCGCCCTTCAGGGCCCCTTTCCGGCAACTGACAGAAAACCCCCGGTCTCCCGACCGAGGGTCTGCTTGCTTTTAGTTATATTTGCGCTTCCTAGCGGCTTCAGACTTTTTCTTACGCCTTACGCTAGGTTTCTCGTAATGCTCGCGCTTGCGGATCTCCTGCTGGATGCCTGCTTTTGCGCAGCTTCTCTTAAAACGGCGCAGAGCGCTGTCAAGAGTCTCATTTTCCTTTACGATCACATTAGACATTCTACCCGACCTCCCTTCAGTCCCACAAGCATATTGACTGATTGGGTTAATATTATGTATTGCGCTCACACACATACACATGCTTATTATAGCACATAAAAGGCGTTCGTCAACTGTTTTTTCAGATTTTTGGAAATTTTTTGGTCATTTTTTGGTTCAGTTCAGCCAGCCGCCGGATTTGATGGGAAATCGTGCTTGCACGAATTTCCCATCATGTCTGGCGGGTGAGGGAGCGCCTTTTATGAGCAAAGGCAGGCGTACAGCGCCGGAAAGCGCGTAAGCGCGGCTTCGGAAATGGCGCGGGCTGGGCTGTTGCATTTTCTGCGGGCGAGGGGGCGCCTTTTTATGAGCAAAGGCAGGCGCACAGCGCCGGAATGCGCGTAAGCGCGGCTTCGGGAATGGCGCGGGCTGGGCCGCCCCCGCCGCAATTGTGAATTGAGTGACAGGCGCGGGGCTTTCTGATAAAATGAAGGCATCATACGAAAAAAGGAGCCAAGCTTATGAATATCGGCGAAAAAATCAAGGAATTGAGAAGAAAAAACAATCTGACCCAGGAAGAACTGGCGAAAAAACTCTGCATCACGCCACAGGCGGTCTCCAGATGGGAAACAGGGGTTTCCGTACCTGACATCTCCATGGTGCCGCTCCTGTCGAAAACGCTGTTCGTCACCGCGGATGAACTGCTGGGCTGCGGGAACCAGGCCGGGCCTTCCCGCGATGTGGTCTTTGATGCCGACCATATGCGCTTCACCACTCTTGACGAACTGCAAAACTGCGGGGAGGCCATTGACGAACTATACCGCCTGGATGACATGCAGGATCTGCTGAACCAGAGCCAGATCGACTGTATTTTCGAGGATGTCGATCTGGTGTCCGACGGTACGCCAAAGCGGGTCCTGATCGTGGATGATTCTGACTTTATGCTGATGATGCTGACAGATATCCTCACAAAGTCGGGCCATACCGTCCTGCAGGCGGATAACGGAGAACTCGCGCTGAAACTTCTGGAAAAGGAAGACGCGGACATCTGCATCCTTGATATTATCATGCCGGGAATGCACGGGCTGGATGTACTGAAGCAGATGGTTTCCGGCGGCTGCGGCCGGAAAGTGGTCATGCTCTCGGCGCTGTGCAAGGAGCCTGTCGTCCGGATGGCGCGTCGCCTTGGCGCCAGGGCTTTTGTCGCAAAACCCTTCCAGGCGGAAAGCCTCTTAAAAAGGATCTGACGGCCAGGCGTCCTGCTATGACAGGTCGCACTTTCGGAACGTCGCCATAAAAACAAGCGCCGCGATAAAAATATTGATCCCGATCACGCTTATCCTTTCGGCGGTAAGTTCAAAGCTGTCTATCTGGCTGAGCATACGGCTGATCTGTTCCGAGTACAAGAATCTCGCTATTTTCCCGACCGTGCCGTTAAACAACGATAACATGGGCAGGAACGAAAAAACCATCATAACGGGAACGGTAATGGATGTGGCCATCATCTGGGTCCGGCTTCCGATCCCTATGACTGCCCCGACCAGCAGCGAGATGAGTATCCCCACTGCCATGATGCCCATAAAGACCAGGCCCGTTTTCCAGCCATAATGGCCGGCCATACAGATCACCAGGCTCCCCGCCATACAGACAAGCCACACATAACCGCCGACCCCTATCAGATATTCACAGGGCTTTACATTGGACATCACCAAAACGCGAAGCGTGTTCTTTTCTTTCTCCTCTGAAATGATCGCGGCGATACTTGTAAGCGGCGCCATGCCAATATACATCGTGGCAAACAGGTTTACGAAAAAATCCTCCGGCATCCCGGGGATCTTGACTGTATGGGCCATAAGAATCGTTATCGCCGGGAACAGCAGGAACTGGATCAGGACCGTCTTGTTCCGCAGGGTATCTTTGCACTGTTTTCTGAAAATGGCGATCATATTTTTCATGTTATTGCAGCCCCTTTCCCGTCAGTTCAATAAAAGCGGTCTCCAGCGTCGGTTCGGAGGAATGGATGGAACGGATCCTGCCCTGCTCCAGAAATTCTTTGACCGCAGACGCGGAAGTCCTGTTATTGTCCAGTGCCAGTTCCGTATCGTCCGTAAGGGTGATATGCAGCTTATTCAGATGGTCATATTTCCTGCAGATATCCACGGGCCTTCCCCGCTCTATGATATTGCCCCTGTGCAGCAAGACCACATAGTCGCAGATACTTTCCGCCTCAAACATATTATGGGTGGTCAGAAAGACCGTAGTACCCTTCTTCCTCTGTTGGAGCAGGATGTCATGTATCTCCCTTGTGGTCGCCGGGTCGAGCCCGGAGGTCGGCTCGTCCAGGAAGAGCAGCTTTGCCTGGCCCATGAGCGCCCTCGCCAGCGAAAGCCGGTTCGCCATTCCCTTGGAAAGCTTTGAAACAGCCGTTTTTCTGGCTTCATACAGCCCGATGCTTTTTAATATGTCAGGGATCCCGCGACGGGGAATGCTATAAATATCCGCGTAAAAAGCCAGATTCTCGTAAACAGACAGACGCTCATATAACCCATAATTATCCAGCATAGCGCCGATCTTCCTGTGTTCCTCCGCCGTCAACCGCCGGGTATCTTTCCCGAAGACCTCCGCCTTTCCCTCATTCTGGCAAAGCTGCCCTGTCAGCACCTTGATCAGCGTGGTCTTTCCCGCTCCCGACGGGCCGAGCAGCCCAAAGACCGTTCCCTCCGGCACCTCAAAGGAAAGATGGTCTAAAATCGGATGGTCCGTAAATCTCACCGACAGCCGGTCGGCCCTGATACAAACGTTTCTTTCTTGGTCCACTTATTCCTTCCCCTTCCTATCCGCCCGGGCACACGTCCGCGGAAAGATCCGCGTACCCGCTTTCAGGCTTTCTCTTCCTCCGTTTCCTTCAGGCGCCGCAAGGCTTCCTCCATACGCTTGTTTTCCGCCTTTTCCTTCAGCGTCACAAAAAGGAAGCTTCCCACAAAGCAGACCCCGAAGCAGCAGAAAAACATAAGCCACGGCTGCCACATATCGGCCGGGAACCAGTGAAACACAACGGTAAAAACCGCGATCAGGATAACCGTAAAGGTCAACATACATATACATCTTAACCAGACGGGCATTTTTTTGATCACCTGATCTGTAAAAAAAACATAACGTGCCCCGGTGATCAAAATGGAAACACATAGGAACTGGAAGGAAACGCTTGCCGGGACACCCTGCGCGCCCAACGCGAAGAGCGCCGAGATACCTTTTGCGGAATCCCCGAACGCCAGGCAGAAGATATTCAGTATCAATATGGTAAATCCAAACAGGATCATCACCTGCGCCAGATAATCAAAGATCGTCCTCTTTTCCTCCATAATCATATCACCCCTAACCGTTTTTTTAATTCGTCCGCATACTGCCTGGACGCTATGATCTGCTCCCCGTTCGACATGGTAATGCGTATCTTTCTGTTGATATCAGCCTTTAGGGACTGTACGCTCTTCAAATGGATCAGGAATGATCTGCTTACACGCAGGAATCCCAGCTCTTCAAGCTGCCCCTCTAACTCATACAGGCGGAAATCGGATTCATAGACCTCATCCGACGTATAGACAAAACATTTCCGGTCGATGCTTTCTATGTAAATGACATCCGCGATATCCAACAGGTAAATCTCCCCATTTTTCTTCGCCGTCAACTGGCGGTCCATCATCCGTATCGTTTCCAGAAGCTTTTCGATGTCCGGCGTCAAACGCCCGCAGGTAACTAAAATATGCAGATCGTCCACTTTATCATCGACGATGATCTCTACTTTCAATATTCCGCCTCCTCTTCCTGTGCCATGGATCACTGACTCTGAAGCTATTATACTTCCTATTTTCCCTTTTACAACAGCCGGGGACGCGGGTTGCCATTTTGCGAACGCAAGTTGCCATATAGCGGCTTGTTTGGATGCTTTCCAGGAATCCGCCCAGCCGCATAAAAGGGCTGGGCGGATTCCTGGCCGCGGGGCGCTGGAGGCGTCATGTCTTATTATGGGGTATCTTTCCGAATATCTTAAAAATGATATAACCGCCCAAAACTCCCAGGCAGTTCAATATGATGTCATCGATATCAAATGAGCCCAGCATACTTGCCAACTGGACCGTTTCAACAACGAATATAAACAATAGCCCCGCCAAAAATGTCTTATGGCACTTCCTCATTGTTTCATACCCTGACGGAAGCAAAAAGCCAAATGGAACAAAGACAACTATATTTCCGGCCAGGTTTTTCACGGCAATCGTGGGTATCGTTTTCAAAAGACGCAATTGGGAAGAGATGGTTTTGAATGGCACAAGATTCATATTCCATGCTCCCTGTTCCCTGCTTAGAGCAACAGATTTTATTTTATCCATCAGGGAGCCCACTGATAACTCTAATTTAAACACTAACAACATAAACAATATTACACAGTATATCATAAATAATCTTCTTATCAGTTTCATGACATTTCCCTCTAAAGCCAATTTTTCAAACATGGCGGTTCAGCCCGGTGCCATTCCCGAAGCCGCGCTATCCGGCGCTGTGCGCCTTTATCATATCGCTCCGTCTGACTTAACCATATGCTCCCTGATTTCAGTCTCATGTTCCTTGCAATAAGCAAAACTGCTGCGCATGAAATCTTCAATACCCTGAGACTTGTACATGGTATCCAACGTATCCAGTATCAGCACACCGTCTACCTTCATAGTATTCTCTTTTTTGAAAAGGAAGACTGTCGGCATGGGCTTTGTCAAGCTTTGGGTAGAAATGAAATAAAGGGTCAGACCAAAATGCGGATTCGCCTTCGGCCTGGAACTCCATGATCCGCGAAATCATATAATCCGCCCCGGGATTTACAAAGGTTACATTCATTTGAGATCTCCTATCATTCTTGCGTACTAAATTTTCCTGTTGTCGTTGTTTATCGAACAGGCGAACAGGCCCCTACATATCAATCATTATATACACGAATCTTGAAGAAATCAACCGTAAAGGGAGATGCTCAGCGGGTATCAGATATCAGATATAAATCAAATCATTGTAAAAGGGCCGCGACTTCCTTTGCTCAAAATAACGCGCTCCCTCAGGCGGCTTATTTTTCTGAAACTATCAGAATAGTGTTGACAGGGAGAAACTATTATGGTAGTATGCGAGTAGAAACTACTGCAATAGTGCAGCTCGATGAAAGGATGGAATGATATGGCAATCAAGCTCTTTGATTCTGAACTGAAGGTTATGGGCGTTTTGTGGAAAGATGGCGACACCACCGCAAAACAGATTTCTGACATTCTCAAAGCAGAGATTGGCTGGAACATGAACACGACTTATACAGT
>CANPYT010000022.1 GCA_947588705.1 uncultured Acetatifactor sp. | reverse complement strand
ACTTTCTATTGACAAGAGAAATTCGGGGGGGGGTAAAATAAGGAAGCAAGCAAAAAGAAACCATTTAAAAACCATTTCTCCGATTGAAAAAGCTCTTATGGTTTGCATATGCCGCATGGTATGCTGCATCTTTTCCTTATGAAAAGCCAAGCAGAAGCCTTGGTTTTAGTATCATGGCAAAAAATGACAAAAAAAAAATCAAAAAGGACTTGCAAATAAAGAAAGAAGATGTTATAGTAAGGGAGCATGAAGCGAGTTTAGCAGGGTCGTTATCATGAAGAAACTATTGTTTAGCAACTTATGCAAAAAAGGGAGAAGAAAGGAAGAAGAGAAATGAAAGTAAAAAAGATTTTAGCACTTTCATTGTCAGTGGCTATGCTGGCTGGGGGGGCACTTTCTGTATCTGCTCAGGGCGTTAGCGATGTGTTCAGCGCAAAGTATTACGCAAGCAAGAACAGTGACCTTGCAGCTGCAGGAGTGACAAGCGATGCCGCACTGTTACAGCATGCCGTCAACAGTGGAATTGCGGAGGACCGTGATGTGAGCCCCATCCTTGATGTGGCTGAGTATGCAACTTATCCGGATCTGAAGGCTGCTTTTGGAAATGATTGGAACGCTTATGTTGATCATTATCTTCAGATTGGTATCAAAGAGGGCAGAACCAAAGGCGTTAAGTTTGACTTGGTTGATTATGCAAACAAGAATGCTGATATCAAGGCTGCCTATGGCGAAGATTATGTAGCGATTGCCAAGCATTATGTGAACTACGGTATCAATGAGAACAGACCGGGTGGAACGATTAGCGCGAAGACAACAACTTCGAGCAGCAGTCCTTCAAGCACCAGTTCTTCAAGCAACAGTTCTTCGAATAGCAAACCTGCGGTTACGCCTACACAGCCTACAGAGGCTAGCAATACCATTACTCCGCCTGCAGAGAATGTACACGAAGCATATGGACATGTGCATGACTGGGATGTGATTTCGTCTGATTACAATAACTATGTAAGCGGTGAAAACGCGACATGTACAAATGCAGGATATGCTATTTACCGTTGCCCTGCAATGATCGCAAGCATAACTTTCACTGATGGCTCAGTAGTTTGGATGCTGGCAGATGAGGTTGCTAATTATGAAGTTCCTGCAGGCAAATTCATTCGTAGTAGGGCGATTTCTCAGTGCTCTGCAACTTATAGAAAAGAGCTGCCGAAGCTTCACCATACGATACCTTTGGGTGGTGCGTATATTGTAGATCATCCGACTTGCACGGCAACAGGAACAGCTACGTATGTTTGCGAAGTTTGCGGAGAACCTGTTAATAAGGAGGTCATCCCTGCACTTGGCCATGATTATAAAACAGTTAAAGTAGTTGCTCCCAGCGGTTGTACCGGTGACAACAAGGGCTATACTGAGAAGAAATGTGCAAGGTGTGGAGATGTAATAAAGGTTGATGAGAGAGTACTCCATCATGTCGCGACTGCTTCAACTTACAAGGCTGCAACATGTAAGGAACAGGGTGAGAAGACAGGCTATTGCTCTGAGTGTGGTTTACTGCAGACTGAAATTATACCCATTACAGATCATGCTGCAAAAGATTTGAAGACTGTACCGGTTTATGTTGATACGTATACGGAAAATGCGAGTGTACGGTCTCATGCATTGAATACGATAACATATTGCACATATTGTGGCGATATTACTGTAGTTGTGGAATCCGCTCCTGAAGCTTGTGTGGACGGTGACAACGATGGAGTATGTGATACTTGTCTTAGATCTATGACGAGACAGCATGTTGCTTCTCAGAAGAAGTATAATGTTGGTGAGTCTTTCAAAGGCGATATCCAGTAATTTATTTATCTGTTCAAACCCTGCTAAAGTTTGATGGAAAATATCCCAAAGCGAAGCATCTGCTTCGCGGCGGGATATTTTTACGTTTAGCAGGTGAAATACGAAATAGGGAGAGTGACATTTATGTTTGTGCTCTGGAGTACATTTGCAGGGCTGGCAGTCTGGCTGGAACTGGTTTATCATTTCAGCGGTTTTGGATTGACGGCGTTTAACCCAATATACATGCTTCTGCTAGCCACGGCCTGGTCGGGAATATGGACGCTGCTTGTGGGGGTATCAAGGGGGCTGCTGCGAAGGATCCTCTACTATACCGCCCTATGGCTGCCGGTGGTGTGGACCAGCGCCCAGCTGGTGTACCTGAAGATCTTTAAACAGCCTCTTCTCTGGAAAGCCATATTTATCAGCGGCGGGGATGCGCTGACCAACTACTGGCGCGAGGCGCTGCTTGGGATCCTTAAGACACTTCCCTATATCATCCTGCTTATACTTCCGGCTATCGCCATCCCTGCCCTGCTTCGATGGTACAGATGGCGGATGCCGAAATTTAATAGCTTACAGGTGATGCGGCTCCTGGTGATCATTCTGGCCGGCACTGCGGGCAGCGTAGTGTTCCTGGAGGTGGGGGAGAGCGTAGGACTGGATTACTACGAGGAATACAGGGAATTTTACGATCCGCTGACAGTGGCCGAATATATGGGAGTCTTGCCTACTTTTCACGGAGATACGGGCAGCTGCCTGCGGCAGCTGTTCCATGACCTGCGGCGGTCCGGCCCGGATAAACAGGAATATGTACCTGCAGTGGCGCAGCCTGTGACAGCGGAAGCCACGCTGACGCCTGTGCCGGAGACGGAGGAAGAAGGCCCCGCGGAGACGGTGCAGCCTGTGGAACCCACCATGGAGCCTACCGTGGAGCCCACGTCGGCCCCGGTGATAAGGCCCTGCGAGTTTGCCATAGATTATGACCTGCTGCACCAGATGGCGGACAACGACCAGCAGGCATGGCTGGCGGATTACATTCAGGGGCAGGAGCCTGTGACCACAAATGAATACACGGGAATGTTCGAGGGATACAATCTGATCTTCCTGACGGCGGAGGGATTCTGCTCCTACGCCATAGACCAGGAATTGACGCCGACTCTGTATAAGCTGGCAAATTCCGGCTTTGTGTGTGAAAATTACTATGTGCCCCTATGGAGCACCAGCACCAGCGACGGCGAGTACATCAACCTGACAGGGCTGATCCCCGACGGACAGCACAGTATGCGGGCGTCCGCCGACAATTATCTGCCTTATTCCTATGCGGGCTTTTTTGGGGCGGAGGGCGTACCCTGTTATGCGTATCACGATAACTCGCTTTCTTACTATGAGAGAAATGTGACGCATCCCAATTTTGGCTATGATTTTAAAGCCTGTAAGCTTGGGGATCTGGACGCGGCCCAGTGGGGGGATAAGGTGTTTGAGATGGAGGGCGCGGAACAATGGCCTGCGTCAGATTACAATATGATGGTGGCAACGGTGCCGGAATATGTAAATGACCAGAGATTCCATGTGTATTATATGACCGTATCCGGACATATGAACTACAATTTTACCGGAAATGCCATGTCGGCAAAGAATAAGGACGCCGTGGCCGGACTGGACAAATCGGAAGGCTCCAGGGCGTATATCGCCTGCAATATCGAGCTGGATAAAGCCCTGGAGAGCCTGCTGTCGCAGCTGGAGGCGGCCGGACAGCTGGAAAATACGGTGATCTGTCTCAGCGCGGATCATTATCCCTACGGATTTTCAGACAGCGAGTATGAGGAATTGGCTGGAAAGGATCTGTCCCAGGGAAAAGACAAATTCCGCAATACGCTGATCCTCTGGAATGCCGGGATGGAAGAGCCGGTGCATATCAAAAAAGCCTGCGGCCCTATGGATCTGCTGCCCACGCTTTTAAATCTCTTTGGATTTGAGTACGATTCCAGAATGTATGCCGGCCGGGATATCCTGTCTGACCGGGAGGGCATGGTGATATTCAGCAACCGTGATTTTGTTACGGATTCCGTGATTTTTATAGAAAAAGGGGATGTCACGACCTGGCTGAAGGATGAGGACGGAAATGACATCGTGCCCGACGACCAGAGGGAAGCTTATCTGGAAAACGCCCGTCAGGAGGTAAAGGCGCGTTATAAGTTCAGCGCATATATCCTGGAGGAGGATTACTACCGGGATGTGGCGTCGGCTATCCCGCAGACGGAGGAGACGCCCCCCAATAGGCAATAATGGCTGTATAGTGTGCATATTGCTGCATAGCGAAGAAATTCCTTTCCGGCGGAGGTTTGTGTAAAGTATGAAAGACAGTTATCAGGTTCCGTATCTATATGAAACAATGACGGGGCGGCCTTCCCGCCAAGAGCCTCTGACAATAGCTGTCCCGGGTTCTAAGAGCATCACCAACCGGGCGCTGCTATTGGCTACGCTGGCGGACGGCCGTTCCGTCCTGAGTGGAGTGCTGTTCTCCGATGATTCCAGGCATTTCCTGAAGTGCGTTCAGGATCTGGGGTTTGAGACGCGCGTGGACGAAGCGGACAGGACCGTGGAAGTGCAGGGGCAGGGCGGCAGGGTGCCCTGTGCGGAAGCGGAACAGTATGTGGGAAGCGCCGGAACGGCGGCCCGGTTTCTCACTGCTTACCTCGGCCTTTCCCGGGGAGTTTTCCATATGGACGCCTCCGGGCAGATGCGGAAAAGGCCCATGGCCCCCCTATTGGATTCTCTTAAGGAGCTGGGCTGCCAGATCGAATACGCTCCCGGCGGTGAGGCCGGCCATTTCCCGTTTACCCTTCGGAGCAGCGGCTTCCATCAGGATCATATTACCATCAACATTGACCACAGCAGCCAGTTCCTAAGCGCCCTTTTGATCGCTTCCTGCCTGTGCCCGCAGGATTTTACCACCTGTGTGGAGGGCGCCCACGGCATGGCCTATATCGAAATGACCCTGCGGATGATGGAGCAGTTTGGCGTCCGGGTGGACCGGCCTTCGCCCAGGGTCTTTGTCACGCGTACCGGCCAGCAGTATCAGGCGCGGGAATACCGGATAGAACCGGATGCGTCTGCGGCCTGTTATTTCTATGCCATGTGCCCGCTGCTGAATATACCTGTGGCGGTTAAGGGGGTACATTTTGATTCCCTGCAGGGAGATGTGGCCTTTCTGCGGCTTTTGGAGCAGATGGGATGCAGCGCCGCGGACACGGAGGAGGGGATCCTTCTGTCTCCTCCGGACGACGGGATCTTCCACGGTATCACGGCGGATATGTCCGCCTGTTCCGACCAGGCGATCACTTTGGCGGCTATTGCCCCTTATGCGGACAGCCCGACCAAAATAACCGGCATAGGGCATATCCGCTTTCAGGAGAGCGACCGGCTGGCGGCTATTGCCGCGGAGCTGAAAAAAATGGGGATCCGCTGCGATCCCGCGGAAAACGGCATCACGATCTACCCGGGCCGTCCTTCCCCGGCCCTCATCGAAACCTATGACGATCATCGCATGGCTATGGGATTTGCGTTGACGGGGCTCCGCGCCCCCGGGATCGTCATCCGGGATCCCGGATGCTGTAGGAAAACGTTTGAGGACTATTTTGAGGTGCTGGACCGTGCGGCGGAAACTCTCAGCGCGTTTTGACTCTGGAAATCCTCAGTGCGTTTTGGCTCTTGACAAATGGGAGTCCGGGTAGTAATATCATTTCATAACATTCCTACTTGATTAGTGGGAAAATATAGGAAAAGCGTATGAAGGCGCGGAAAAGAGGAAGCGATGGGAAGAATTTATGAGAATGCAACCGAGCTGGTGGGGAAGACTCCCTTATTGAAGGTAAACAATTATTCCAGGGAGCAGGGGATCACGGAAGCGACTATTCTGGCGAAGCTGGAGTATCTCAATCCCGCCGGGAGCGTGAAGGACAGGATCGCCCTGGCGATGATAGAGGATGCGGAAAAGAAAGGGATCTTAAAGCCGGGCGCAACGATCATCGAGCCGACTTCGGGCAATACGGGGATCGGCCTGGCCAGCGTAGGGGCCGCAAGGGGATACCGGACGATCCTTACTCTCCCGGAGACTATGAGCGTGGAGCGCAGGAACCTGCTCAAGGCATACGGCGCGGAGCTTGTGCTCACCGAGGGCGCAAAGGGGATGAAGGGGGCCATCGCCAGGGCGGAGGAACTGCAGAAGGAGATCCCCGGCGCAGTCATACTCGGACAGTTTGACAACGAGGCCAATCCCGCCTGCCACAGGGCGTCTACCGGTCCTGAGATCTGGGAAGACACCGACGGGAAGGTAGATATTTTTGTGGCGGGCGTAGGGACCGGCGGAACAGTGACCGGGGTGGGAACGTATTTAAAGTCAAAGAATCCCGGCATAAAGGTGATAGCGGTAGAACCCGCCGATTCGCCTGTGCTTTCCGGCGGTAAGCCGGGCCCCCACAAGCTCCAGGGGATCGGCGCGGGATTTGTGCCCGCGGTGCTGGATACGGAAAGCTATGATGAAGTCTTTCCTGTCACTACGGAACAGGCGTTTTCCACGGGCAGGCTGCTTGCCCATAAGGAAGGGATCCTGGTCGGCATTACTTCCGGCGCGGCGCTGTATGCCGCTTCGGAGCTGGCAAAGCGGCCTGAGAACGCCGGGAAGACCATAGTGGCGCTTCTCCCGGATTCCGGCGACAGATACCTTTCCACAGCTATGTTTGCAGAGGCGTGAGGAATGAAGATATCAACGAAAGGGAGATACGCGGTGCGGGTCATGCTGGACCTTGCGCTGAATAATACGGGCGAGTGCATCAAAGTGAAGGATATTGCGGCCAGACAGGACATTTCCGAGAAATACCTGGAGCAGATCATAGCGGTGCTGAATAAGGCGGGATATGTGAAGAGCGTTCGCGGCGCCCAGGGCGGGTACCGCCTGGCGAAAGATCCCGGGGATTATACGGTTGGGATGATCTTGCGCCTGACAGAGGGATCCATGGCGCCGGTATCCTGCCTGGACGAGGGCGAGGAATGTGAGCAGTGCGATACCTGCGAGACTCTGGAGGTATGGAAAGATCTCTACCGCGCCATCAATGGGGTGATCGATAATGTCACATTGGCGGATCTTGTGGCAAAGCGGCAGCAGAGAGAAGGCAGCCTGGACTACAGTATCTGACAGGGAAAAGCGACGGGTCAACGGCTCTTTGCCGTAGGGGCGGCTGCAGGGACATTTGAGCGGTACACACACAATGCGCCATCCATGCGCAGTGTGTCCAGCAATTCCCTGCGGCCGTTTTCCAGCCGGTATATTTCTATCGTTCCGATGCCGGCGCTTCCGGCCAGAAGCGGGCTGCGGAACCTTGCGCCGTCAGGGTTTTCATATCGGAGCTTCAGCATCTGCTCTTTTGTGCAGCTGCCGGAAATCTTGATAAGGCTTTTGCGGTTCCGCGCCATGATATGCCATATATAACGCCGTCCGTTGTCGCGGGTCTCAAAGCGGCAGCGGGAGGACAAAAACTGTCCGGGGAAGCCAAATTCATAATCTTCGCCGGTGTAGGTCAGCTGTATCATCAGCCTGTGCCGCAGGGGGAGGAAGAACAGGCGGGGGCAGCAGCCGTTGACGGCCAGCGCGGAATGCCGAAGCTCACGGCCGGTGCGGCTGCTGGTAAGGCGGCTGCAGGCGAGCTGCAGCCAGGGCCTGTTGAAACTCCGCCCCCAGTGTTTGTCCGCGTAGCCGTAGCTGGTATCCCCGGAGACTGTGTATTCTTCCCCGTCAAGGGTCACGCTGCCGCGGAAAAAGCAGCGGATACCTTCTCCGTGCCAGTAGCTGTCCAGCGCGTTCAGCGCTTGGAACAGGGCGCTTCCTAAAATGCCGGTGTGGCAGGAGACAGCCTTATGCACTTCCAGATCCCATTCCATAACGCCGGGATCGGACATCAGGCTTCGGTGCATGGCCTCTTCGGGAGTCACATCCACGTATCCTGTGATCCTATCCTCCCTGTAAACACAATCGCCCGCCTGCATCACCAGAGGGCTGCCCGTGGTTTTGAGGGCGGAGAGCGGGTAAAAGGCGTGGAGCTGTTTCCCCGGCCTGCCATCCGCGCCGGGAAAGGCCCCGGCCTTTACCATTACATAAGAGGGCTTCATCCCGCGTTTTCGGAAATAGGGATGCCTGCCGAGAATGGGCGTGTCACCGCCCAGGGCGGGGTTGATGATAAAAAATTCTACAAAAAAGGTGCGGGATTCCCCCGTCACGGTATGTGTTCCGGAAAAAGAATGCCACCAGCGCATGTAGCCTTTTTTCAGATGGGAACCTTTCCAACGGCCGGCGCCCTGCGGCATATAGGCATTTCTCTTCAGATCTGACAGATTCATTCGTCTTCTCGCTTCCTGTGGGCATCGCGCCCGGGGATCCATTCCCCAGGCGGTGGGCCGAGGCTTCTCCGCCGGGAAAAAATCTATCGTTTTTCGGCAGAGTTTTGATTATAGTAACAAGATTTCGTAGGAAACGAGTACATTATACCACAAGATATAGGAAACGACAAGGATTTATTGCTGTAGTAGCTTCACTGTAGTAGCTTCTGCAGTACCTCCATCAGGTTCTCCACGTTAATGGGCTTTGACACATGGGCATCCATGCCGCTTTTGAGGGCCTGCTTCCGGTCTTCGTCGAAAGCGTTTGCGGTCATGGCCACGATGGGGATCGACGCAAGCCGGGGATCTTCCAGCGCCCGTATGGCCTTTGTGGCTTCGTAACCGTTCATGACAGGCATCTGTACGTCCATCAGGATCAGATCGTAATAGCCCGGGGCGGAATTTTTTACCTTTTCCACGGCAACGGTCCCGTCTTCCGCCGTCTCCACCGCAAAGCCGCTCTCCGTTAAGATCTCTTCCGCGATCTCCCGGTTCAGTTCATTGTCCTCTACCAGCAGGAGCCGTTTGCCGCGGAGGAACTCTCCGGGTTTTGGCAGAATGGCTTCCGTGGCGATCGTTTCGACTTTGCCGATGGCGCTGGTCAGCGCCTCCCGGAGATCCGAGAAGAAGAGCGGTTTGTTGCAGAATGCGGTGACGCCCGCCGCGCGGGCCTCCTCTTCAAAAATGCTCCAGTCGTAGGCGGTAAGGATGATGATGGGGACGGATTCGCCGACTACGGACCGGATCTGGCGGGCAACCTCGATACCGTTTAGGTCGGGCAGGGCCCAGTCGATGATGTACGCATGAAATTCATCGTGCATCTCAACGGCCTGCCTGGCATAGAGGACCGCCTCCCTGCCGCGCAGAGTCCATTCCACCCGCATACCGATCTGGGTCAGCATCTTGGTCACGCTGTCGCAGGTGCTGAAACTGTCGTCCACCACCAGCGACCGCAGGCCGACCAGCTCCTGTATCACCTCCGGGGCCTTTTTATTGGACTGAAGCCGGAATTCCAGGTTGATGATGTATTCCGTTCCCTTCCCCTGCTGGGTCTCCACCCGGATGGTGCCGCCCATGGTGTCGATGATGTGCTTGGTGATAGCCATTCCAAGGCCGGTGCCCTGTATCCCGCTGACGGTGGTGTTCCGCTCCCTCTCAAAAGGCTCAAATACATGCTTTGAAAATTCGGGGCTCATGCCGATGCCGGTATCTTTGACCCGGATCTCATACGCGCCGTAACCGCTGGGGGCGCCGGGATTCTGCTTGATGGTCAGAGAAACGGAACCGCCTGAGGGCGTGAACTTGATGGCGTTGCTGAGCAGGTTCAGCAGGACCTGGTTTAGGTGCAGCTTGTCGCAGTAGATCTCCTCGTCCGCCACATCCAGGGTGTCCATAAAGAAATTGAGCTGCTTGGACTGCATCTGTGTCTGGAGGATGTTCCGCATATCCTTGAAGATGTCCGAAATATTACACTCTTTCTCCTCTATGTTGAGGCGTCCGCTCTCGATCCTGCTCATGTCCAGGATATCGTTGATCAGGCTCAGCAGATGGTTGCTGGAGGACATGATCTTAGACAGGTATTCCTGGATCTTTTCCTTGTTGTCGATGTTGGTCTGGGCAAGCGTGGTAAAGCCGATGATGGCGTTCATGGGCGTCCGGATGTCATGTGACATATTGGACAGGAACATGGTCTTTGCCTTTTCGGCAGCTTCGGCCTTATGGAGCTTTTCCTCCAAGACCGCCTGCTCCACGGCAAGCTTCAGGATCTGCCGGGTGTTTTGGCGCATCCAGAGATAGTAGATCACCATGATGACGATGGCCGCGGCGGCGACCACATAGCAGATGCGCTGGACGGCAAAGAGGTTGGCAAAGGCCGTGTCTTCCGGCACGGAGACGGCAATCGACCACTTATTGATGTCCGACGGGGCATAGTAGAAATAAAACCAGTCGTCGCTGTCCTGTGTGCGGAAGGTGACATGGCCCTTCTTCAGGGCAAGCAGCTCTTCCCTGGCGGTGTCCCAGCTGACGCCGTCTTTTGTTTTGTAGACATGAAAAGCGTCCAGGTCCGACAGTTCCTCGTGCAGGGTGTCAAGGATCATATCGCCTGTGGAAGTGTCTATGATATAGATGCTGGCGCTGGCATTATAGATGTTGTTGATGTTCAGGGTGCCGGGAAGTTCGTTCAGCCGGGTGATGCCGTAGAGCAGGGCCGCGGTTTCGCCGTTCTGGACAATGGGAACATAATGGCGCAGCATATAGGTGTCGCTGTTCCGGATGCTGCTTACCCGGTCGGATACATGTTCGCCCAGGGCGGCTTCCTCCTGAAAGGAAATTTCATTTGTGACATCGGTCACGGCGCCGCTGGGGCTTAGGACCTTGTTGTCCGGGAACAGGATATTTACCTTCATGGTGGTCAGCAGCGGCGAGAGATCGCTCATGGTTTTCTGCATGGCGTCATGGTCGTAGATATCCGTATTTTCCAGAAGGGCGGCGATAGTGTTCAGGATCTGGCTGTCACGGTTCAGTTTTTGGTTGATCTCGTCGATCACAGTGTTCGTGCCCTCTTCCATGCGCTGCAGGCAGCGCTCCTCCATCAGGTCGCTGATCCAGAAATAAGCGGTCGCGAACAGGATAAAAAGCACACAGATCAGGATCACTGTGGCGGTCAGGCTTTTTTCGTGTGTAAGGCTGTTTTCTTTCATTGTCATTTCTCCTCCGATAAGTTGAGCAGCATCTATTTTTATTGTAACATGCCGGAGGCCAAAAAGCTACACGCAGGCTTGGGTTAATTCGGGTTTTAGTAATAGTTCAGCCCGCGCCATTTGCAAAGCCGCGCTTACGCGCTTTTCGTCGCTCCGCAACTGCCCTTGCTCCGAAACTTCCTTTGCACATAAAAAGGCGCTCCCTCGGCTGCCGCATCCAGAGTAAAATTCGTGCGAGCACGATTTTCCATCAGATCAGGTGGCTGGCTGAACTGTTACGGCAAATTTTTCTTGCAAAATGGCGTGTCAGCAAAGATAATAAGAGTAACGGACAGCCGCTCCTGGGAAAGGGCGGCGGAGAGGCCGGGGAGAACAGGGCAGAAAGGGAGGATGACATGGAAAAAGATCGTTACAGTGTGCCGGTGGATCTGAAGCGGATACGGATCACGGACGAATTTTGGGGAAGGGAGCAGGAACTGGTGCGGAAGGAGGTGATCCCCTATCAGTGGGAGGCTTTGAACGACCGCGTTCCCGAGGCGGCGCCCAGCTATTGTATGCGCAACTTTAAGGTGGCGGGAAAGCTGATGCGGGAGAAGAGGGAAAAGGGCGAAGGATTCGTGGCGCCGGCCTATACCTTCCGGGGATTCCAGGCGCTGCCGGAGGATCCGGCAAATCCGGAACCGGACAAGTTTTACGGTTTTGTGTTTCAGGACAGCGATTTTTCCAAGTGGATCGAGGCGGTGGGGTATTCTCTGATCAACCATCCCGACCCGGAGCTGGAACGGATCGCCGATGAAGCTATCGACATCGTGTGCGCGGCCCAGGCGGAGAACGGATACCTGGATACTTATTATATCATCAACGGGATGGATCGGATCTTTACCAACTTGAGGGATCACCATGAGCTGTACTGTTTCGGCCATCTGACGGAAGGGGCCGTGGCCTATTACCAGGCCACTGGGAAGGACAAACTGCTGAAAGCCGCGGAGCGGTATGCGGATTTTATCAGTAAACGGTTTGGGCCCGGCGAGGATCAGTGCAAGGGCTATCCCGGGCATGAGATCGCGGAAATGGCGCTGGCGCGTCTCTATGAGCTGACGGGAGAGGAAAAGTACCTGGAGCTGAGCTGCTTCTTCCTGAATGAGAGGGGCAAGAAGCCCTATTACTTCGACACGGAAGAAAAGGAGCGGGCGGAGTATGAGGGCAGGCCCTATAAAGAACCGGGAGAAGGGCTGCGGCATTTCTATCATCAGGCGCACCTTCCCGTGCGGGAGCAGTCGGAAGCGGTCGGCCATGCGGTGCGGGCAGTATATCTCTACAGCGGCATGGCGGATGTGGCGCGGCTGAAAAAGGACGAAGCCATGTACGAGGCATGTAAACGGCTGTGGGACAGCATTGTGCGGGAAAAGCTTTATGTTACCGGCGGGATTGGCGGGACCCATATGGGGGAGGCGTTCTCCTTCCCCTACGACTTGCCGAACGACACCGCCTATTCCGAGACCTGCGCGGCCATCGGGCTGGCTTTTTTTGCCAGACGGATGCTGGAGATCGAGGCTGTGGGGGAGTACGGAGATGTGATGGAGCAGGCGCTGTATAACACGGTGCTGGCGGGAATGGCGCTGGACGGCAAAAGCTTCTTTTACGTCAACCCGTTGGAGGTGCTGCCCGAGGCATGTAGGAAGGATGAACGGAAATTCCATGTGAAGGCGGTGCGTCAGAAGTGGTTCGGATGCGCCTGCTGCCCGCCCAATATTGCCAGGATCGTCAGCTCCATCGGCGCTTATGTGTATACGGAGAGCGGCGATACGCTGTATACGCACCTGTATGTGGGGAGCAGGGTGAACTGTGAGCTGGGGGGGAAGCCGCTGGATGTGACGCTGGAGAGCGGTTTTCCCTGGGACGGAAAGGTGAAGATGAGGCTGGCGGCGCCGGAGAGCGTCCGCGGCACTCTGGCGTTTAGGGTGCCCGGCTGGTGCAGGCAGGCGGAGGCGGAAGTGCGTTTCGGCGGCGAAACGGCAATTTCCTGCAGGATAGGAAAAGGCGGAATAGCGGTAAAAGAGAAACCGGCGGCGCCGGACGGACGCCGGACAGAGAAGGTATGCCTGAAGGACGGGTACCTTTATCTCACCGGGCAGTGGGAGGACGGCGACGAGATCCTGCTCACGTTTCCCATGGAAGTCAGGATGCTGGCAGCCAGCACGAAAGTACGGGAGGATGTGGGAAAGGCGGCGTTTACCAGGGGGCCGGTGTGCTATTGCCTGGAGGAAGCCGACAATGGGAAAAACCTGCATCTGCTGAAAGCGGATGTGGAAAAGCTGTTTGACCCGGAGAGCGGGAGCGTGGATCAGACGGCGGTGGCGGTGGAAAAGTCCAGCGCCCTTGGCCATGAGATGTGTGTGCTGAAGGTGCCGGGGAAGCGCATGGCCCAGACAGCCGGAAATGCGCTGTACGGAGATTTCATACCCCAGGAAGGGGAGGCGGCCACGCTGACTTTCGTGCCTTATTATGCCTGGAATAACCGGGGCGAGGGGGAAATGGCCGTCTGGGTCGCGGTGTAGCAGGCCCGGTATATCGGCGCTGAAAAGGCTTGATTTTTTCCCTGACAGAAGGTATGATAGAGGTACAGAGCGTGTATGGGCGCAGGCTTTCCGCGAGGGCCCTGAAATGCAGAGAAGAATGTGGAGGAGGTTATAAATGCTGTACATAGGTGTGGATTTGGGAACGTCGGCGGTGAAATTGCTGCTGATGGACAGCGATGGCCGGATCGTCAATATTGTTTCGAGGGAGTATCCCCTGTATTTTCCTCATCCCGGCTGGTCGGAGCAGAAGCCGGAGGACTGGTATGAGCAGACCATGGCGGGGATCCGGGAACTGATCCGGGATGTGGACAAAAGCCAGGTGGCAGGTATCAGTTTCGGCGGCCAGATGCACGGCCTTGTGATCCTGGATAAGGATGACAATGTGATACGGCCGGCGATCCTTTGGAATGACGGCAGGACCACGGAGGAGACGGAATACCTCAACACCGTGATCGGCAGGGAGAAGCTGTCGGAGTACACTGCCAATATCGCGTTCGCAGGCTTTACGGCCCCCAAGATCCTGTGGGTAAAGAACAAGGAGCCTGAGAATTTCGCGAGGATCGCGAAGATCATGCTGCCCAAGGATTACATAGCCTATAAGCTCACCGGGGTACACTGCACCGATGTGTCGGATGCTTCCGGTATGCTTTTGTTTGACGTAAAGAACCGCCGCTGGTCAAAGGAGATGTGCGATATCTGCGGCATCACCACGGATCAGCTGGCGAAATGCTACGAGAGCTACGAGAAGGTCGGCACGGTGCTGCCGGAGGTCGCGAAGGAGTTGGGGATCCCTGAGAGCACGGTGGTAGCTGCAGGCGCCGGCGACAATGCGGCCGCGGCGGTGGGGACCGGCACGGTGGGCGAGAACCGGTGTAATATTTCCCTTGGCACCAGCGGAACGATCTTCATTTCCTCCGGCACGTTCGGAGTGGATAAATACAATGCGCTGCATTCCTTTGCACACGCGGACGGGCATTATCACCTGATGGGCTGTATGCTCAGCGCGGCGAGCTGCAACAAGTGGTGGATGGATGAGATCATCGGCACCAAGGATTACGCGGCGGAGCAGGAACCCATTCAGAAGCTGGGGGAGAATCATGTGTACTATCTGCCGTATCTGATGGGGGAGCGTTCCCCTCATAACAATCCCAACGCCCGGGCCACGTTTATCGGCATGACCATGGACACGACCCGCGCCGATATGACCCAGGCCGTGCTGGAGGGCGTGGCTTTTGCCCTGCGGGATTCTCTGGAGGTGGCAAGGAGCCTCGGGATCGACCTGAAGCGCACCAAGATCTGCGGGGGCGGCGCGAAGAGCCCTCTCTGGAAGAAGATTATTGCCAATGTGCTGAACCTGAAGGTGGATGTGATCGAGAGCGAAGAAGGCCCCGCCATGGGCGGAGCCATGCTGGCGGCTGTGGCGTGCGGCGAGTACGCAAGTGTGGAAGAAATTGCGGCGAAGGTGGTAAAAATCGTGGATACCGTGGAACCGGATCCGGAGCTGGTGGCGAAATACGATGCCCGGTATGCGCAGTTTAAGGAGATTTATCCGGCCTGCAAGCCCCTGTTCGACATCATCACAAAGTAGGCTGTAACGGTTTCAGCCGGCTGGCGGGGAACCGGCCGGGGGATGGCGGTTTCCTGTACTGCATGGAAGAAAGAGAAAGGAAGAGCGAGTATGAAGATCTTATCGGTAAAGGATCCTGCCTTTCGCAGGTATGGGCGTGTGATCCGAAATGTTGACATGACGGAGCTGGTGGAAGCCATGAAAAAGACTCCCGTGCCGGAGGGCGTTGTGTATGAGCCCGGTGTGGAGGAGCTGGAAGCCCTCCCGGTGAAGAAGGTGATCTCCGATGTGTGCTATGGGGAGATGCCTATCCAGATCGGATACTGCAACGGCCATAATTCAAAGCTGAATGCGGTGGAATACCACAGGAGCTCCGAGATCAATGTGGCGGCGACGGATGCCATCCTGATCTTGGGTGCGCTCCAGGATGTGGAAGAGGATTTTACTTATGACACCGCAAAGATGGAGGCTTTCCTCCTGCCCGCCGGGACCGCGGCGGAGGTGTATGCGACCACCCTGCACTACGCGCCATGCGGCGTGGACGGAAAGGGGTTCCAGGTGGCTATCGTGCTGCCCAAGGGAACAAACTACCCTCTGGAGACGGTACATACCAGGGCGGCCGGCACGGCTACGGACAATGAGGATTGCCTGATCACGGCTACCAACAAATGGCTGATCGGACACGAGGAGGGCGGCCTGGACGCAGGCAGTTTCCTGGGCCTTAAGGGGAAAAACCTCGATGTGGACGAATGACTGCGGATATCTAAAAATTATATTATATCATAACAGGAGGGTTCAAAAATGAACAACTTACCAGAGGTAAAAATTGGCATCGTGGCTGTAAGCCGTGACTGCTTCCCGGAGAGCCTGTCCGTCAACAGGAGAAAAGCGCTGGTTGCGGCTTACACCGAGAAGTATGGGGCAAAAGACATCTACGAGTGCCCGGTGTGCATCGTGGAGAGCGAGATCCACATGGTGCAGGCGCTGGAAGACATCAAGAAAAACGGATGCAACGCGCTGTGCGTATATCTTGGAAACTTCGGCCCTGAAATTTCCGAGACTTTGCTGGCGAAACATTTTGACGGCCCCGCCATGTTTATTGCGGCGGCAGAGGAGAGCCAGGGCGACCTGATGGACGGCCGCGGCGACGCTTACTGCGGTATGCTGAACGCCAGCTACAACCTGAAGCTGCGCGGCGTAAAGGCTTATATCCCCGAGTATCCGGTAGGAACGGCGGCGGAGTGCGCGGACATGATCAACGAGTTCGTGCCGATCGCAAGGGCTATCGTGGGCCTGCATGACCTGAAGATCATATCCTTTGGCCCTAGGCCCCTGAACTTCCTTGCCTGCAACGCCCCGATCCAGCAGCTTTACAACCTGGGCGTGGAGATCGAGGAAAATTCCGAGCTGGATCTGTTTGAGGCGTTTAACAAACATGCGGGAGACGAGCGGATCCCTGCAAAGGTGAAGGAGATGGAAGAAGAGCTCGGCGCCGGCAACATGAAGCCTGAGGTCCTGCCTAAGCTGGCTCAGTATGAGCTGACCCTGCTCGACTGGGTAGCGGACCACAAGGGATACCGCAAGTATGTGGCAATCGCCGGAAAGTGCTGGCCCGCGTTCCAGACCCAGTTCGGCTTTGTTCCCTGCTATGTCAACAGCCGTCTCACCGGCATGGGCATTCCTGTCTCCTGTGAAGTTGATATTTACGGCTGCCTGAGCGAGTTCATCGGAACCTGTGTCAGCAACGACGCGGTTACACTGCTTGACATCAACAACTCCGTTCCCGCAGATATGTATGAGGAATCCATCAAGGGCAAGTTCAATTATACCCACAAGGACACCTTCATGGGCTTCCACTGTGGGAATACCTGCTCCAGAAAGCTGGCTGCCTGCAGCATGAAGTACCAGAAGATCATGGCGAGAAGCCTGCCCGTAGAGGTGACCAACGGCACCCTCGAGGGAGACATCGTGCCCGGCGACATTACTTTCTACCGCTTACAGTCCACGGCGGACTGCAAACTCCGCGCTTACATCGCGGAAGGGGAGGTGCTTCCTGTGGCGTCCAAGTCCTTCGGAGGCATCGGCGTGTTCGCTATTCCTGAGATGGGACGTTTCTATCGTCATGTGCTGATCGAGAAGAATTATCCTCACCATGGCGCGGTGGCCTTTGGCCACTTTGGAAAGGCTCTGTATGAAGTGTTCAAGTATGTGGGCGTACCCATCGAGGACCTGAATTACAACCAGCCTAAGAGCCTGCCTTATCCTACGGAAAATCCTTTCGCGTAAGGCAAGCGGAAAGCGTGGAAAAATAAGAAAAGCCCCCGGGTATCGTGAGATATCCGGGGGCTTTTTGGACGGCTTCCGCCCGCCTACCATCTGACTTTCCAGCGCTCGCTCAGGTCTTTTGTCTTGTCCGCATTGTCCGGGAGCGCTTTTTTTGCCTTTTCATTCCGACAGAGATATACCGCTTGCGGCCGCCCGGCACACCTGCTATAATGTCAATGACATATAGACAGGGAGGCGGAATGCAGATGGGCGGCGAGATGAAGATGTCAGTGTCCTCGATTGTCAGCAAAGACGGAAAGCGGGAGGTTTACGTCCTTTTTTCGGAAGGGGAGCGCAGCGCTGAGGGAAGGCTCTCGGATTATAAGATCATTCACCAAAAGGGATTCAGCCAGGAGGAGGCAGAGGCCCTGAGGGATTATATGAAGCAGGAGAAGGATGCCATTCTGCAGATGGCGAAAAAAGTCAATGTAATGAATGCCTTTTTAAACGGCTGAGGGCGGGGCAGATCCCATATGCCGTCGGGCACCCCGGCACAGGAGGCGGATGCCCGGCGCAGAGAAACCGGAAGGGGCATTTTTGCGAAGAAAGAAGAGTCAAGAAAAAGAAGAGTCAAGAAAGAAGGGATGGATTCATGACTAAAAATTTGACGGAAGGCTCCCCCATGAAACTGATCCTGGGGTTTTCCGTACCGCTGTTGTTCGGTTTTTTGTTCCAGCAGTTTTACAGCCTTGTGGATACTCTGATCGTAGGACGCTTTTTGGGGAAAGAGAGCCTGGCGGCGGTAGGCGCTACCGGCTCCATCAATTTCCTCATCATCGGCTTTTGTATGGGAGTGTGTAATGGTTTTTCAATTCCGGTATCCCACAAATTTGGGGCGGGGGACCACTCCGGCCTGAGGCGGTATGTGGCAAACTGTGTCTGGCTGGCGATCGCGTTTGCCGCCGTACTGACAGTGGTTACTTCCAGCCTCTGCCGCCAGATCCTGATTTGGATGCGCACACCGGAAAATATCATAGACGGCTCTTATGCTTATATATGGGTGATCTTTTTGGGGATCCCGGTGACGTTCCTCTATAACATGACGTCCGGTGTGATACGGGCGCTGGGAGATAGCAAAACACCTGTTATTTTCCTCCTGATGTCCTCTGTTTTAAATATCGGGCTGGATCTTTTCTTCCTTTTAAATCTGAAGATGGGCGTGGGCGGCGCGGCGCTGGCCACGGTTATCTCTCAGGGAGTTTCCGGTTTCTGCTGCTTTTTGTACATGAATAAGAAATTTGAAATTTTACATATCCAGAAAGAAGAGTGGGCGCCGGACG
Source organism: uncultured Acetatifactor sp. (assembly GCA_947588705.1). Lineage (GTDB taxonomy): Bacteria > Bacillota > Clostridia > Lachnospirales > Lachnospiraceae > Acetatifactor. The sequence continues at coordinate 12,421 of CANPYT010000022.1, read as the reverse complement.
GGCACATGATGCGGGTGCTATGCGGAATGGGGATCCCTATGGGGCTGCAGTATTCCATCACCGCCATTGGAAGCGTCATCCTGCAGAGCGCCACAAACACCCTGGGCTCCGATGCGGTGGCGGCGGTTACGGCGGCGGGGCGGATCAACGGCTTTCTGGCCTGTCCGTTTGATGCCATGGGCTCGACAATGGCGACCTATGGCGGTCAGAACGTGGGCGCCGGCCGTCTGGAGCGGCTGGGCCAGGGATTGAGATCCTGTATCCTTCTTGGGGCCGGATATTCCGTCGTCGCGTTGTGTGTCAGCGTCTTTTTTGGAAGATCCCTGGCGGCGCTGTTTTTGGATGTGTCGGAGACTGCCATTATAAATAACGTAAGGTTGTTTATGATTTTTAACACTTCCTTTTATTTCCCGCTGGCGCTTGTAAATATCATACGTTTTTTAATACAGGGGATGGGGTTCCCCGCCTTTGCCATCCTGGCCGGCGTGTTCGAAATGCTGGCAAGGTCGCTGACAGGGCTGGTCCTGGTCCCGGCGCTTGGCTTTACAGGGGTGGCGCTGGGCAGCCCCACCGCCTGGATCTTAGCGGATGCCTTTCTGATCCCGGCTTATTTTCACGTGCGGAAAACGCTGGAAAGGCGGCTGGGCTGTTCCGGGGAGAGCGGCGGCGGGGAAATTTTGACCACGCGCCGGTCATAGGTGACAAGGCCGTTTACCTCTTCCTCCACGTCGGAGAGCTGGGTGTAAACCGCACCGCTGAGCCCCGCGTGTACTAAAGGAAACAGGTGTTTTTCCATCAGTTCGCCGTAAGCTTCCGTGAGCTCCCGGGAGGAAGCGTACCTGCGGTACCCGTAAATCCGTTCCACGCTGGAATGTCCGGGAATGTGGCAGGCGAAGCCGCCGTATTCACTGATGACAAACGCCCGTTTTTTATCCAGTTTGACTTTCAGCGGCCTGAAATAGTTGTGAATGCTGCGGAAATCCCCGCCCTTCTGGTCGAACCAGCCGCTGGCGTGATCCACCGGCCGGGTAGGGTCTTTTTCCTTGACCAGGGAGGCGATCCGCGCGGCGTCAAACTGCCCCCAGCCTTCGTTGAAGGGAACCCATACCGCCAGGGAAGGCACGTTGTAAAGGTGGTCTACCGTGTCCATGCATTCCTGTTCCCAGGCGGCGCGGCCCTCTGCGTCCCCTCTGGAAAACAGGCGGTAGTGCCTGTCTTTTGTGTGGGCGCTGATGTGTGGGAAAAGGGTGGGCAGGTAGCAGACCAGGGGCATGTGGTATGTGGTGCCGCCGCTTACCATGTCCTGCCAGACGATCATCCCAAGTCTGTCACAATGGTAATACCAGCGCAGCGGTTCTATCTTAATGTGCTTGCGAAGCATATTGAAGCCCATCTCTTTTGCCAGGCGGATATCGTAGAGGAAAGCCTCGTCACAGGGAGCGGTCATCAGCCCGTCGGACCAGTAGCCCTGGTCCAGCAGCCCATGCAGGAAGAAAGGCTTATGGTTCAGGCAAAACCGCAGGATCCCATCCTGGCCAGGCTCCACGGAAAAGGTGCGCATGGCGAAATAGCTCTCGATCACGTCGTCGTCCGCGGCGATAGTGAGGTTATACAGGTAAGGCTCTTCCGGCGTCCAGGGGAAGAAGCCGTCTTCCGGCAGGGTCAGAGTCAGCATCCCGGCGTTGGAGGATTCCATGGTGACGGAAACGCCGATAAGGTTCCGGGAAGAAGCCGAACGCCCTGACGGGGAGTGCCCGGACTGCCGGAACTTGTCTGTGTCATATTGAGGATCCGGCCTCTGTACGGTGCAGGTGACGGCGGTAAAGGGCCTGGGCGAGATGAGTTCCACCGTCACCTGTCTGTGGTCAAAATGAGGGGTGATGCGGAGGGATGCCACATAGTTTGCGGGCACCCATTCGTACCAGACGCTTTGCCAGATCCCGCTCTGGGCAGTGTAGAACATGCCGCCCCGCTTTAGCGTCTGTTTCCCCCTGGCGTGGAAAGCGGTGTCGCTGTCATCCCTGACCCGGACCTGCAAAAGGAGTTCCCTCTCGGTGACCTGGTCTGTCAGATCTGCGGAAAAAGGCAGATAACCTCCTATATGCGCCGTCAGCTCCCGGCCGTCCGCATAGACTGCGGCCTGCTGGTCAACGGCGCCAAAGTGGAGGATACAGCGCATCCCGGCGGCTTTTTTGGCAAGTTCTTCCTGGGAAAAGGAGAGGGTACGCTCATACCAGAGAAATTCACCGGGCTTAAGCTGCCTGTTTACCCCGGAGAGCAGTGTCTCCGGGGAAAAGGGAACCAGGATCTCTCCGTCCGCCTCCAGGGAACATCCGGGCCGGAGTTCCTGGTCCGTGATGCGATAGAGCCACTTCCCGTTCAGCATATGGAAGTCCTCCCGGCGCAGCTGGGGCCGGGGATATTCCTGCCAGACGGCGGGATCCTGCTGTTTTTTGATCTGCTCTCCCCAGGGTGTGTACAGGGGGATCAGCGTGTCCTCCGGGTGTTCCTGAGAAAGGCTTGCAATTGCGTCTTTTAGCTTCATGAGAATGATCCTTTCGTATAGGATAATACCAGTATACAACTTTTTGGGGAATCGCGAAAGGAGGCGGCGAAATATTCTTCGGGATGTCTTGCAGTTTTCAAGGCGGCTGTGTAAAATGAAAGTAACAAGCCAGCCGAGGGAACGCTTTTTTGAGCATAGGCAGGCGTACAGCGCCGGGGAGCGCGGCTTCGGGAATGGCGTGGGCTGAACCGTTACAAATGAAAGTTACAAATGAAAGGGTGATCTGCCGCGGGCAGGCGGCGGAGGAGACAGAGGATCATCGCCGCAGGGCGGCGTAGGATCTCAAAAAGCCGGCGGCGCCGGCGGAAAGGCGGGAAACGATGCGGCATTATAAAGAAACCATGGACAGGATCCTGCGGGGCGAAGTGGAGAGCGGCTTTGTCAAGGGAGCCAGCGCCCTTGTGCTCCACAGGGGCAAAGAACTTTACTTTAACGCTTTCGGCATGGCGGATGCGGAAAGAGGGATCCCCATGGAACGCGATACCATTATCCGGCTGTATTCCATGTCAAAGCCAGTGACTGCGGCGGCAACGATGATTTTGGCGGAGCGGGGGGAGATCGACCTGTGGGATCCGGTCTCAAGGTTTCTGCCCTGTTTTGCGGGCCAGAAGGTCTGGGATGACGGAAAAGGGGAGATCCCGGCGGATCGGGAGCCCTGTATCTTTGACCTCTTAAACATGACGTCGGGTATTCCCTATCCGGACGCATCCACGGAACCGGGGCGGCGGATGGAGCGGGTGGTCCAGGAGTTTGTGGCCCGCAGGGAGCGCGGCGAGCGGGTGGACACCGGGGAATATATGAGGGGGATCGCCTCCGTGCCGCTGTGTTATCAGCCGGGAGGGCCCTGGATGTACGGCTTTTCCGCCGATGTGCTGGGAGGCGTCATTGAAGCTGTGTCGGGAAGATCGTTTGGCCGTTTCCTGCGGGAGGAACTGTTTGACCCGCTGGACATGCCGGACACGGGATTTTTTGTGCCGGAGAGGAAACAAAACCGTTTTGCCCGGCATTACGAGCCCACGGTGGAGGGCGGACTGATACCTCATGCGGGGAGCCATCTCGGGGAATATTATGGGGAAGACGTAGCTTTTGAGTCCGGCGGGGCGGGCCTGGTATCCACCCTGGACGATTACAGTCATTTTGCCTCTATGATGGTAAATGGCGGCGTCTATCAGGGGAAGCGGATCCTGGGGCGGAAAACGGTTAAGTTTATGGCTCAAAACAGGCTGCGGGACGGTCAGTATCAGACTTTCGACGGTTCCAGGGGATATGGCTACGGATGCCTGATGCGGGTACTGATGGATCAGGGGGCGGCGGCGACCAACGGGACACCGGGAGAATTTGGCTGGGACGGCTGGACGGGGAATTATGTGACCATGTCCCCGGAGGACGGACTGGTGATTTTATATTTTATCCAGAGATGCGGGGCGGGATTCACTCCGGCGGCAAGAAAGGTGCGGATGGCCACCTATGGCGCGCTGGATGATGAAAGTGGAACATAACGGGAAACGGAACAGGATGAACCACAGCACGGGGCAGATCGAGGAACAGGATAAGCCCCGGAACAGCGCAGATCAAGGAATAGGATAGGCCAAAGAACAGGGCAGATCGAGGAACGGAATAGACCACGGAACAGGACAGATCGAGGAACAGGATAAGCCACGGAACAGTGCAGATCGAGGAACGGAATAGGATAGGCCAAAGAACAGCGCAGATCAAGGAACGGAATAGGATAGGCTACAGAACAGGCTGCGGCGGGAAAAGACCAACCGGTCATCCCGCCGCGATTTAATCATCTGTACTGTCCGTCTCCGCGGCAACAGCAGCCGTCACGGCAGAAACCACCGCCACCACTACCGCTACGATTATGACCAGCAGACCTCCTGCCAAAAGAATAAACATAGCCGTTCCCTCCTGCAACAGATTTTCTGGTTTTCAGTATAGCATTTTTCCCTGAAATCTACAAGACAAATTCCGTTCCACAACAAAAAATTTTTTTGTCTATTGACATTTTGCTTTTTTCGGTGTAGATTAAATATCACTTAGCGAAAGCGCTTGTCACTGAGTATCTTTTTTTGGACTTTCTTTTTAAGTTCCGGCTGGTTCAGCCGATTTTACCGAATCTTACGATTGTCTTGTGCGGGTCATGGAACTGCAGTGCACGGTATGTCCTGGTCTTCGCAGGCTGGAAACGGAGGGATGAAAGAAATTAAAACGGAACAGGATGCCGTTGGGGAAGAACTGCTGCAGGATCTGGTGAACGATTATACGACCCAGAAACAGCAGTCACTAATGCAGATGAGGAAAGGCCAGATTTCCAAGGAAGCTTTCCTGGCCGAGGCGGCGGGCCATATAGCTGTATATTATCCGTCTACTGAAAAGGAACAGCGGAAACTGCTGGAGGATTTTGAACAGTATATTTTCGGTTATTCCAGGCTTTCAGCGCTGATTAATGACCGGACAGTTTCCGATATACGGGTAGTGAGCTATGACAATATCCGCATCAAGAGAAAGGGGCAGCGGATGGCGGCGGATATCGCGTTTGCTTCCCCCAGGGAATACAGGCAGTTTATCGACTATATCGCCACAAGGAATCAGGTCAATATATCCAATCTAAATGCAATTCAAAGATTTACCGACAATGAGAGCCACCCGGATTTTATCCTGAGATTTACGCTCTCCATGCCGTTGGTAAACACTTACAGTGAACCATATCTCTGTATCCGGAAAGTTCCAAAGGTTTTTCCACAGATGAAAGAGCTGATCGAACAGGAAATGATGGACCGGGAGACGGCGGAGCTGCTGGTGAAGCGCTTCCGTCAGGGGTCTACCCTGATCTGCGGAGGCAATTCTTCCGGTAAGACCACGCTGCTGAACGCGTTAAAGGAGACGCTGCCAAACGATGTGGCGGTGCTGGTGGCACAGCAGGCGGATGAGCTGACCACCATGTTTCACCCGGATATGATGTTTCTGCACTCACTTCCGGGGACGGGGGAACAGCAGGTAAGTTATGACCTGGAACATATCAGTATTGCGGGACTTACCATGGATGTGGACTTTTTTATCATCGGTGAGGTAAAAGGCGCGGAGGCGCTGTATCTGCTGAACGCGGCGTACACAGGGCAGATCTGCGCGGCGACCATACATGCGCCCTCCGCGGACAGGGCGCCGGATAAGCTGGTGGATTACGCCATGTATGCCAGCCGGTATTCCAGAGATGAGCTTATGAAGATGATGGATTGTTTTCAGACATTGGTCTTTATGGAGCATTTCCGGGTAAAGGAAATTTTTGAGTGTAAGGGATGGAGCCCGGAAAAGCGAGAGTTGATCTATGAGAGGATCTTATGATGCCTGCCGACGGCGGACAGGATCCGCCTGCAGGCAGAAAGGGAGGAAAGGTGAAGATTGCGCTCTATATATTTTTGTTTTTACTGTTGTTTCACAGTTTTTTGTTGTTTTTCTGTGAGATCAATGTACTAAGGCAGCTTTCGGAGCTGTTGAAAAGGACCCGGTCAGAGATGGACGCCGCGTCCAGGCAGCGGACGCTGGCGGGAAGGAAGCAGCTTCTTCAGCTGCAGCAGAAACATTCGTTTTTATTCTCGCTGGAACAGCAGCTGCAGTACAGCGGCCTGAAGCTGCGATTCCCGAAGCTTACGGTAGAATGGTGGATCGCCGGGAACCTGGCGGTCGGGAGCGGCGTGTTTTTGACGTTGCTTTTGCTGTTCGGATGGCTGCCGGCGCTGGCCGGAGTGGCATTTCTGGCAGTGGGAGAACGGCTGATGCTGCAGGGGATGCGGTCAGCCAACCTGCGCAGCGTCAACAACGATCTGGTGAAGCTTCTGGATTTCCTGGGGAATTACAGCATTACCGCGGCGGAAGCCACCAGCGTGTTCAGCCAGGTGAGCCGGTATCTGGAAGAACCGCTGCGCAGCGCACTGGACGCCTGCTGCTATGAGGCGCAGACCACGGGAGACGCCGGGCTTGCGCTGTTGTCCATGGCGGAAAAGATCGAGCATCCGAAGTTTAAGGAGCTTGCCCGGAACCTGGAGATCAGTATACGCTACTGTGCCGATTTTTCGGCCCTTGTGAACAGCAGCCGGAGAAGTATGCGGGAATATCTGCGGGTATCAAGGGAGCGCCGGGGAATGCTGCGGGAGGCAGTGGTGAATATGGTGCTTCTCCTGGGAATGTCACTGGCCGTTCTGCTGACGGTGGGGCATCTGACGGACAGCTCCCTGCGGGAGCTGCTGGTGGGAACGCTGCCGGGCAGGGCCGTATGCGGCATCCTGCTTGTGATCTTCTGCCTTCTTGGGGGCCAGCTGCACCGGGCACAGTGCTGACCGGGAGGGAGAGGATGCCGCTGGGGCGGAAAGGAGGAAAATTTGACAGAGGCACAGATTCTGCTGGCGCTGAAGCTTTTGCCCGGGGTGGCGGCGGTGCTGTTTTTCGGGCTGACGTGTGAGTTGAGAAGGAGTTTCCAGCCCGGCCAGATGATCTTAAAAACCTACAGGGAATTTTCGGGGATGCTGCGGAAAAAGGAACAGGGCGGCGGCTGGTACCATCGGACTTTCGCATGGCTTCAAAAAAACGGAGGGCCTTTCCATTATGGGAGCCGCATCGATCCCGTGCGTTACCTGGCGTTGCGGGTGGCGCTGGCTATGGCCGGCCTGTTGACCGTGGGGACCCTGGGCACGGAAGCCGGTATAGCCGCCGGGCTGCTGTTGTTCTTTTTGCCGGGCGGCCTGCTCTTGTATTTGAATGGCAAGGACAATGAACGGATGCTGCCGGAACTGAAACTGGTCTACCATGCCCTGGAGATCCAGATCCGGGCAGGGGTGTATATGACCGATGCGCTGGCCGAGTGCTATGGGAGCGTCCGGGAGCCCAGGCTGCGGGAAGCGCTTCTGGCCCTGGCGGGAGATATCGTAATGAAAGCGGATATTTTTCAGGCATTGGATCGGTTTCAACAGAAATTTGACAACCGATATGTGGATTCTCTGTGTATCACGCTGCTGCAGGCGCTGGAGTCCGGCCAGGCGCTGGAACTCCTCAGCGATATCGGGGAGCAGATCAAGGACATGGAGGCAGGGGTCCTGGAGCGGAAGAAAAACGCCCTGGATCGGAGCATCACTTTTTATCAGCTGGGCGTCTTGGCTGTGGTGCTGGGGCTTGCGCTTTATGCCTGTGTGGTTTATATGTTCGGAGCGGCCGCGGGATTTTGAATAATGCCGTGGCGAAAACAAAATATGCGTCGGAAAGACGAAAAGAAAGGGGTAACAGAATATGAGAGGATGGAATCGAAACGAAAGTCAGGTTACAAAGAGGGAAAAGGAACAAAAGGGAAACAGATGGAAGGACCGGGCGGGAATGCTGCTGCGGCGGGGGATGAGGACGGAACCCGGTATTGACGGGATCCTGGTGACGGTCGGGCTCTGCGTCATAGCGCTGCTGCTCTGCGTGGTGATGAAGGATAGCCTTCAGGAATTTATTGAGACTATCGTATCGTCCATGACCACGGAGGCAGGAGAGCTTCTGGGCGGAGTGACGCCATGAAAAAAGAAAGCGGGAGCGTGGGAAACCTGATGGTGACGGGGCTCTGTGTGCTGGCGATGACGGCCCTGATGATATGTTATGTGGGAAACGCCAGGCTGGTCTACCGGAAAGCGGAGGTGAGCCAGGTGGCCCGGAAATACATTCTCCGGATGGAGACCACGGGGGAGCTGACGGACGCGGACAGGATATACCTGATACAGGAGCTGGAGGCGCTTGGAGTGACGGGGCTGGATCTGTCCGGGACCACCATGGACAGGGTGCATTATGGGGAACCGATCGTGCTGATGCTGAGCGGAAAGCTGGAGGGGGAGTATGACATTCGGGAGAAAAGGGTTTCTACCGCTAAAAACTGAGAGCGGGGAAGCAGAGTGGGCGGCAGGGCTGTTTGCCCTGCTGTTCCTGGGCATCCTGCTCTGTGCCACGCTTCAGACAGATCTGTACCGAAGTTCTTCCGATTATCTGGAGGATGCGCTGGCGCTGTCCAATCTGGCGTCGGCGGTAGTGGATGTAAGGGAATATGGGATCTCGCACCGCCTGCTCATTGAGGATCCCCGGAATGCCTATGAGATATATCGGGAGGCGGTGAAAGGGAACCTGAATCTGGATGAGAACTGGCGCTGCCCCGGAGTCAGGCTGATCTCGGGGCCGGTGCGCATTGTGAATTATACGGTCTACAATGTGGACGGGAACGATGTGACAGTCAGCAGCTTCGATGGAAACGGAGTGATGAGGCAATGGCAGGAGCCCCTGGGCAGCGCGGCGGCCCCCAACGGTGTTCCTATCGAATCCACCGGCGTGTACAGCGAGATCACTTATTTTGTGGAAGGGTTTCTGGGAACAATGGTGGAAGCGCACAAGGGAAAGCTGGTGGACGTGGTCGCGGATCCGCGGGGGGATTGAGCCGTGCAGGCGGCGGAAGGAGGAGAGATGAGAGAAAAGAGGAAGAAAGAAAAGAAAACAGGCCCGTCCAGGCTGCGGGTGGGTGGAGCGATAGCGGCCCTGGCGGCCTCTGTGGCAATTTTCGCCACAATGGTCCAGATGGAAAAGAATATACTGACCAGATATGAAAAGGGCGTCATTTATATGGCTTCCAGGGAGATCCCGCAAGGCCAGCTGATCACGGAGGAAAACTACAGCCAATATTTTGTGGAGCAGGAACTGGACAAGAACTGTATTCCGCCTACGGCGCTTTCCTCCCCGGAACAGGCGGCGGGGCTGATGGCTGTTTTTGATATTGAACCGGGCGTATTGCTGACAGGAGGAATGTTCCAAAAGGTAGACGAGGTGCTGGCGGATATGAAGCGTCCGGTGGTGGCGGGATTTAAGGCGGAGGATATTTATCAGGTGGCCGGCGGCGTGCTGCGGGCGGGAGACAGGGTGAATATCTATTCCGTGAAAGAGGAAGGGACCGCCCTGGTATGGCCTGAGGTCTTTGTGCAGCAGGTCTTTGACGCCTCCGGCGCCGCGATCCAGAGCGGGGATAGCGCCGCGTCCGCCCAGCGCATTAACGTGTACCTGGACGCGGACGAGGTGGAGGCTTTCTATTCGGAGCTGGCGTCCGGCTCCCTCCGGGTGGTAAAGCTTCTGGAAAGAAAGTGAGGGAAGGGGATAAAAATTGGGAAAATGGGGTTGTTTAAAGCTGACGGCTGCTTTTCTGCTGTTCTTCTGGCTGAACCCCCTGGCGGTGAGGACCGGGGGGATGCAGACCATTTATAACAGTCCATATGTGACCTTCAGCCCGGATGGAAAGGCATGGACGACTCAGGCGGGAGACACTGCCTATACCTGGTATCCCCAGGGGATGTCTGTGGAGACGGGGATCCCCTCCGCGCTGCATGAGCCGGGAAGGGGGGAGCATTTTTATAATTACACCCGGCAGGGGCTTGTCCCGGTGAAAAAATGGGTAGTGAGTTTCCAGGCAGGGAAGTGTATCCATAAAATCTACCCCGCAAGCTATCATGGCCTCAGCTTCGGAAGGAGGGTCTGTGAGCAGCCCTATAATTCCGGCTGGACTCCTTATTGCGCGGACTGCGGGGAGATCCTGTGCCATATGCACATCTATATGGGCCGCCAGGCTGTGGAGACGCTGGATTACCTGGATATGCGGGCCGACCTGGATTATTATTTCCTGTGTCCGCACTGTAAGAATTTAGAGCAGGGGGCCGTCATGGGCAGCCATATCTGCAAAGAGGTGTCCTGGAACCGCTATTGGGTGGCTTATCATCCGAATACGGCGGACAGGGTGGAGGGCGTTATGGCGAACAGCTTCCATATGTATAATGACATGTCTCTGTATGAAGGAAGCCGGGTGGCGGCGGCCACCTGCCTGAGCCGAAACACCTATGTGCGGCAGGGCTATGAATTTGCGGGGTGGAATACCAGGCCGGACGGCGGGGGAACCGCTTATGAGGACGGAGAGAGGATCCGGAACCTGACGGATGTAAACGAAGGAACGGTGACGCTTTACGCCCAGTGGCGGGTGGCAAGAAGCCCTATCCGCACCAGGCAGCTGGAGGTGGAACAGGGAGAGAACGTGTATCATGCGCAGGAGAAGCTGTGGTATGTGAGGAGTGATGGCGTGACGCCCTTTGTCTTAAGGCACAGGGCGTACCTGGAAGGGGAGGCGTTTCCGTCTTATCAGCCGAACTATGCCTTTTTTGAGATCACCGCCGGGGGCCTGGCCGGAAAAGATGTGCTGTACACGCCCTCCGCAGCGATTCAGGATGGCGAGATCCGGACGGAAGCTGGGAGCCTGACAGCCACCAGGCAGGGAAGCTCCCTTTTGGGCTGTCCGACGTATTTTTATACTGTCCGGTCCGGCAGGAACCGGGAACTGCTCTCCGTGCAGAGGTATGTGCCGTCCTCCGGGCTTTCGGGCACACGGTTTTGGATCATGCCGGCGGCGGGGGCGGACAGTTTTGGGGAGGTGGTCTGTTCCCAGCAGGAAAAGGATATGGCAAATGGGATCTATGTGGTCGCCGACGGGGAGGCGCCCTTCGTGAAGGGAATGGAGCTTTTGGATAACAGGGAGCTGATCGACCGGGGAGACGGCAGCCTGCTGCTGGAGGTGTCCGCGGCGGATGAGCTTAGCGGCGTGAGAGAGCTGTCTGTGAGCGTGTCCAACGCGGATAATGGCCTGGAGAGGGTATGCCTGCCGGACGCCGATGGCTGTGTCCGTATAGAGATCACAGAGGATGATCCTCTTTTCAGCGGAGACCTGACGGTCACGGCCCGGGCTGTGGACCGGGTGGGTAATGTGGCGGAGGTTTCCCGGGCCTTCACGGAGTTTGCGCTAAAGGCCCGGGTGGAGAGGATCCTGGAACCGCACGAGCCTTTGTTTAAAAGAGGGGAAAGCGGAATCCTCAGGATCTCCGTGTGGGGGTATGCGGAGCGGGTAGAGGTGGAGTTCCCGGAAGAAATGACCGCGCTGGACTCCGGTTTGAACCGCACATTTTCATACACGGATGACCCGGCCGCCCTGCAGCGGGAAGAGATAGTATTTATGATCCCGCTGGATACGCCGGTAAACCGCCAGTATACTATCACGGTGCGGGCTTATAAGGGAGACAAAAAGCTGGAAGAACACCCTGCGATAGGAACGGTGCAGGTGGAAGGAACGGTGTTGGAGGAATTCCACACCAGGCTGAGATGACGCTGCTCATTCTGGGGATCGTGGCCGCGGGCCTGGATTTGATTTACAGGCGGGATCGGTATATCGAGGTCCCGGGCTGGGGAAGGGCGGTGCTGCTTTTGGCGGCGCTGGCAGGGGCGTCTTTGGCGTCGGGGATCCTGCAGGCGGTCGTGGTGGGCTGCCTGCTGCTGGCCTGTGTCACCGACCTGGCCATGTGCCGGGTATACAATTTTGTGTGGTGGGCCGGAGGGCTGGCCGCCGGGTTGTGCTTTTTGACGGAGGCGGGAGAGGACCCTGCCCTTTTCAGGTGCCTTTGGGAGTGGGCTCTGTTCTGCTGTATACAGATGACGTTGTTTGCGCGGTTTTACGGCAGGGCGGACTGCTATGCTTTCTGCGTGTGTGCCGGAGCCGAAGCCGCCATGGGGGGCGGTATGGCGGGGTATCTTCTGCATATGCTTTTCTCCCTCTGCCTGCTGGGTGCGGTACAGGCTGTGAAAAAAAATATTTCGTCCAGGGGGGATTTAAAACGTCCTGTTCCTTTCTTACCATACATAACGGCTGTTTTTTATTTATTTTTGTTTGTGGGGAATCGTATTATGTAACAGTTCAGCCCGCGCCATTCGCAAAGCCGCGCTTACGCGCTCTCCGGCGCCTTGCGCCTATCTTTGCTCATA
>CANPYT010000021.1 GCA_947588705.1 uncultured Acetatifactor sp. | reverse complement strand
AAGCCATGAGGCGGTTAAAGGACAGCGGGGAGAAAGCCCGCTGGTATATCCTGGGCGAGGGGGAAAAGCGGGGGGAGCTGGAAGCGAGGATCCGGGAGCTTGGGCTGGAAGAGGACTTCCTCCTGCCGGGGGCGGTGGAAAACCCTTACCCGTATATGGCCCAGGCGGACCTATATGTCCACTGTACCCGGTTTGAGGGGAAAAGCATAGCCATACAGGAGGCGCAGACGCTTGGATGCGCTATCCTGGTGTCGGATTGCAGCGGCAACCGGGAACAGGTGACGCCGGGGGTGGACGGGGCATTGTGCGAGATGGACCCGGAGAGCATCTGCCGGGAGGTGAAAGCGCTGCTGCACGACCGGGAGAGAAGGGCGCGTTTCGGGCAGGCGGCCGCGGCAAAGCGGTTGTCGGATCCCGGGGAGATGAAGAAACTGTTTGAATTGGCAGAGGCAGAATAAGACTTTTCAGAGGGGGCAAAACCTGTTATGAGCGAGAGACAGAAAGAGCTGCTGATCATAATTCCGGCTTACAACGAGGAGAAGAATATCACGGCTGTGCTGGAGAAGCTGGAGAGGCCGGAAATAGCCGATATCGCGGATATTCTGGTCATGGACGACGCTTCGTCTGACGCCACCCGGCGTCTGGTGAAGGAGCGGGGGCACACGGTGGTGACCCATGTGTTTAACCTGGGCTATGGCAGCGGCCTGCAGCTGGGATACAAATACGCGGTGGCAAACGATTATAAGTATGTGATCCAGATGGACGCGGATGGACAGCACGATGTCTGCAACGTGCCGAAGCTGTATGAGGAGCTGAAAAGACCGGGGCCGGAGGGGCTTTGCCCGGATATCGTCTTAGGGTCCCGGTTCCTGAAAGACAGCGCCCCCTTCCCTGTTGGCTGGGCGAAAAGGTTTGCCTACGCCCTGTTCCGGCGGCTGATCCGCATGGGGACCGGCAGATGGATCATGGACCCCACCACGGGGTTACAGGGGCTGAGCCGCAGGGCGTTCCAGTTTTATTCCGTCTATAACCGCTTTGACGACCGGTATCCGGATGCCAATATGCTGATGCAGATGCTGCTGCTGGGATTCCGGGTGGAGGAGATCCCGGCGGTGATGCACACGCGCACGGAAGGGGTCAGTATGCACTCCGGCCTGAAGCCTGTGTTTTATATGTTCCGCATGATGTTCTCCCTGATCGCCGTATGGGTCAGGATCAGGGTCTATAAAGTGGATGTGGGGGTCACAGATGATGAGACAGCTTCGTGAGCCTTTTGGAACTTCCCGGAGATTTCACAGGGCGGAGCTGGTGGAGAGCGCGGAAGAACTTCCAAACCCCGGCAGGGGATGGTATCAGGTACATACTTTTTCCCTGGAGGAGGATGTCTCCCTGGAGGAATTGGAATGGTGCCTTGGAAGGGAAGATACGCTGGCCCTGGTGCTGATCGACATTGGCGCCTACCGGGACCGGCCTCTGGATGCCCGGGGGCTTTGCTGTGTGGAAGAGATCCTTAGATGCTTTGCGGAAGCGGGAATGGAGATGATCCTTCGGATCGCCTATGACCATGAGGGCCGGGCGTGGGAGAGGGAACCTCTGGCTTTCCGGCAGGTGGAGGAACATTTGGAGCAGATCGGGCCGCTCCTGGCGGAATATGCGGATCATATCTATGTCTATCAGGGGCTGCTGGTGGGAAGCTGGGGGGAGATGCACTCTTCCCGGTATCTGGCGGCATCCCAGCTGAGCCGGCTTTCCGGGCTCCTGAAGGAATATCTGGGCGGGCGGTCTTTCCTGGCGGTGCGGCGGCCTATGTATTGGCGGGCCCTCCATCCCGGGGCGAGGGCGGAGGAGGAATACCGTACCCGGATGGGGCTGTATGACGACGGGATTTTCGGCTCCGATACGGACCTTGGCACTTATGGGTCAAAGGGGCGGCAGGAGGCGGCCTGGGAAGAACCCTGGCGGCCGGAGGACGAATTGGAGTTTGAGGACAAGCTGGGCCGGAGCGCACCGCAGGGCGGCGAGGCGGTATGGCAGGAGGGCGGAGGCAGGCGCACCTTGCGGGAGACAGTGATGCGGCTGGAAAAGATGCATGTCAGTTACCTGAACCGCATCCATGACAGGCGCATCCTGGACAGCTGGCGTGAGCTTACCTGGAAAAAGCGCGGGCCATGGGCCGGCATGAACGGTTATGATTATATCGGGCGTCATCTGGGGTATCGGTTCTGTGTGAGGAAGGCGGAGGCATTTCCCTCCGATGATGGGCCGGGGGCCTGCCTGTGGCGGATAACAGTGGAAAACACAGGATTTTCCAGGTGCTATCAGGAGGCGGATGTCTGGCTGGAATGGAACGAGGGGGGAGAGGTCTGTACGGCGCCCCTTGTCCTCGCCCTGCACGAGATACAGCCGGGGCAGGCGCGGAATGGGAGCTGCACCGCCCGGGTCCGGGGGGAAGTTTTTTTGAAGGCCGCCCGCCGGAAGGACGGGAGGGCTATTTTGTTCGCAAACGCTCCAGTAAGCAGGCGAGGAGTTTTTCTGGGGAAGGTTCTTCCATAGCGAGGTTTCCCAGGAGCACACGGCCGGAAGAGTCCGTCTCCCGGTTCGCGAACCGGACGGCCCTGCCGGTATAGGGATCTGTCAGTGTCAGGAAGATCCGGTATTCTCCCGCCGGAAGCCTGTCTATGGGCAGGGACAGCAGGAAGGAAGCCTGGCTGCCGCCGCCGATGATGCGGTTGTCCAGCTCCGCGGGCAGGATGACCTGCCCTCCCGTGACGGTGTCCTCCAGGGTGACAGAGGCATCCAGAAGCCGGTAGCAGGGGGCAAAGCCGTGATTTTCGATGGTGACGGAGAGCAGGGAAGAGTCTGCGGCAAGGGCGTCGCTGGCCAGGGAGGAATCCGTCACCACATAGCGGTAGCCCAGGTGGGCGGCGATGTACTCGTAGCCGCTTACCCCGTCGAAGCAATCGTCTCCATGGTACACGGCGGCTTTCCATTTGTCCATCACGGCGGCGTCATGGTCACAGTTCAGGTAGGTCACGTGCATCCGGGCCAGATCCGCCACGGCCCGGTCGAAATCGCTGTACGGATTGTCCAGGACGGCTTCTCCGCCGTTTGGCACATACTGGCAGAGGGTTTCCTGGAAAGCCAGTTCTTCTTCCCTGGTTCCCTTGTCCTCCGGGGCGGAAGTGCCCGCGTTGGGAGTGTCGTCGTAGGTGCCAAGGTCGTATACGGAGCCCAGCATCCCGTCATTGAAAAGGCCAAGCCGCGAGGACAGGGAGCCGTCGAAAGCGTTCTCCGGAAGGACGGGGGTCCTGGTCATGGTCACGCCGCGCAGATGGGAAGGGGTCCGGACGGCCAGGAAAATGGAGGGGTCGGTCACCTGGGCCAGGCGGGTCATCAGCGTCCGGTTGTCCTCGTGGGAGCCAAACTTGGTCTGTGTCATTTCTCCGCAGTTGCCGGTGAAGGTGCCCTGCAGGAGGAATACGGCGTTCGCGTACCGGTTTACCACAGGGCCGACCTGGTCCATATGGCGGAGGATCCGGTCGATGGTTTTCGGCTCGGTCTCCAGGGCTTTGCCGTCCCAGTCATAGAGAAAACGCAGGATCACCTGACGGCCTGCGGAGGACAGCCGCGCCAGAATTTCGTCCAGCTGTGTCAGGGCGTTGTCGCTTAAGTCCGTGTCGGCATAGTTTTTCAGGTTGATCTGTACCAGCATCAGCGGAAGGCTGCCGGAATCCACGTACTGCCCGGCCCGTCGGGCGGCCTCCGCGGGATCCTCCTCGGAGAGGGTAAAGCCGTAGAGGTGGAAAAAACCGCGAAAAGGGTTTTCCAGGGGCGCGTTGGTCTCTGGAGACGGGATCGGCGTGTATGTAGCGGGATGGAAGCGCGGGTACAGCCGCTCCCAGGCCAGGTTTCCCGCCAGAAACAGACAGAGCAGCGCCAGCAGGAGGATGAAAATAAGTTTGATCCGGTTTTTCATAGGAGTTTCCTCTTGAAACGATTGATACATGTAGTATATCATGGATAAGGAGAAAAAACCATGGCATCGGGAAAAGTTGGGTACGACCGGCGGGGCGGCCGACGGGGAAGATCTGCCGCGGATAAAAGAGAGGAGGCGGTTCGGTGGCGGAAGGGATCGATTTTGTGGTGACTTGGGTGGACGGCTCGGACAGGGCCTGGCGGGCGGAGAAGGCCCGTTACGAGGGCGGAGGACCGGCGGAGGAAGGGCTGACGGACGACGGGGAAGAGCGCTATCGGGACTGGGGCCTGTTTCGATACTGGTTCCGGGGCGTGGAGAAGTTTGCCCCCTGGGTCCGGAAGGTGCATCTTGTCACCTGGGGCCACCTGCCCCCATGGCTGGACACGGATCATCCGAAACTCCATATCGTCCGGCATGAGGATTATATTCCGGGAGAATACCTTCCAACATTCAACAGTAATGTATTGGAGATCTATCTTCACAGGATAGAAGGGCTCTCCCGGCAGTTTGTGTACTTTAACGATGACTTTTACTTGGTGGGCCCCGTAAAGCCGGAAACCTTTTTCCGGGGTGGCAGGCCCTGCGATATGCTGGCGTTTCAGCCGGTTGTGGCGAATCCCAAAAACCCGGTGATGTCCCATCTGTATTTGAACAACAGCCTTGTGCTCTGCAAGTATTTTGACAAGCGGGAGAATGTGAGGAGCCAGCCTGGAAAATACTTTAAACCGGGGTATCCGCCGCTGTATTTCTTTTATAATCTGCTGGAGCTGGCTTTTCCGCTGTTCACGGGATTTTATACGGTGCATGGGCCCTCGCCCTTTCTCAGGGAGACCTTTGAGGAAATATGGGAGAAGGAGGGGGAGCTTCTCACCGCCATGTCCGCCAACCGGTTTCGCAGCCAGCGGGATGTGACGCCGTATCTGTTCCGGGAATGGCAGAAGCTGTCGGGAAATTTTGTCCCCTGCAATGTGCAGAAATGGTTCCGGTATTACGATGTGACGGAGGATAACAGCGATCTTGCCCGTATTCTGGCCGGGAAAAAGAAAAAGGTGGTCTGCATCAACGATGGCCGGATCGCGGGAGACATGGAGAGGGCGGCGGGCCAGCTCAGGGAGGCTTTCGAGCGCATCCTTCCCCGGAAGTCCGCTTTTGAGAAGCAGACAGCGGAAAGCGCCGGGAAAGAGAGATAGAAAAAAGAGAAAAAAAGAGAAAAAAAGAGAAAAAAGAGAAAAAAGAGAAAAAAGAGAAAAAAGAGAGATAAAAAAGGAAAAGCCCTGAAAAGCGACGGAAGGTGAGGAGGTGAGAACATTGGTGGAAAAAAGCAGAACGGAGTATTCGGCCCGGAATACCACGGTTGCCATGGCGGCCAGGATCGTCGCCATCCTGGCCGGCTACCTGACAAGGGTGGTGTTTACGCACACTCTGTCGGAGGACTATGTGGGGATCAATGGCCTGTTTACCGATATCCTCAATGTGCTCGCCCTGTCGGAGCTCGGCATCGGCACCGCCATCACCTACGCCCTGTACCAGCCCATCGCCCAGGGAGACGTGGAAAAACAGAAGTCCCTGATGCGGCTGTACCGGAAGTTCTATCGGATCGTGGCGTGTATTGTCCTGGCCGGGGGGCTTATGGTGATCCCGTTCCTGGGCGTCTTGATCCGGGATCAGCCGCAGGTGGATCATCTGCTGCTGATCTACCTAATGTATCTGTTCAGCTCCGTGGTGTCCTATCTGATGATCTATAAGCGGACCCTGGTGGACGCCCATCAGCTGAGCTATATCGGCGTCCTGTATCAGACCGGCTTCCTGATCCTTCAGAACCTGGTGCAGATCGCTGTCCTGTACCTGACCGGAAACTTTATCCTGTTCCTCGGAGTGTTGATATTGTGTACCCTGGGGGGGAATCTGGCCATCTCCCGGAAAGCGGACAAAATGTATCCCTACTTGAAGGAAAAGCAGGTACAGGAGCTCTCCCCCCGGGAGAAGAAGGACATTTTCCAGAATATCCGCGCCATGCTGATGCACAAGGTGGGGAATGTCCTGGTGAACAATACGGACAACCTGCTGTTGTCGGCGCTGGTGGGTACGTTGAGCGTGGGAAGGTACTCCAACTATTACCTGATCATCGGTTCCGTGCGGCAGGTGCTGAATCAGGTGTTCCAGGGGATCACGGCCAGCGTTGGGAACCTGGGCGTGGAGGAGAGCAGGGAGCGCATACGGAAGGTCTTTGAGGCGTCCTTTTTCATGGGGCAGTGGTTGTTTGGGCTTGCCGCCATCTGTATCTATGAGGTTATCGACCCCTTTGTGACCATGAGCTTCGGGGCCAGGTATGTGTTCCCGCGGGAAGTCACCCTGATACTGTGCCTGAACTTTTACCTGACGGGGATGCGCCAGGCGGCGCTGGTGTTTCGGGATTCCATGGGGATCTTCCGCTATGACAGGTATAAAGCGATACCGGAGGCGGTGATCAACCTTGTGGTCTCCTTTTTCCTGGGAAGACGGATGGGGGCGGCCGGGATCTTTTTGGGAACGCTGGTGAGCACGGTGACCACGTCTTTTTGGGTGGAACCCTACATGCTGTACAAGCATCGGCTGAAGACTTCTTCCGCGCCGTACTTCCTGCGGTATTTTGTCTACGCCGGCGTCACGTTCCTTCTCTGGCGGGGGGAGGATCTTCTCTGCAGCCGGGTCACAGGCGGGTTATGGCAGGTCTGCGTGTGGAGGCTTGTGCTGTGCTTTGGGGTCACGAATCTGGCGTATTTGATCCTGTACTGCCGCACCAGGGAATTTAAGCTGCTCTGGAAAAAGGCGGCGGAGCTGTTACGGAAACGGATGGGGAAAGTGCCCGGAGAGAGGCATTTTTCCCCGGAAGACCGTATGCTCCTGGAGCTTTTGAGAAGACATCTGGCTTCGGAAACGGGCGAGGGGAAGCCCGCTCACGGGGAGCGGGGAAAACAGAGGAAAAAAGAGCCGGACTGGGATGCCCTCTGCCTGACGGCGGAGAGGCACAGGGTACTGCCTTTCCTCTACCAGAGCCTGGTGGAAGAGGGGAGGGCGCCGGAGGACGTGAGGAAATACGTGACGGAGTCCGCGCAAAAGACGGTCCGGCAGAGTTACCATATCCTGTTCCTGAGCAAGTTTTTCATCTCCAGGCTGGAAGCGGAAGGGATCCCGGTATGCCTGCTGAAAGGGGTGGGTACCGCCTCCTTTTATCCGGTGCCGGAGCTGAGGAAGACGGGGGATGTGGATCTTCTGCTGGTCGATCCGGGGCTTGCGGAACAGGCGGAAAAGACGTTGACAGAGTGCGGCCTGGCGGTGTCGGAGCGCCAGCCATCCCTGCACCATATCGTGTTCCGGACCCCGGAGGGGATCGAGGTGGAGCTCCACACGATGCTGGCGGAGCCCTTTGACAACCAGGCGGTAAACCGTTATCTGCACAACTGCCTGCCGGAATGCGGGGAGCATATCTGCCGGGTGGATTGTATGGGGGTGGCGCTGCCTGTGCTGGATACCGCTTTTCACGCCTATGAGCTGCTTCTTCACATGCTGCAGCATTTTCTGCGGGCCGGGTTTGGACTGAAACTGCTTTGCGACTGGACGGTGTTCTGGAACCGGGATCCCGCCGGGGAGGACAGGCGGAAGTATCTTTCGCTGGTGCGGGAGAGCGGGTTGAAGGGGTTTTCCGATATGGTGACGCTATTTTGCTGCGCGTATCTTGGGCTGCCCCGGGAGCGCGTGGAATGGATGGAGATCTCCGGGGAATATGACGTGGAGGGATTCCTGAGGGAGATCCTGGAGGCGGAGGAATTTGGACGGTCCGCGGCGGAGCGCATGGTGACGCTGCGGGGGAACAGCCCGGCGGCTTACGCCCGGGAATTTCATCACCAGATGCACCTGAATTTCCCGAAAGCGGGAAGGTATCCTCCGCTCTGGCCCGGACTGTGGGTGGCGACGTTGGTGCGGTTTCTCCGGAATAACCGCAGGATCCGCCAGGTGTCGGCGGGGACGATCTTAAAAAAAGCCGGACAGCGCAGCCGGATCATGGAACAGATCCAGCTTTGGAAAAACCGCGGGGACGGCGGGGCCTGAAACAGGGGCATGACGCCGGAAGCGGACAAGAGGTGCAGACATGTATCGTATTTTGATTGTGGAAGACGACCGCAGTATTGCGGAAGCGATCGGGGAACAGGCGAAGATGTGGGAGATGGATTCCCGCATTGTGGAGGATTTTCGAAATGTGCTGGAGGAATTTGCGGAATATCAGCCCCATGCCGTGATCCTTGACATCGGCCTGCCGTTCTTTAACGGATATCACTGGTGCGCGGAGATCCGCAGGATCTCGAAAGTGCCTATTCTTTTCCTGTCCTCCGCTTCCGACAACATGAATATCGTGATGGCCATGAATATGGGGGCGGATGATTTTGTGGCGAAGCCCTTTGACGGAAACGTTTTGATCGCCAAGCTCCAGGCGCTGCTGCGCAGGGCCTATGATTTTGCCGTAAACACCCCGGTCTTGCAGCATCGGGGAGCCTTTCTGAACACCGGGAACGGTACGCTTGTCTTTGGGGAGGAACAGATCCCCCTCTCCAAAAACGAGTATCGGATCCTTTTCTGCCTGATGGAAAACAAGGGCAGGATCGTGAGCCGCGAGCGGCTGATGGAGCGTCTCTGGAAAACGCAGCAGTTTGTGGACGAGAACACCCTGACGGTAAATATCAACCGTCTGCGGAAAAAGCTGGACGCCGCGGGGCTGGAAAAATTTATTGTGACAAAAGTGGGGGTCGGGTATCTTGTGGAATGAATCTTTGGAAGGAAACAACGGGAGGCTCCTGGCGGCGTACATGAGACAGCGCCGGGGCGGGATCCTTGTATTTTTGCTGTTCTGCGCTATCTTCTGCGTAACTTTCCTGCTGTATCATCTGCCGGTGGGGGCTGTGTTGTATCCGGCTTTCCTCTGCGGGATGTTTGGCTGCGGCTTCCTGCTCCGGGATTTCTGGCGGGTCAGGCGCAGCCATGAGATGCTTTTGCAGGTGCGGGAAATGATCGGCACCAGGATCGTCTCTCTGCCGGAGACCTGCGGGATCCTGGAAAAAGATTATCAGGCGGTGATACGGGCGCTCCGGGAGGAAATGACGGAAAGCGAGGGGGCCGCGTCCACCCGCTATCAGGATATGGTGGAATACTATACCGTCTGGGTGCACCAGATCAAGACCCCTATCACGTCCATGCGCCTGACCCTGGAAAAGGAGGATTCGCCCCTTTCCAGGAAGCTTTCCTCCGACCTGTTCCAGATCGAGCAGTATGTGGAGATGGTGCTGGCGTTTTTGAGGCTGGATTCGGATCATAGCGATTATGTGTTTAGGGAGCAGGATCTGGACGCCATTGTGAGGCAGTCTGTCTCCAAATTTGCCGCGGAGTTTATCGCGAGAAAGATCCGGCTTGACTATGTTCCCACGGAATATAAGGTGGTCACGGATGAAAAATGGCTGTCCTTCGTGGTCGAGCAGGTTTTGTCCAACGCGCTGAAATATACCAGGGAAGGAACCATCAGGATCTATGGGAAGGGGCCGAAGACCCTCTGCATTGAGGACACCGGGATCGGGATCGCGCCGAACGACCTGCCCCGGGTGTTTGAAAAGGGCTATACGGGATATAATGGGCGGAAGGACAAGCGGGCCAGCGGCATCGGCCTCTATCTCTGCAAGCGGATCTGCGTAAAGCTGGGGGTGGAGATCGCGCTGGAATCCCAGCCGGGCAAAGGCACCTGTGTTTCCCTCCATCTGGAGCAATACCGGCTGAGGGCAGAATAAACCCTTACAAAACTGTAAGACGACGGGCGGGAAATGTAAGCCGATTCGATAGCGGCGCATTTCCCGTTTCTGCTACAATGCCTGTAGAAAAAAGATGGGAGGGATCATGTAAATGAGTATGTTGGAGGTGACGGGCCTGAAAAAGGTCTACACGCCCCGGTTTGGGGGGAATAAGGTAGAGGCGCTGAAAAACGTGAACTTCAGCGTGGAGCAGGGAGAATATGTGGCCATCATGGGAGAGTCCGGATCCGGCAAGACGACGCTGCTCAATATTCTGGCAGCGCTGGATAAACCTACCGGGGGTACGGTGATGCTGGACGGGAAAGACCTTTCCAAGATCCGGGAGTCGGCAGTGGCGGCTTTCCGCCGGGACCACCTGGGGTTCGTGTTTCAGGAATTTAATCTTCTGGACACCTTTACGCTGGAGGACAATATCTATCTGCCGCTGGTGCTGGCGGGAAAGGGCTATAAGGAGATGAAGGGGCTTTTGGCGCCTATTGCGGACAGGCTTGGGATCTCGGGCCTGCTGGACAAGTATCCCTATGAGGTGTCCGGCGGACAAAAGCAGCGGGCTGCCGTGGCCAGGGCCATGATCACCAGCCCGCGGCTGATCCTTGCGGACGAACCCACCGGGGCGCTGGACTCAAGAGCCACCGACGAGCTGCTACGCCTGTTCGGGGAGGTCAATGGGCTTGGCCAGACGATCCTGATGGTCACGCACTCGGTAAAAGCCGCAAGCGTGGCAAAGCGGGTGCTGTTTATCAAAGACGGGGAAGTGTTTCACCAGATCTACCGGGGAGAGGACACTAACGAGGAGCTGTATCAGAAGATCACCGATACGTTGACGCTGCTTACGACGGGAGGGATGAGAAAATGAGGATCGGATTCTACCCAAAGCTCGCGGCCGGCGATATCAGGAAGAACAGACGGCTGTTCCTGCCCTATATCCTCACCTGCGTCGGTATGGTGATGATGTTTTATATTATTATGTTCCTTGCCCTGAGCGACGCGCTCACGCCCCTGAACGGCGCGGAGACGCTTCGGCAGGTCTTTGCGCTGGGGAGCTGGGTCATCGCCATCTTTGCGGGCATTTTCCTGTTTTACACCAATTCCTTCTTGATCCGGCGAAGGAAAAAAGAGTTTGGCCTTTACAATATCCTTGGCATGGGAAAGAGGGAGATCGGGCACATTCTGTTCTGGGAGACGCTGTTTACCGCGCTTCTCGCCATGAGCGCGGGCCTGGCGGCGGGGATCGCGTTTTCCAAGCTGGCGGAGCTGGGGCTTATCAATGTGATGCACGGGGAGGCGGCGTATGACCTGACCGTGTCCGCGCTTTCTATCCGCAGGAGCGTACAGGTATTCGGCGTCATTTTCCTGCTCCTGTTTCTGAACTCGGTCCGTCAGGTGAGATTCGCCAGCGCGATCTCCCTGATCCGCAGTGAAAATATCGGGGAAAAGCCCCCAAAGGGGAACTGGGTCCTGGGAGTGGCAGGAGCGCTGCTCCTGGCGGCGGCCTACGGCATGGCAGTGACCATACAGGACCCGCTGGAAGCGCTCATGGCGTTTTTTGTGGCGGTGGTGATGGTGATCGCGGGCACATATCTTGTGATGATGGCCGGATCGGTCCTGTTCTGCCGCCTTCTGCAAAAGAAGAAAAGCTACTATTATAAATCCAGCCATTTTGTGTCGGTGGCCTCCATGGCATACCGTATGAAGCGAAACGGCGCCGGGCTGGCCTCCATCTGTATCCTGGCGACGATGGCCCTTGTCACAATGGCGTCCACCGCCTGTCTGTATTTCGGCGAGGAGAGCGTAGTCCGCGGCCGTTATCCACGGGAGATCAACCTGGAATTTCAGATGCCGGCGCTTTCCGGATGGCCGGAGGATAAGGCGGAAGCGCTGAGGGCGGGGATCTCGGAAGAACTGGCGGCATGCGGCGTAAGCCCCCAGAACGATTATTTTTACCGATACGCGCAGCTCTACGGCGTTTTGCAGGAGGATTACGTGGAGCTGGACGCGGACAAACTGGGAGATGTGCCGGTGGCTTCTTTAGCGGAGTCCCGTTCGTTTTATTTTGTCCCCCTTGCGGATTACAACGCCATGATGGGAACGGACGAGACATTGGAGGAGGGGGAGGCCCTGATTTATCTGGACCGCGGCGAGTACGCTTATGACACGATCACCTTCCGCCACGGGAAGACCCTGAAGATCAGGAAACAGGTGGAAGAATTTTTGGGAAACGGTGAAAGCGCGGCGAACATGGCAACCAGCATCACGCTCATTGTCCCGGACCTGGAGAAAGCGGTGGAAGGGCCTGATATGCTTGCCGATTTCAACGGCAGCAGGATGCTGCGGGAAAAGTGGCTCTGGAACCTGGACACAGGGCTGGAGCCGGAGCGGCAGATACAGGTGTACCGGCAGCTGGTGGGGACATTGACAGACCCTTCTGTGAAGGAAAGGCTGGGGTATGTCTCCTGCGTGATCGAATGCCAGGAAAATGAGCGGACGGATTTTTTCAGTCTGTTCGGTGCGCTGTTCTATATTGGCATCATCCTGAGCGCGGCCTTTGTCCTGGCGGCAGTGCTGATCATCTATTACAAGCAGGTCTCGGAGGGATATGAGGATCAGGCGCGGTTTGAGATCATGCAGAAGGTCGGGATGACAAAGCAGGAGATCAGGAAGAGCATCAATTCCCAGCTGCTGACGGTATTTTTCCTACCGCTGGTCTTCGCGGCCACGCATGTGGCGTTCGCCTTCCCCATTATCCGGAAGATCCTGCTGGCATTCAGCCTTAACAATGTGGAACTTTTTGCCGCCACCACGGCGGTCAGCATCCTGGCGTTTGCCCTGTTTTATACGATCGTTTACCGCCTTACGTCCAACGCCTACTATAACATAGTCAGCAGGACGGAATGAAGGTAACAGGTTACAATTTACGGCCTAGCCGATAAAGAAAAACGGTAACAGTTCGTAACAGTTCCCTCAGCCGCAGACTACAGTCTTGTAAGCGGACAGCTGATGTGATATACTTCCCTGTGGAGGAAAGGTCTGCATATGAAGAGGAAGATTCATTTTGGCTTATCCACGACCCAGAAGATCATGCTCAGCTTTTTTGTGGCCATGCTGGCGGGAAGCGGGCTGCTTGCCCTTCCGGTCAGCTCCGCCACGGGGGAAGCGGTTCCCTATATAGACGCCCTGTTTACGGCCGCCACTTCTATCTGCGTGACAGGGCTGGTGACGGTGCCCACCGTGTCGGCCTGGAGCGCCTTTGGACAGGCTGTCATATTGGGGCTGATACAGATCGGGGGGCTTGGCGTCATCACTGTCCTGGCTGGCCTGATGATCGGGTTTCACCGCAGGATCGGCATCCGGGACAGGCTGCTGCTGCAGGATGTCTTTAATCTGAATACGCTGTCCGGGATCGTAAGGTTTCTCCGAAAGGTGCTCCTTGGCACCTTTGTTGTGGAGGGCGCGGGGGCGCTGCTGTGCATGACGGTGTTTGTGCCGGAATACGGCGCCAGGGGCATATGGATCTCCCTGTTTCATTCCGTCTCGGCCTTTTGCAACGCGGGGATGGATATCATAGGAGAGGACAGCCTGTGCGGCTATGTCCGGGATCCTAGGATCAACCTTGTGACAGCGCTGCTGATCGTGGTCGGCGGCGTGGGGTATATTGTCTGGTGGGATGTTGTGAGGGTGCTGAAAAACCTGAGGCGCCAGAAGCTGAAATGTTTTTGCGGCCTGACCCTCCACAGCAAGATCGCCCTTTCCGCTACAGGGATCCTTCTGGCAGCGGGAACGGCGGCTTTCTTTCTCCTGGAGTATGACAACCCCCTGACGATAGGGGGGCTTTCGCTGCCTGAGAAACTCCAGGCTTCCTTTTTTCAGTCGGTCACCACAAGGACCGCGGGATTCGCTTCCGTTCCTCAGGAGAACCTTACGAATGCCTCCGCGATCCTTTCGCTGCTCCTGATGTTTATCGGGGGATCGCCTGTGGGAACGGCGGGCGGAGTTAAGACTGTCACCGTGACGGTGCTGCTCGCGTCGGCTGTGTCCGCCATCCGCAGCAGGGAAGATGTGTCCCTTTTTCACAGATCCATACCGAAGCAGGCGGTGGGAAAGGCGGTGGCGGTGGTGAGCATGTCCTTCCTTATCCTGTTTTCTTCTACGCTGCTGCTGGCGGCGGTTACCGGCGCGGACGCCCTTGACGTGTTCTATGAGACGGTGAGCGCTACGGCTACGGTGGGGCTGACGAGGGGCCTGACGCCCTGCCTGAATGTGTGGGGGAAGCTCATCATAATTGCCGCCATGTATCTCGGAAGGGTGGGGCCGATCTCGCTGGTGATCGCTTTTCATATAAAGAAGGAGAGGAAGAATCTCATCAAGAACCCGACGGAAGAGATCAGTGTGGGATGACAAAGAGGGAGGCCGGTTATGGACAGAAACAAATCTTATGCGGTGTTTGGGCTTGGAAGATACGGAAGGGCCGTGGCGAAGGAGCTTGCGGAAAGCGGTGCGGAGGTGCTTGCCGTGGATATGGATGAGGATCTTGTAAATGAGGCGAGCGGCGAGATCCCCTATTGCAAATGTGCGGATGTCACGGACGGAGAGGTGCTCAGGCAGCTCGGCGTTGCCAATGTGGACATAGTGGTTATTGCCATGGCGTCGAACCTTGAGGCCAGCGTCATGGCGACAATGCTGTGCAAGGAGCTCGGCGTCAGAACTGTCATCGCGAAATGCTCCAGCGAGATGAACTGCAGGATCCTGAACAAAGTGGGTGCGGACCGGGTGGTGCTGCCGGAGAAGGAATCGGGGATCCGTCTGGCAAAAAACCTTATGAGTTCCGGTTTTGTGGACCTGATCGAGCTTTCAGGGGATGTTTCCATGGTGGAGCTTGAAGTCAGGCCGGAGTGGGAGGGGAAAAACCTGATCGAGCTGAACCTGCGGAAAAAATATTCCATCAACGTGGTGGCGGTGATCCGGGGCGGGGAGGTATCGGTGAATATCGACCCGGAGGAAGCACTGCAAAAGGAGACAAGGCTCATTGTCATGGCAAATCCGCTGAAGCTTGCAAAGCTGAAAGGGTGAGAGGATCCTCAGCCGCCATTTTATGAGCAAAGGCAGGCGCGCAGCGCCGGAAAGCACAGCGCCGGAAAGAGCAGCGCCGGAAAGCGCGGCTTCGGGAATGGCGCGGGCCGAACTGTTTACCAATTATTAACATTGAAAATTTCCATCTTCATGAAAATTCTCATGAAAATTCTTCGTGAAAATTTCCATTTCCGGTTGACAGATCCCGGCAGTTGGAGTACTATGATAATAACTAGAAAAGGCTTTTTTTACATAACTTAAATTATTAAGCTGTAGATTTGTATGTTAATGTAACCGTTGAGGTGTCTTGTAAAATCTGTGTGGATTCCACGCTGGCAGATTTTACGTTTACGTTGCAGCAGTGTGGGGAAGGGAAAAAATGAAAGATTATGTAAAGCCTGTAGTTATTGAAAACGATGAATTGGCTGAGGGCGTGTATGCGGCCAGCGGTTCGGATTGTTATACTGTGACAGCTAGAATTCATCAGACTCCTCAGGAGGGGAGAGGGGATTATCGCATTCAGGTAGATGGCAGACATTCAGCCAGCGATAATCATCACAGCGGCAAGCAGAGATTGACGATTAGCTTTAATATGCCGGTGGAGTATGTTGGGTCAAGTGGTACACTGGTGTCGAGCGGCAATTCGGTTGTGATTGATTATAATTATCATAACAATGCATACGATAACATTGGCTTGGGCGATGTGATCGTGAAGGCTGACCAGGGATTAGCTGTTAATGGCGCTATCCTTGAATGTAACCATAACTGTGGCCAGCATTAATAGTGATTTCCCTATGGGAAAATGTTGGCATGTAGGAAAAATGTATTGTCGATGAATGAAGTCGATGAATGCAGATTTTACGTTTACGTTGCAGCGGAACTTTCAAATTTTGATTGGTATGTGTGCTGAAGCACACTAGGGGTATAGAAATGAAAGATTATGTAAAGCCTGTGGTTATTGAGAATGATGAATTGGCTGAGGGCGTGTATGCGGCCAGCGGTGCGGATCCGATTTGCTGGACAATAGATCCTGTGTCTGTGCAGGACTGGAATGGTTCTCATCATGTATTTGAGATTCGGTGCGTACATTCTAAAGATGTGGAGCATATTTCCAGCGCAACGACTGTAACGTTGACCTTTAGCAATACTGTTTCAGAGGCGTATTCTGAATTTGACTGCACTTATTCTGGAAATACGGTGGTTGTGACTCGTAACCTGTTGGCAGATGCTTATAAGAGCGGGGATAATATGACGTATAAGGTGTGGGTGAAAGCGAGTGATGAGGCTACCACAAAAGCAATCACGTGTACAAGCGCGACTATAAAGTGCACTCATCAGACAAATGTTCAGGGTAAGTATGATTAATTTTTAGAAAAGGTTACGATCGGTTTAAAATAAGCCGCTGTAAATGCGTGTACGGTGTCGCGTAGTTTGCAGCGGCTTCTTTTGTGTTTTATCATTTGGCCACGGGTATGGGAGAAGTGTGGTGCGGCGGGAATGAGGAAATATTAAATGAAAGAAAAGATCAGATTTATCCTGGGCCGTATCCGCGAGGGCAGGCTGCAGGAGATGTGGCGGCAGACAAAGTGGATCTATCAGTACGGCAGGCGGTATGGCTTTGCCATGGTTTTTTATACCCTGCTGGGTATGGTTGGCACGGTGGTCTCCCTCTTGACCAGCCTTGTGTCCCGGGATCTGGTGGACATTATCACAGGTTATGAGACGGGGGCGGTGGTAAAGACCTTCAGCATGATGATCGGTCTGAATGTAGGCATGACGATCATAAACCTGATCTCCAGTTACGCTTCCAGCTATATCAGCATGAAGGTAGACGCGGAGATCAAGGCGGATATCTTTGAAAAGATACTGGTGACAGACTGGGAATCCCTGGCCAATTACCATACGGGGGATCTTCTGACCCGATGGGGCTCTGACGCGGGCAATATCTCCGACGGCGTACTGAGCTTTGTTCCCAATATGGCGATCTATGTGTTTCGGTTCTGCAGCGCGTTTGCCATGGTGGTCTACTATGACTGGACCTTTGCGGCGTTCGCGTTCCTCGGGATGCCAGTGAGCCTGCTCCTGTCAAAGACGCTGATGAACCGGATGGTAAACAACAATAAGCGCAGCGCCGCCCTGGGGGCGAAAATGTCCGGGTTTAACCAGGAGACCTTCTCCAATATCCAGACCATCAAGGCGTTTGATCTGCTGAAGCTCTATGTGGCAAAGCTGAAGGGGCTGCAGCGGGAGTATATCACGATGCGGCTGGATTTTCAGAAGATGTCCATGGGGACTTCGCTGGTACTGTCAACGGTGTCCATGCTGGTATCCTATGCCGCTTACGGATGGGGGATCTACCGGGTTTGGAGCGGCTCGATCAGCTATGGTACCATGACCATGTTTCTGGGGCTTTCCGGGACCCTGACGGGGGCGCTCCACAATTTGACGTCCCTGATCCCCACCGCTATTTCTCTTACCACTTCCGCAGGGCGTCTCATGGATATCGTGGAGATGCCCAGGGAAGATTACAGCGGCGAGGAGGATGTGGAGCGGTTCCGGGAGAGGTATCGGGGCGAGGGGATCAGCCTTAAGATGCGGGATGTGCGGTACGCATACAACACGGGAACCCAGGTGTTTGAAAACGCTTCCCTGGAGGTCCATCCCCATGAGATTATTGCGCTGGTGGGGCCTTCGGGAGAGGGAAAGACGACCATGCTGCGGCTGATCCTTTCCCTGATGCCTATACAGGGAGGAGAGGCGGTGCTCTACGGCGGGGACCGTGACCCGGAGGACGGGAGCGGGATGCGGGTAGCGCTGACGCCCGCAGCCAGAAGGCTTTTCTCTTATGTGCCCCAGGGGAACACTATGTTTTCCGGAACCATAGCGGAGAATATGCGGAATGTGAAGGAGGACGCCACGGACGGGGAGATCGTGGAGGTGTTGAAGCTGGCCTGCGCGTGGGAGTTTGTGGAGAAGCTGCCTGACGGGATCTACAGCATGGTTCGGGAGAGGGGAGGCGGATTCTCCGAGGGCCAGGCCCAGCGGCTGTCGATTGCCAGGGCGCTGTTGCGCAGGTCTCCTATCCTGCTGCTGGACGAGGCGACCTCCGCCCTGGATGTGGCGACGGAGAGGAAGGTGCTGAAGAATATCATGCAGGACGAGTATCCCCGCACCTGCATCGTGACGACCCACCGCCCTACGGTGCTCCACGTCTGTACGCGGGTCTATGCGATCCGCGACAAAAAATGCGTGGAGTTGGGCGAAGCGGAGATTGAGGACATGGAGAGGAATTTTTAGCGGGAAGCGTCCAAAAAATCGTCTATGCGGCTGCGCATGACGACGGCGGCTGTGTCGTTTTTGGTACAGTGCAGGCGGCATACCAGGATGCCCGGAAGGAGCTTTTCCAGGGCTCGGAGGTTTTGTTCCAGCATCTCTTCCGTCCAGGAGGGCGTGATCAGGCGCTGTTGTACCAGAAGGAGTTTCCGGTCCGGGGAAAGTTCTTCTATCCGGTCGGCGGGAGCCTGCCTTAACAGGATGATGCCGCCGAGGGGATGGGTTTCACGGCTGCAGATGCCGGAGGTTCCGCACCAGGGGAGGCCATGGATGACGGGAAGGCCGTTTTCCAGGGCCAGCAGGTTTAAGTCACCGTTAAGCGTGGGAACGCCGTATACTCGGTTCCAGAGCCCGGCGTGGGTGGATTTCCCCGTGCCGGAGGGGCCGGAGAAGAGCCAGGCTTTTCCACGGTAGAGGATAGAGGAGGAGTGGATCACGGTCATGCCGTGCTGTCGGAGGAAGCAGAGGAAAGCCAGCCTGATACCGTGGAACAGTTCTTCCCGCAGGGTGTCCGCGCAGGGCGGCAGGTAATGGAAAACGGCCCGTGCGCCGTCAAGGGATAGCTGCGCTTCCGCGATCCGGGTGGACTGGGGAAAGTGGAAAACATAACGGTCCTCCGCTTCCAGGACCGTCAGGTTTGCGCTGCGGATCAGGAGCCTTCCGTTCAGGCGCTGTCCCGGGATGCCGGGGAGAAGCGTGATATCCTGATGAACAGCTGTCGGTTCCTCTGTCTGAAAGAGATCAAACTTTTCCGAACAGGCGTCGGCGGGGCCGTGCAGGCACAGGTTCCATCCCGCGATGGAAAGGTATTTCCTTTCCGAAGGAGCGGATGCCGCAGGCTCTGGAAATTCCGTCAGGAGAAAGCGGCCGGAAAGGGCCTGCAGAAATTCGGCGATGTCTTTTTGAAGCAGGGGCAGGTCTTCTGCGGAAGCGTGGTAGTGTTCCGCACATGCGGTGAGCAGCTCTTCCCTGCTTCGGTCCTGGGCGAGCAGTTCCCAGAGAAACGCGCCGGTTTCATTCAGAAGGATGCCATGGCACAGGTCGGCCTGTGTCTGTCCGTAGGGGAGCAAGTAGGGCACCCCGGCCAGTTTTTGGAGTGAATAGGAATTGTTGCGTCTCACCGTCTACCTCCGCAGCTTTGTTTGATAAGGCCATTATAGCATCCTTTCGAGAGAAAAGCCACAAATGTTTGTTCGGGATAGGGAGAGGCTTGGGAGAGGGGTATGGATAAGGAAAAAGATATAGAAGAACTTTTGGCTCAGGGAAAAACCGTTCAGTTCAGTCCCAGGGGGTACAGTATGTATCCTCTTTTCGTGCCGGGAAGGGATCAGGCTGTGGTGGCGCCGGCGGATCCGGCCCGCCTGAAAAAGGGGGATGTGGCGCTGTACCGCAGGGAGGGGAGCATCCTTGTGCTGCACCGCATCTGTAAGCGCCGGGGGAACGCGTTCTACCTGGTGGGGGACAACCAGAAAGCGGTGGAAGGCCCGCTGGGGCCGGAACAGATGAAAGGGGTCTTGGTGCAGGTCATCCGAAAGGGAAAGCGGTTCTCGGCCGGGAATGTGATTTATCGCGTTCTGGCGGCAGTATGGCTTTGGCTTCGGCCACTGAGGCCGGCCCTTTCGCATTTTGCGGCGGGCTGCAAGCGGATCCTCAGGAGGAAGACGGGAAACGGGAATGAGGATGAGAAATAAGGTAAGAGATGAGGAAAAATAAGAAAAATAAGAAAAAATAAAATAAAAATTAAATAAAAAACAAGAAAAAATAAAATCAGAAATAAAATCAGAAATAAAATCAGAAATAAAATGAGAAATAAAATGAGAAATAAAATGAGAAATACGATTAAGAAAACGATTAAAAAATAAGAGAAGAAATAAGAGAAGAAATAATGGAAGAAATAAGACAAGAAATAAGACAAAATAAGATAAACTTATGACAAATATAAAATATATTGATTTTACTTATGAAATAAACTATATTATACTTAGGCTGTAGCGAGAATGCAGCCGCTGTATGGCGGGAAACGGAGGAAAGAAAATGGTAAAAGCGATTGTAGGCGCCAACTGGGGCGACGAGGGCAAGGGAAAGATCACGGATATGATGGCGCAGGAGGCGGATATCGTGGTGCGCTTTCAGGGGGGAGCAAATGCGGGGCATACGATCGTGAACAATTATGGGAAGTTTGCGCTGCACACCCTGCCGTCCGGCGTCTTTTACAGCCATATTACCAGTGTGATCGGAAATGGTGTGGCTCTGGATATCCCGAAGCTTTTCCAGGAGATCCGTTCTATCCTGGATCGGAACGTGCCCATGCCGAAGATCCTGGTTTCGGACAGGGCGCAGATCGTGATGCCCTATCACATCCTGTTTGACCAGTATGAGGAGGAGCGCCTGGGAGGAAGATCCTTCGGCTCAACAAAGTCCGGTATCGCGCCCTTCTATTCCGATAAATATGCAAAGATCGGTTTTCAGGTCAGCGAGCTTTTTGACGAGGAACTGTTAAAGGAGAAGGTGGCACGTATCTGTGAGCTGAAAAATGTGATGCTGGAGCATTTGTATCACAAGCCGCTGCTCGACCCGGCGGAGCTCCTTGAAAACCTGCACAGTTACCGGGATATGGTGGAGCCCTATGTGTGCGATGTGTCCGCTTTTTTGGACAAGGCGTTGAAGGAGGGGAAGACCGTCCTCTTGGAGGGGCAGCTCGGGACGCTGAAGGATCCCGACCACGGCATTTATCCCATGGTGACATCTTCCTCCACTCTGGCGGCCTACGGCGCCATCGGTGCGGGGATCCCGCCCTATGAGATAAAACAGATCGTGACGGTTTGTAAGGCATATTCCTCTGCGGTGGGGGCGGGAGCATTTGTGTCCGAGCTGTTCGGGGAGGAAGCGGAAGAGCTGAGGCGCAGGGGCGGCGACGGCGGAGAATACGGCGCGACTACCGGGCGGCCTCGGAGAGTGGGATGGTTTGACTGTGTGGCGTCCAAGTATGGATGCCGGCTCCAGGGAACCACGGATGTGGCTTTCACTGTGCTGGATGTTTTGGGATATCTGGACGAGATCCCGGTTTGCGTGGGATATGACATCGACGGAGAGGTGACTACGGAGTTTCCTGTGACGGCAAAGCTGGAGAAGGCAAAGCCCGTGTTTGAAAAGCTTCCAGGCTGGAAATGCGAGATCCGGGGGATCCGCAGGTATGAGGAACTGCCGGAGAACTGCCGGAAGTACATTGAGTTTATTGAAGAGCGGATCGGATACCCGATCACAATGGTGAGCAACGGCCCCGGAAGGCAGGATATCATTTACAGGGAGAGCCCGCGAAAGAGGGACTGATCTCGGAGGCGGGAGGAAGCGGCAAGTCACAGGGAAATGATTGCAAATCTGGAATATTTTAAGGTGTTTTATTATACAGCGAAGTGCGGAAGCGTCACCGGGGCGGCTGCGGAGCTTGCCATATCCCAGCCGGCGGTGAGCCAATCGCTGAGGCAGCTGGAGCGCAGCCTGGGGGTCAGCCTGTTCGTGCGGGCTTCCCGGGGTGTGCGGCTGACCGCGGAAGGGGAGCTCCTCTATTCGTATGTGGCGGAGGGGTATGGGCAGATCCGGCAGGGAGTGGAGAAGGTACGTCAGATGCAGAGTCTGGAGCTGGGGGAGGTGCATATCGGCGCCAGCGACATGACTCTGCGCTTTTTTCTGCTTCCCTTCCTGGAACGGTTTCATGAGGCATACCCGGAGATCAAGGTGGGGGTCAGCAACGGCCCAACGCCGGAGACCCTGTCTCTGCTGAGGGAGGGGAAGATCGATTTCGGCGTGGTGAGTACGCCTTTTGAGGAAACGGCGGATATGGATGTGGCCCGGGTCAGGGAGATTGAAGACGTTTTTGTGGCGGGAAGAAGGTTTATTTCCTATAAGAATAAGATGCTGGATTTTCAGGAACTGGCCGGCCTGCCCATGATTTTTTTGGAGGGGAATACCAGCACCCGCAGCTATATGGATGGGTTCCTGGCGGGGAACGGCCTGACGCTTCAGCCGGAATTTGAACTGGCCACCAGCGATATGATCGTACAGTTTGCCCTGCGCAGCCTGGGCGTTGGGTGCGTGGTGCGGGATTTCGCGGCGGCATATCTGGAGGAGGGAACTCTGTTTGAGCTGCGGTTTAACAAGATGATACCAAAGCGCAGCCTGTGCGTGGTGCGGAGCCGGCGGCAGAAATTGTCCCGGGCCGCGGAAAAGCTTTTGGAAATTTTGGGAGGGAAAAGGGAATGATCCGCAATATTGTGTTTGATATCGGGAATGTCCTGACAGATTTTCGGTGGAAGGGCTTCCTGGTGGACAAGGGGTTTGGGGAGGAGATGATCCGCCGGATCGCCAAGGCGTCTGTGGAAAGTCCGCTGTGGCGTGAGTTTGACAGGGGAGCCTGGACGGAGGAGGCGCTGATGGAAGAGTTCATTAAAATGGACCCGGAGATCGAAAGGGAATTACATCTTGCCTATGACGATATCCGCGGGATGGTGACGCCGAGGGCATACGCTATCCCCTGGGTCAAAGAGCTGAAGGCGAAGGGGTACAAGGTCTATTATCTGTCCAATTTTTCGGACAAGGCATACCGGGAATGCTCAGAAGCACTGGACTTTTTGCCTTATATGGATGGCGGCGTTCTGTCCTATCGGGAGCATCTGATCAAGCCTGATCCAGCTATTTACCACCTGCTTCTGCAGCGTTATGGCCTGAGGGCGGAAGAATGTGTTTTCCTGGATGACATGAAAGAGAACGTGGAGGCCGCCAGGGCGGAGGGATTTGCCGGGATCGTGTTTGAATCGAAGGAGCAGGCGCAGGCACTGCTGGCCCGGATGGGGGTGGAATGACTGCGCCGCCCGCTTTTTCCGGGAAAAGGCTTTCAGGGCTTTCCGGCGGGGCTGTTCCCGGGATCGTCGGCGGGATCTTCGGCCAGACGGGGGTTTTCTGATCCGTCCCGGGAAGCGTCTGCGATGGTGTGTTTCCCAGTCAGCTTCCCGTAGAGCCAGGTGTAGACCCAGATAAAGACCGGTATCGCCACCGTGCCGAAGATACAGCCCATAAACCATCTGCCAGACCCGGAATTATCCGTGATGGCGGCGACCAGGGCCCCCAGGTATAAAAGGACCAGAAGCGCCACTCCGGCCAGTGCCACGACCTGCTTTGAAGTTATTTTCCGGGAAGGGCGGCTTTCCCCGGAAGGTGTGCGGGAGTTTTTTGAGTCTGAGTTTTTCTGTTGTTTCATTTTGCGATTCCCCTTTTGCGATTCGTCCTTGCGGTTTACCTTTCTCCGAAAGGCATCTTATGTAGATCATATGTAGATCATAGCATTATCCGTGGTTTTTTACAAGGGATGATCCTGTGCGCCCGCCTTTGTCCGTAACAGGTTCGTAACAGTTCGGCCCGCGCCATTCCCGAAGCCGCGCTTACGCGCTTTTCGCCGCTCCGCGATTTCCTTTGCTCACAAAAAAGCGCTCCCTCAGCCGCCAGACATGACGGGAAATCGTGCTCAGCCGCCGGGGGAGCGCAATAAAACGCCCGGGCCTGCACTGACGCCAAGCCCGGACGCTCTTACAAAGGGGAGGATAAGGGGGTTCCCTGACAATCTATAGTTTTGCACATTTTTGAAATTATATTCAGGAAAATCGTTTTTTTAACAATTCAGCCCGCGCCATTCCCGAAGCCGTGCCATTCCCGAAGCCGCGCTTACGCGCTTTTCGCCGCTCCGCGGCTTCCTTTGCTCATAAAAAAGCGCTCCCTCGGCTGCCGTATCCAGAGTAAAATTCGTGCGGGCACGATTTTCCTCTGAACACGTCCGGCTGAACTGTGACTTTTTTAAAAATTCTGAAATTTGTTTCCGCCATAATATTGTTTAAAATCCAATTATGTTATATACTTAAAGACATGGCGTGGGGGAATCTGACATGCCAGAACAGTAATAGATAAGGAATAGATAAGGATGGTAAGATTATGGCATTATTGGCTGAATGGAAAAAGGTTGCTTATAATGAGTCCGTAGGGCAGGAGAAGCTTCAGGCGTTTTGGACGGCTTATTTCAAGCAGGAGAAGGAGATTTACGCCGAACTCCTCAAAAACCCGGACGAGGTGGTAAAAGGCACCGTGAAGGAGCTGGCTGAAAAATATGGCGTCACGGTGATGACCATGACAGGTTTCCTGGACGGGATCAACGAAAGCTTAAAGGAGGCCAACCCTATCGAGGAGATGGAGGAGGACACAGAGGTAAACCTGGGATTTGACAAGGAACTGCTTTATAAGAATATGGTGGCTGCGGACGCGGAATGGCTCTACAACCTGGAAGAGTGGAATGAGATCTTTGACGAGGATACGAGAAAGGCCCTTTACAAGGAGCAGAAATCCTCTACCACCATCGTGAAGGAGGCAAAGGTATATCCGAACGATCCCTGTCCCTGCGGCAGCGGCAAAAAGTATAAAAAGTGCTGCGGCAAAAAGTAGGGCGTCATTATGCGGTAAAGGGAAACCTTTGCCGCGTGCTTTATGCGGGCGAAGCGCGCAAGGAGGGAGCAGAGCGTTGAATATAGCATCATTTCTTCTGCCCAAAGCGGAAGTGACATACCTGCGGGACAGCATGACTCTGAGACAGGGGATGGAAAAACTCCGCAGGAGCGGTTTTACCGCTATCCCGGTCATCGATGTGGAGGACCGGTATGTGGGTACGGTCAGCGAGGGAGATTTTCTCTGGAATATTTTGTTTTACAACCAGAAGCCGGAGGATGTCTCCGCGAAACATTTGGAGACCGCCACTGTGCGCAGCATAATCCGCGGCGGCAGCGTCAAGCCGGTGTGTATCGACACGGCGATGGAGACGCTGCTGGAGCAGGCTACGAGCCAGAACTTTGTGCCTGTCATTGACGACAGGAGCGTGTTTATCGGGATCATAAGAAGGAGCGAAATCATCAGGTATTTTGCGGAAAGGGGAAAGCTGTCCTGAGACAGTGAAAGACACAGAATATGAAAAAATTGGAAGATTATGTTTTAAGTATCCCCGATTTCCCGGAAAAAGGGATCATTTTCAGGGATGTGACCAGCGTCCTCCAGGATGCTGAGGGATTGCGGCTGGCGGTGGACACCATGCAGGACAAGGTGCGCGACCTGGAATATGACGTGGTAGCCGGGCCGGAGTCCAGGGGATTTATATTCGGAACACCGATTGCTTATAATAATAAAAAGCCCTTTGTTTTGATACGCAAGGCGGGAAAGCTGCCCAGAGAGACGGTTTCCATCTCCTATGACCTGGAATACGGGAAAGCGACGATTGAAATGCACAAGGACAGCATCAAGCCGGGGCAGAAAGTGCTGATCGTGGATGACCTTATCGCCACGGGCGGGACCACGGAGGCGATGATCCGGCTGGTGGAAAGCCTGGGCGGCAAAGTGGTAGGGATCGTAGTGTTGATTGAGCTGGCCGGGCTTCACGGCCGGGAGAGGCTGGACGGTTATCGTCTGGAATCGGCTATCTGTTATCCCGGGAAATAAGCGGGGGAAAGCCTTAAAGGGAGCGCGGGCCGGACAGGGGCCGGGCTCGGGAAAGGCAGCTGAGACAGAAGGAGCATGGATCGATTATGGCAGAAGAAAAAAATGAGGTCATATTTGATGACGGAAAGATAAGAGGGTCGCAGGAATTTGTAAATCCGGAGGAACTCTACGCGGAGCTGATCCAGCGGGTGCGGAAATACCACCCAAGCGACGACATCAGCATGATAGAGAAGGCTTACCGGGTGGCCAGCGAAGCTCACAAGGACCAGCTGCGCAAGTCAGGCGAGCCCTATATCATCCATCCCTTGAATGTTGCCATCATTTTAGCGGATCTGGAGCTGGACAAAGAGACTATCGTGGCCGGTATCCTCCATGACGTGGTGGAGGATACCACTATGACGGAGGAGGATCTGGTCAGGGAATTTGGCGCGGATGTGGCGCTGCTTGTGGACGGCGTAACAAAGCTGGAAAAGATCCCTCTTTCCGGGGGCGGGGAGCAGTCCGACGCCAAGCTGGAGATGCAGGCGGAAAACCTGCGGAAGATGTTCCTTGCCATGGCAAAGGACATTCGGGTCATTATGATCAAGCTGGCCGACCGTCTCCACAACATGCGTACTTTGAAGTATCAGAAGCCAGAGAGCCAGCAGCGGATCGCCAAGGAAACGCTGGAGATTTATTGCCCTATCGCCCACCGGCTTGGTATCAGCAAGATCAAGACGGAACTGGACGACCTGTCCTTGAAATATCTGGAGCCGGAGGTGTACTATGACCTGGTAGAGCGCATCGCGGTCCGCAAGAGCGTCCGGGAGAAATATATCCAGAGCATTGTGGACGAAGTGAGCGAGCACATCGCAAACGCCGGCATCAAGGCCAAGATCGACGGCCGGGTCAAACATTTCTTCAGCATTTATAAAAAGATGCGGAACCAGAACAAGACGCTGGATCAGATTTACGATCTCTTTGCGGTGCGTATCATAGTGGATACCGTGAAGGACTGCTATGCGGCCCTGGGAGTGATCCATGAGATGTACAAACCCATACCCGGGCGTTTTAAGGACTATATTGCCATGCCAAAGGCAAACATGTACCAATCGCTGCACACCACCTTGATCGGCAGCACGGGCCAGCCCTTTGAGATACAGATCCGCACATTCGAGATGCATAAGGCGGCGGAGTACGGTATTGCCGCCCACTGGAAATATAAGGAAGCCTCCGACGGCAAGCATGTGGAGGCTCAGGAAGAGGAAAAGCTGGTCTGGCTGCGCCAGATCCTGGAGTGGCAGCGCGACATGTCCGACAACAGGGAGTTTATGAACCTGTTGAAGAACGACCTGGATCTGTTTGCGGATAATGTCTATTGTTTCACCCCTACGGGGGAGGTAAAGAACTTGCCTGCCGGTTCTACGCCCATCGATTTTGCCTACAGCATCCATTCCGCCGTGGGAAACAAGATGGTGGGGGCCAGGGTCAACGGAAGGCTGGTGACCATTGATTACGAGATACACAACGGGGACCGCATTGAGATCATCACATCTCAGAATTCCAAGGGGCCGAGCCGGGACTGGCTGAATGTGGTAAAGAGCACCCAGGCGAAGAACAAGATCAATCAGTGGTTTAAGAATGAGCTGAAGGAAGACAACATAGCCAGAGGAAAAGAACTGGTGAACGCATACTGCAAGGCCAGGGGGATCAATCTGTCCGAGCTCTTGAAGGCCGAATACATGGAAGCGGTCATGCGCAAGTATGGCTTCCGGGATTGGGACGCAGTGCTTGCCGCCATCGGGCACGGAGCCCTGAAGGAAGGCCAGATCGTCAACAAGATGCAGGAGTTCTACGACAGAGACCACCGGCGTGAGCTGAGCAACGAGGAAGTGCTTCAGAATATTGCGGAATCCGGCGCGAATCTGGCCAAGATGGCGCCCAGGAAGACGAAGAGCGGCATCGTGGTAAGGGGGATCGCGGATCTGTCTGTCCGCTTTTCCAAGTGCTGTTCCCCGGTGCCCGGCGACGAGATCGTAGGGTTTGTGACCAGAGGGCGGGGCGTGTCGATCCACAGGACAGACTGTGTGAACGTGATGAACCTGCCGGAGATCGAGCGGGCAAGGATCATTGATGCGGAATGGCAGGCGCCGGAGAACGCCGAGGAAAAATATGTGGCGGAGATCAAGATCTTTGCGGACAACAGGAACGGGCTGCTGGCGGATATCTCAAAGGCGATGACGGAAAAGAATATCAATATCCTCTCAATGAACACCAGGACCAGCAAGCAGGGAGTGGCGACGCTGCAGACCACGTTTGAGATCGAGAGCAGGGAGGAGCTGAACCGCGTGATCGACAAGATCCGGGGGATTGAGAGTGTGCGGGATATCGAGAGGACCACAGGCTGATTTCCGCAGGTTTTTTGATTGGAAAGGATTACAGGTTGGAACTTATGAATGAAATTAAGATCGGACGTATGGTGATGGGCGCGTACCAGACCAACTGCTATTTTTTGTACCGGGACAGAAGCCAGGACGTGATCGTAGTGGATCCGGGAGACAGCGGGAGCAATATCTACAACGCGCTGCGCAGGAATGGCTTCCGCGTGAAGGCGATCCTTTTGACCCACGGCCATTTTGACCATATCTGGGGGCTGGATGAGCTGCGTGACGCGGTGAACGCGGCCGCGGAGGCGGAAGGGCTGGATCCCGTGCAGGTGTATGCCTGCGAGGGCGAGCGGGAACTGCTGAAGAATGTAAGGTTAAACGTGTCGGACCAGGCGGGGAGGCCCTGCAGCACTTATGCTGACGTTTATGTGAAGGACGGGCAGGAGCTGGAGTTTGCGGGGATCAGGCTGCGGGTGATCGCCACGCCGGGCCACACGGAGGGCGGATGCTGTTATTATGTGGAGGAGGCAGGTATCCTCGTGGCGGGAGATACTCTGTTTGCCGAGTCGGTGGGGCGTTCAGATTTTCCAACGGGAAGCACGGGAACGCTGGTGCGGTCAATCCAGGATAAGCTGTTTGTGCTGCCGGACGAGACAAGGGTCTATCCGGGACATGGCGACAGCACTACCATCGGCCATGAGAAGCGGTACAATCCTTTTTGTGCGCTGGCGGATTAAGAGGGAAGGGAATACAGGGTCTGACCTGAGCGGAAGGCGGAAGGCAGGCCCTTTTCTCGTGTAGATCAAAAGCATGGCGGTGCGCCGTCAGGGAGTGGGAGCGGCAGTATGTTGATCGTAGACTTAAACAAGGAAAATTATGAATATGACGTGCAGGCGCTGGTGAGGGCCTTTTACCCGGAAGAGCAGGTGTATGTGCTGACCCCGGAGACACGGGCGGACCGGCGCCGGGAGCTGGCGGGGCAGGCCCGGCTGCAGGTGACGGTCGGGGAATCCGCCGCGCGTCTTGTGCTGGACGGCGCGGAGTATTGTTTTGCCCCGCAGGCGGCGGGCGCGGAGCCTGAAACTTCTGCCCGGGGTTTTAAGGACGAATTTAAGCGTTTCCTTTACCGAGTGCTGAAGGAGGCCACTAAAAGGGAACTGCCATGGGGGAACCTCACGGGGATCCGGCCCACCAAGATCGCTTATGGAATGCTGGAACAGGGCATGAGTGAGGAGGAGATCCTGGAGTTTTATCGCGCCGAACATTATGTGAGCCGGGAGAAAGCGGAGCTCTCGGTCCGTATCGCAAAGAGGGAACGGGAACTTCTGTCGAAAGTGCATTATCAGGGCGGGTATAGCATGTATATCGGAATCCCCTTCTGCCCCACCACATGCCTCTACTGCTCTTTTCCCTCCTTTCCCATAGCGGTGTATCGAAAGCGGGTGGAGACCTACCTGGACTGCCTGATCCGGGAGATGGAGTTTACGGCCCGGCTCATGGAGGGGAAGATCCTGGACAGCGTCTATATTGGCGGCGGAACCCCTACGACCCTGGAGCCGGAGCAGTTGGACAGGCTGTTGGAAAAGCTGAAAACACTTTTTGATTTTTCTACGGTGCAGGAGTTTACTGTGGAGGCGGGGCGGGCGGACAGCATCACGGAGGAAAAGCTGAAGGTGCTGTATGCCCATGGCGTCGGCAGGATCTCGGTGAACCCCCAGACGATGAAACAGGAGACGCTGGACATTATCGGAAGGAAAGCCAGCGTAGAACAGGTGGAGCGGGCCTTTGGGCTGGCCCGGCAGGCGGGCTTTGACAATATCAATATGGATCTGATCCTGGGGCTGCCGGGGGAGCTGGAAGAGGATGTGCAGAATACGATCGACCGGGTGGCGGAGCTTGGGCCGGACAGCCTTACCGTCC
This sequence comes from uncultured Acetatifactor sp., assembly GCA_947588705.1. Classification (GTDB taxonomy): domain Bacteria; phylum Bacillota; class Clostridia; order Lachnospirales; family Lachnospiraceae; genus Acetatifactor. The sequence continues at coordinate 2,763 of CANPYT010000021.1, read as the reverse complement.
ATTCTCTGGCTATCAAGCGGGCATCCAGGCTGAATCAGTGGATTCAGGAAAACGGCGCCGCCATGCTGCATAATACCGACGAGACAATGGCCATCGCGGCGGAAGGCGCCCGCAGGATGGGAATGGAACCATATTACCTATACCGCCAGAAGAATATGTCCGGAAATTTTGAGAATGTCGGGTATGCCCGGGAGGGCTGTCAGGGGCTGTATAATGTTTTGATCATAGAAGAAATGCAGGATATCGTGGCGCTGGGAGCCGGGAGCATCTCAAAGCGGGTCAGCCGCAGAACGGCGGAGGATGGCAGCGAGAGCACCCTGATCGAGCGGTGCGAGAACGTGAAGGAAGTGGGCCAGTATATCGAGAGAATCGAGGAGATGATCCAGCGGAAACAGAGATTATTTAAAGAAATGTAATTGTTTCCGCCCGCTCTGAAAGTACAGGAAATGGTGCAAAGCATATCAGGTGTTCTTGTCATTTAGACGCAGCAATTCCGGTTATTTTTTCAAGTTTGGCGAAGCTTGAAAGGATTTGAAGGGATAAGTTTAGATAAAATGAAGTTGAGGTTTGGAAAGGAAGAAAGCCAATGTCACAGATCAGCATTAAGATCATAAACCAGTCCGGGAAGACCCTGGCGGTACAGCATGGGGAGGAAGAAGTAAATCTGGTATATGCGGCGGAGTACCGGGAAGGAGACCGCATTGTCGTGGAGATCGAGGAGACAAGGCAGTTTTATTGGCTGCAGCTGGATGACGGGAGGGGAAAATCCCTGGTCTACCTCACCGGAAATGTGGATTATCAGATCCCCTTTGGGGAGAAGCGGATCAATTTGTCGCCAAAGACCTTCTGTGGCGTCAGGCATCTGCTGTCTGTCAGGAAGGCCAGGGGCTTTGAGGTGGAAGGTTACAGGAATCTTGCCCTCAACGTATGGGATCAGCATGGGGAGGTTTCCTGTTATCCCCATGCCAGCGCCAATGTGGAGACCAGGGGAGAGTCTGTTTTTGCCGCGATGAATGGGATAGACGGCATTACCGTGTCGAACTGCCATGGGGAATGGCCTTATGAATCCTGGGGGATCAACCGCAGGGAGGACGCCTGCCTGAGGCTGGATTTCGGAAGGACGGTAGAGGTAGACAGGATCATCCTTTACACCAGGGCGGATTATCCCCATGACAATTGGTGGAAGCAGGCAGCAGTGCGCTTTTCAGACGGGAGTACCCTGAAGCTGGAGCTTAAGAAAACTGGGGCGGCCCAGGAATTTACCTTCGACAAGAAGCGGATTGAATCCCTGGAGCTTACGCAGTTGATAAAAGGGGAGGATGCATCTCCCTTCCCGGCTTTGGTACAGATTGAAGTTTATGGGCGGGAATGTGATTTGTAATTAAGAAAAATACATAATTTTTGAATTTTGGCATTGACTCTCTCGTAGCGTAACGGTTTACAAGAGTGATTTCTCAATATGTATAAACTATGCGGTAAAAACATAAAATTTTAAGGGAGCCATATTGACTTTCTTCCTTGTGCTTGCTAGAATAATAGCACAAGGAAAGTTTACCACTGACCGATATGTGGTATATAAATGGTCGGGTTGAAAGTTTACCGCTGACCAATATGCGGTATATAAGTGGTTGGGTTGAAAGTATAGTCCTTCGCCGTAAAGCGGAGGACTTTTCAGTAATGAGGACAGACAAATGAAGAAGACCGGCTTTTATATTATCAAAGATAAGTTTTTTGATGATATGTCAGACCCTTATCTGAAGGGAAATAAAGCGGGGAACAGACCGCATTATTATTGTTTTGAAGATTTAAGTACTGGAATGTATTGGATGATACCGTTGTCCAGCCGAATTGAAAAATACAGACAAATTATGGAGAAAAAAGAAAAAGCCGGAAAACCTTGCGACATTCTTCATATCGTCAAACTGGACGATAATAGGGAGAGCGCATTTCTGATACAGGATATGTTCCCCATAACGGAGGAGTACATAGAGCGTGAATACACAATAGCCGGAAATCATCTGATGCTGACGAGTGAACATACTGCCAGAGAGATTGAGCAAAAGGCACGAAAAGTTATGGGTATGTTGAAGCGCGGTATCAAATTTACGCCAACGCAGCCGGATGTTATGGCAATATTAGAAAAACTGAGGGAAAATAGATAACTTCCATTGGTAGTGTGAGCATTACATGATACGGCAATGATCTTCCACAACCTTGTAAGCCGCATCATATCTGCGACAGGACAAGCGCACTTTGCAGGCCAAGTGAAAAAATAAAAACATTGAAAAACGCTACTTATCAAAGACGTAAAAAACGCGCCATCTATTCAGATTATCGATAAAGAACAATCCGAGAGTACTTTTTCAGCAGAAGCGGCTTTTATGGCGCTTCATAATACTCTGTCATCTCTAAGGTATCATAATTTTTTGTGACCCCATTATAGTCAAGCATCATCTTACCGTCACTCTCATAAAATCCCAAATACTCATCATGATCTTCCAGATGTATCACATAGAATGCGTCGTAATCCCAATCGCTCCAGTCACCTCTGTCATAACATTCATATACCGTCTGCGCAGTGATCAGTTCACCGTTATAATAGATTTCCACGTTTCCAACTATGTCGCCTTCTAATTCCGTACCTGAACTAAAAGATATCTCAGTGCCAAAGTATCCTTCATATTTCCCTGTATAGAGAAACGGATTCGTATTGTTTTCCGTTTCACTTTCCGACATGTCGGCGGATTCCCCGTCCAGACTGAA
>CANPYT010000020.1 GCA_947588705.1 uncultured Acetatifactor sp. | reverse complement strand
ACCATCGAGTCCGCCGGGCCGGACGCCAGGCTGGGAGATGTGTGCAGGCTTTTCCCCGAGGGGGATGGAGCGAAGCCCATTATGGCGGAGGTAGTCGGTTTCCGGGACAAAAAGACGCTGCTGATGCCCTATGACTCCGTGGACGGCATCGGCCTGGGAAGCCTTGTGGAGAACACGGGCCAGCGCCTTTTGGTGCAGGTGGACGACAGCCTGCTGGGGAAGGCCCTGGACGGACTGGGGCGGCCGGTGGATGGCTCTGCTGTCAGCGGGGCGTCTTACCCGGTGGAGGCGGCGCCTCCGGATCCCATGAGCCGTGAGATCATCGACGAAGTCCTGCCTCTCGGCGTGAAGGCGGTTGACGGCCTGATCACTGTGGGGAAGGGGCAGAGGATCGGTATTTTTGCCGGATCCGGCGTGGGGAAGTCCACGCTTATGGGTATGTTTGCGAGAAATACCAAGGCGGACATCAACGTGATCGCCCTGATCGGGGAGCGGGGACGTGAAGTCCGGGAATTTATAGAGAGAGACCTGGGGGAGGAAGGTATGCGCCGGTCCGTGGTGGTGGTGGCGACCTCCGACAGGCCGGCCCTGGAGCGGAACAAAGCGGCAAAGACCGCAACGGCTATCGCGGAATATTTCCGGGATAAGGGGAAGGATGTGCTGCTGATGATGGACTCCCTGACCCGTTTTTCCATGGCGCAGAGGGAGATCGGGCTTGCCAGCGGGGAACCGCCGGTGAGCAGGGGCTATCCGCCCAGCGTCTACTCCGAGATGCCAAAGCTTCTGGAACGGGCGGGACGGGCGGCAAAAGGTTCTATCACGGGGCTTTACACAGTGCTGGTGGACGGCGACGACTTCAATGAACCCATCACCGATACCGCCAGGAGCATCCTGGACGGCCATATCATGCTGGACAGGAAGCTGGCCCACAAGAACCATTATCCGGCCATCGACATCCTTCAGAGCATTTCCAGGTGTATGAGCCAGATCGCCGCCAGGGAGCATAAGCAGGCGGCGGGCCGTCTGAAGACGGTGCTGGCTACATACAACGAGGCGGAGGACCTGATCAATATCGGCGCTTACAAGAGCGGGAGCAATCCCGCCATCGACTACGCCATATCAAAGATCGACGCGGTGAATCAGTTCCTCTGTCAGGAGACGGATGAAAAATTTGATTTTGAGAGCAGCGTCTCTATGCTGCAGCAGCTCTTTGAAGATTGAGGAGTGATTTTCAATGGCACGGTTTCGGTACTCCATGCAGAGTATCCTGAATATCAAGTTAAAGATGGAGATCCAGGCTAAGCAGGAATTCTCCGCGGCCCGGGCAGCCCTGGACCGGGAGGAGGAGGCGCTGGAGCAGCTGCGCAGGCGGAAGGCCGGGTACGCGGCCAGAGTGGAGGAGCTGCTTTCGGGTGAGCTGAAGCTCCGGGAGATCGAGGAAAACCGGGCGGCGGTCAAGACCATGGAAGGCTTTATCGACGACCAGCGGGAGAGGGTGGCAGCGGCGGAACGTGTCCTGGAACAGGCAAGGCAGCGCCTCACGGAAGTGATGCAGGAGCGCAAGACCCACGAAAATCTGAAGGAAAAAGCCTTTCAACAGTTCCTGGCGGACGAGAACCGCCGGGAGGGCAAGGAAGTAGACGAGTTGACGAGCTATGTCTACGGAAAGCGCAGGAGCGAGAGCAACAAAGACAAGATGCCCGTTTGAACGGCGGAATGAGAGGATGCTATGGCAAGGGAACTGACTCCTGAGGCACAGGTAGAGAAAAACAGAATACAGAATGAAAAGAAACAGCTGAAAAAGGACCAGAAGGACCAGCGCCGGGAGGTAAAGCGCCGGGCGAAAGAGCTGGCAAAGCAGGAGGAAGCCCTCGGCGAGGAAGAGGGGAACGGCCTTGTGACCTTTGCGGCTACCACGTTTATCATCCTTTTGTGGCTGGCCGTGATCTGCGTGATCATCAAGCTGGACATCGGCGGCTTTGGGAGCTCCGTCCTGGCGCCCATGCTGCGGGATGTGCCGGTGCTGAATAAGATCCTGCCCGGCACGGCGGTGACGGAGACCAACGACCCGGACAGCTATGGCGGGTATTCCAGCCTGCCGGAAGCGGTAGATTATATCAAGGAGCTTGAGCTGGAGGTGGAACGGCTCCAGAACGCCTCTAACGCCAAGGATGAGGATCTTGAGACCCTGCGGGCGGAAGTGACGAGGCTGAAGGAGTTTGAGTCCGCCCAGGTGGAATTTCAGAGGATACAGAACCAGTTTTACGAGGAGGTAGTGTATTCCGAGAAAGGCCCCGGAGCCGAGGAATACCGGAAGTGGTATGAGGAGATGAATCCTCAGACGGCGGAGTCCCTCTACCGGCAGGTGGTGGTGCAGCTGGAGGAAAGCAAGGAATTTCAGGAATATGCCAACACCTTTGCCGAGATGGATCCAAAGAACGTTGCGGCGGTTTTTGAGAAAATGACGGACCTGAACGATGTGGCAAGGATCCTGGAGGCGCTGGGCACCGAGGAGAGAGGCGCCATCATGGACGAGATGGATGCCGAATTTGCCGCAAAAATTGCGGCGATCATGGACCCGGACTCTTAAGAAGAAGGGGTTTCGGGCCGAAATAAGATATGGAGAGAAACTTCAAGGGAGAGGAGACAGGGCGGAAGGAAAGCCGGACGGAAAGCCGGATGGAAGGAAGGCCGGACAGACGGAAAGCCGGACGGAAAAATGGCCGGATGGCCCCGGGAGCCTCTTCGGAGAGTTTTTCTATATAAGTTCTAAGTACATTGAAAACAGAAGAAAGGAGGTCAGAAATGACAAGTACACCTGTAAAGGATGTGGGCTCTATCCTGGGCAATCTTACCAGAGGAGCGGACAGCAGCGTAAAGGCGGCGGGCAGCGGGGAATTTCATGCGGTGTTCAAGGGCCAGACAGGCAGGGAAAGCGCCGACAGCCCCACGGATACGGCCAGGCCGGACCAGCCGGGAAAAGCGGAAAAAGCTGTGGGAAAAGTGCCGGGAGATTCCCTGAGGGCCAGAAACGCCAACAGAGTGCGTGTCTCCGAGGAGAAACCGGCGGAAAGGGAAGATCTGCCGCCAGGGATGTCCGCCGGGGATGACGTTGAAGTGCCGGAGGAGATCCTGGAGGTCTTGGGAAACGCGGCCATGGATCTGATGCGGCAGATCGCCGACACCTTTGGCATCACCCTTCAGGAGCTGGAGGGAGCTATGCAGGAACTGGGCATGGAACCGCTGGATGTGCTGGACAAAGCCAGCCTGGGAGATTTGATCCTGCAGCTTGGCGGCGCGGCGGATCCCAGCGCGCTGGTCACGGACGCGGAACTCTATGAGAGTTATCAGCAGCTGATGGACAGCCGGGAAACGCTGATCCAGGATGCCAGTAAAACCCTAAAGGTCAGCCCAGAGCAGCTTCGGACGGTGCTGGAGGCCCAGGAGGCTGTTCCCACGGAGGAGGAGATCCACGCGGAGCCGGAAGAAGCGGAGGAAGCCGAGACTTCGGAGCCGCTGGCCCGGGAGACGGCCCCAAAGATCCAGATCATTCCCCAGGCGGGATCGGAGGAAGAACTGGTCAAGGCGGGGGAAGAAAAAACGCCTTTCCGGGAATCGGAACCCATTCGGCAGACGGAGGACAGAACCCAGCCGGAAAAGGCCCAGGCGGAGGAAACCCAGCCGGACGGCGCACAGCCGGCCCGGGAGGAAGAAACGTCTGAGAGAGAGGATGGCGGGAGAGAGAGCCAGCCGGACGAGAGAGGAGACAGGCAGGTTCTGGCGCAGAGCTTCAGGGCCGATCCGGTCCAGACTTCGTTTTCGGCACAGGTACAGCAGACGGAAGCTTCCACGGCCTGGAGTACGGACACGCAGGACATCATGCGCCAGATCATGGATTACATGAGGATCCAGGTGAGGCCGGAAACATCCCAGCTGGAGATGCAGCTTCATCCGGAAAGCCTTGGGACCCTTCACATCCAGTTATCTTCCAGGGGCGGCATGGTGACGGCCAACTTCATCACGCAGAATGAGGCGGTCAAGGCGGCGCTGGAAAGCCAGATGATCCAGCTGAAAGAGAGCTTTGAGCAGCAGGGCGTCAAGGTGGAGGCCATCGAGGTCACTGTCCAGTCCCACGCTTTTGAGAGGAATCTGGACCAGGGCAGAGGACAGAACAGCGGACAGGAACAGACGGCAAAGAGGGCCAGGGCCAGAAGGATCGCTCCCATGGATCCCGTGGATGTAGAGGAACCGGGGGAGAGAGAGGAACTGGCGGCGGATCTGCTGGCGGCCAGCGGCAGCCAGGTAGACTATACCGCGTAAGGATCCCCCGCAAGCCCGGCGTACCCCGGGAAACCGAAGAACAAACCGCAGCGTAGCGCAGGAAACGGCATATGACGGCGAAACGCAGCGGACAGTGGCGAGGCCCGGGAACTGAAAACCGCGGCGGGACAACAGCGGCAGAACAACAGCGACGCATAGCTGCTGGCGACAACGGCCGGAAATGAAAAGAAAAAAGTAATAAGAACAGCAAACAGAAAAAAGAAACACAAAAACACAAACACAGAAACACAAACACAAGAACAAATACAAGAACAAACACACAAAAACAAAAACAGAAAGGAGAATGCGTATGGCTATAATGGCACCGGTAGAAGACGGCAAGATCGTCGAGACCCAGTCACAGAGCTCCCTGAAAAATACTTCCAAAGCGAGCAACGACGGCATGGACAAGGACGCGTTCCTTCAGCTCCTGGTGGCGCAGATGCAGTACCAGGATCCCCTGGAACCTACTTCCAACACCGAGTACATTTCCCAGTATGCACAGTTCTCACAGGTAGAGCAGATGCAGAACATGGCGGGAACCATGGAGCTTCAGAGAGCGGCGTCCCTGGTGGGCGAGGAAGTTTATATCAAGACGACCACTTCCACGGGAGACACCCAGTATGTGTACGGCCAGGTGGATTATGTGGTATATGAGAACGGAAAGGCGTACCTTTCCATCGACGAGTCCCTGTATTCCCTGGACGATCTGGATACTGTGGTAGACAGGACTTACATGGAGGCATACAAGAAAGCCGAAAGCTTTGACATCAAGCTGAACAAGCTGCCCGGAATCAACGGCGTTGACATGACGGACGCGGAGGCCATCGAGGAGCTGAGAGAACTCTACGAGGGCATGGACGATTACCAGAAGGGCTTTGTGGCAAAGGAAAACGTGGAGAGATACGAGAAGTATCTGGAGAAGCTGAAAGAGGTTTACCACAACGCCGGACTGGACGAGAACGGCGACCCGCTGCCGGAGACGGACGAAACGGAAGGCGAGGACGGTGAGGCCGGCGAAGTCGGCGGAACTACAGAGGCCGGAGGAACGGATCCGGACACAGAGACGGACGGCAGCACGGAGGATGCCGGAAACCCATAAGGGAGGTTTGAGGAAAATGGATGTTCAGAACAAGGGATACCTCTCCATCGAACAGCTGACCGGCCGATACCTGACAGGAAGCGGAAAGGCCGAGGCACAGAAAACGGCGGACGGGATTTCGTTCCGGCAGATCTTAGAGCAGACAGAAGCCCGGGAGACAGAGGGAAATGTAAAATTTTCCAAACACGCGCTGGGCCGTCTGAGTGACCGGAGGATCGAACTCAGTGACAGCCAGCTGATGCGGCTGAACGCCGGGGCAAAGAAGGCGGAACAGAAAGGCATCCGGGAGTCGCTGGTGCTGGTGGACCAGCTGGCATTTATCGTAAATGTGCCGAGCCAGACGGTAGTCACGGCGATGGATCGAACGGAGACAACGGAAAACGTATTTACAAACATAAACGGAGCGGTCATCATGTAACCGGACCTGACAAGGGGGTTTTGGCCTCTCGACTGACAGAGAGAGGCAGCTTCCGCTCCGTTCCCATAAGGAGGAACAAGCACTATGATGAGATCACTTTACTCTGGTGTGGCAGGACTGAAGACCCACCAGACCAAGATGGACGTAATCGGCAACAACATCGCCAACGTGAACACCACGGCGTTTAAATCCAGCTCTATCGTGTTCAGCGACCTGATGAGCCAGACTACCCAGAAGGCCAGCGGCCCTAACGCCGCCACCGGCCGGGGCGGTATCAACGCCAGGCAGATCGGTCTCGGCGTAAAGTCCGGCGCCATCAACATCAACATTACCGGGCAGGGCTCCGCACAGTCCACCGGAAATCCCTTCGACCTGATGATCAGCGGCGAGAATTTCTTCGTGGTAAACAACGGCGTCCAGAACGTCTTTACGCGAGACGGCTCCTTCTACGTGGACAGCGCCGGGAACCTGGCCATGACCAGTACCGGCTATAATGTCATGGGATGGCAGGTAGACCCGGAGACCGGCGATATCCGCCAGGATACCGTGACCGCCCTGCGGATCATGAACACGGCAAATATGACCTATCCTCCCGAGGCTACCTCGGAGGCTTATATGACCGGGATCCTGGACCGGGATGACACCGATGTGACCAGCAAAAACGGGAAAGTGGTGAACATGAACTTCTTTGACGCGCTGGGCTATGAGTATACCGCAAGGTTTGTGTTCCGGCAGTCGGACGATGAAAACGAGTTCAGCCTTGAGCTGGAAAAGATCCTGGATTCCAACGGCGACGAGGTGGAGATCCCGGAGGGCTCCGACTTAGAGTCGCTGAGCGAACTGCTTGGCGGAAGCCGTACCCAGGCGAAAAACGGCGTGGTGTATTTTGACAATGTGGGTTACAAGTGGGTTGGAAACCAACTGCAGAAGAGCGACGGCACTGTGGTTGTCGCAGACGTCACCGCGGCTACCGATGAAGAGAAGGACGCCCTTGCCGCGGCTTACGGCTATGAGGGCGCCACGGAGGAGTTCCTGAATCTGCTGTATTCGGCGACGCCGGATAACCCGGGCACCCTGGATGAAGGGATGTCCATCCGGAACCATCTGGCGGAACTGCCGAACTGGACGACTGACGACGATCCCACTTTCCAGACGGTGGGGCGGGCGTATAACGGCAATACCGTGAGATTCAACGGCGACAGCGGTATCTTTGACGGCATCGACGGGAACCCCACCAACACGGATGTGACCTTAAACCTGTCACAGCTGGGGGGGAACTTCTCCGATATTACCATTGACCTTTCCGAGATCACTATTTACGGAAACAAGGGAACATCCACGGTCAGCGCCATCACCGGCAGCAACGATGCCGACCGCCTCGGAGAGGGCGCGGGGCGCCGCCTGGGCGATATGATCGGCGTCTCCATCCAGACGGACGGAAGGATCTACGCCAGCTATGACAACGGCATGACAAAGCTCCTGGGCCAGATCGCCACGGCTTCCTTTGCCAACGCGGCGGGCCTGGAAAAGCAGGGCGATAACCTGTATGCCGCAACCTTAAACTCCGGCGAGTTCGACGGGGTTGGCGTGGACATCACCGCAAACGGCGGCTCCATGACCAGCGGCCAGCTGGAGATGAGCAACGTGGATCTCTCTTCCGAGTTCACAGAGATGATCACGACCCAGCGTGGATTCCAGGCGAACAGCCGTATCATCACTGTATCCGACACGCTTTTGGAGGAACTTACCAATCTGAAGCGTTAATCCGGGGTAGTTTATGAGCAAAGGCAGGCGCACGGCGCCGGAGGGCGCGGCAGCGCGGCTTTGCGGATGGCGCGGGCCGGATTGTCACGATTTAACAACTCCAATTTTCAGTTTTTTCTTGCAATAAGACAATATATATGGTAAAACAATAGGGGAGCGGGTTTTCCGTTCCCCTGTCTTGTGTGGGAACAGCGGCGGGAGAAATACATAGCGGCAGAGGTGCTGTATGATCGAAGTGACGAAGATAAACGGCGTGAAGATCCTTGTGAATCCCCAGCTTTTCGAGGTGGTGGAGGAGACGCCGGACACAGTGATCACTCTTACCACAGGGAAAAAAATAATTGTAAAAGAAAGTAGACAAGAGATAAAAAATCTTGTAAAATTGTATAGAAAGGAAATTTTTGCGGATTAGTACACTTGATGCAGAATGTTAGGTGATATGCATGGATATAGCATCTTTAGTCGGCATTATTTTTTGTTTTGTCATGCTCGCATACGGCGTGGTCAGCAGCGCGGGCTTAGGCGGATTACATGAGTACGGCGACCTGCCCTCCATCATCATTACGTTGGGCGGTTCCGTTTTTGCTACGCTTACGTCCGTGAGCCTTCCAAACTTCATCGGCGGCCTGAAGAGCATCACGCTGATCTTTAAGGCGCCGAAGCTGAATACCGCCGAGATGATCCAGAAGATCATTGAGCTTTCCAATATCGCCAGGAAGGAGGGCCTGCTCTCTCTGGAGGAGGCCGCTTCCGACATGGAGGAACCCTTCCTGAAGAAGGGAATCCTGCTGATCGTGGACGGCACGGATCCGGATCTGGTGCGGGCGATCATGGAGACCGAGCTGGTCAGCATCGAGGGCCGGCACAAGACCCGGATCGGATTTTGGGAGACCTGGGGCTCCATGGGCCCTGCCTGGGGTATGATCGGTACCCTGGTAGGACTGGTGGATATGCTGTATCATATGGACAATGTGGAAGCGCTGGGGCCTTCCATGGCGGTGGCCCTGATCACCACCCTGTACGGTTCCGTGCTGGCAAACTGGATCTGCGGCCCCGTCGCCGCCAAGCTGAAAGCGGACAACGACGAGGAAATGATGATGAAGGAGGTCATGATCGAGGGCCTTCTGTCCATCCAGGCAGGGGAAAACCCCAGAGTCATCGAAGAAAAGCTGAAATCCTTCCTGGCTCCCAAGGACAGGGAAAGCACTGACCAGGAGGCAGGGGGTGAAGAGTAATGGCCAAACGCAAGCCGGATGAGCCGAAAAAAGGTGCGCCGGAATGGCAGACGACGTTCAGCGACCTGATGAACCTGCTGCTGTGTTTCTTCGTTATGCTGTTTGCCATGTCCAACATGGACGAGAGCAAGCTGCAGGAGCTGGTGGCGGCCATGAACAACACCATCAGTATTTTTGACGCGGGAAGTTCCGCGATTGGGGACGGTGTGCTCATCAGCAACGGCGTGAGCCAGCTGAATGAGCTTGACCAATATATCAACAGTACCGGGAAGACTGCGGAAGGTACGGTAAACAACCAGAATATGGAAGAATTTGAGGGATTTCCCGAGAATGTCACCGCAGACCAGCTGCAGCAGGCCATGGATGCGTTAGCCCTCCAGGAGAATGAAACCATAGCGGAGAGCGTACAGGAGATGGCTTCTGACAGCGACATCGGCGATGAGGTGGATGTGAGCTTTACCGCCCAGTATGTGCAGCTTACCATGAACGGGGCCCTGCTGTTCGATTCGGGCAGCGCTGAGCTGAAGGAAGAGGCGGAAGCGGTCTTGGATAAGGTGGGGCGGATTCTGGAAAAGTATGGCCAGGGCACGGTACAGATCGAAGGACATACCGACAATGTGCCTATCAACAGCGCCCTGTACCCGAGTAATGAAGAGCTGAGCAGCGCAAGGGCGCTTTCTGTGTTTTATTATCTGGTGGACCATACGAACCTGGACCCGGCAAACCTTCAACATGCGGGGATGGGGGAGCGCAATCCCATCGCGGGGAATGACACCGCGGAGGGCAGGCGCAGCAATCGGCGGGTGGAAATCAGGATCTACAATCCTTCCCGCTGAGAGAACAGGAACGGAGCAAATAAGGGGACAGGAAAATGAAAAAGAATTTACTGAGCATTGTGATATTGGCGCTTTTGATCGTGAACATCGTGCTGACTGCCATTATGATGGTGAGCGTGATCGGCACCAACGGCAAGACGGCGGACCTGGTCACCAGCATCGCGGCGGCCATGAACCTGGAGCTCTATGAGCCGGGAGGGGAGACGGCAAACGCCATACCGCTCTCGCAGACGGCCACCTATTCGCTGGCGGACCGTCTGATGATCCAGCTGAAGCCCTCGACGGACGGGAACGGAAATTCTTCCAGTTCCATGATCATTTTCTATATGTCGCTTGCCATGGATACGGAGCATGAGGATTACGCGGCCCTGGGCCAGCCTGAGACCATGGCGGGATTTGAGATACAGATCAAGGACGCGGTGGCGTCCGTAGTCCAGAACTACACAAAGGAAGAGTGCCAGGATCCCGCTACGTTTGAGCGGATGAGAGCGGAAATCCTTTCCGCCATACAGAATTTGTTCCAGTCTGATTTTATTTACCGGGTGTCCATCAGCGATGTGATGTACCAGTAAGCCCATGCGGGAAAGGGCGTCTGCCCGGGATATGGGAACGGCGGTTCCCGGAAAAACGGAACAAAGGAGGTGAGCTTTCGTGGGCGAGATTTTGTCCCAAAATGAAATAGACAATCTGCTGGCCGCGCTGTCAACCGGTGAGCTGGATGCGGACCAGATGCGGGAGAGCGAGGAAAAGCAGGTTAAAGACTATGATTTCAGCCGCCCTACAAAGTTCTCCAAAGAGCATCTGAGGACGCTCGAAATGATTTTTGAACATTACAGCCGTCTGATCTCCACAAACCTCCCTGTCTACCTGAGGAAGAATGTACAGGTCACGGTAGCGAGTTCGGAGACGGTTACTTTCAGTGAATTTACCAATGCCCTTGCCAATCCGGTCATACTGGGGATCATCAACTTTGCGCCGCTGAACGGCACGATCCTCATCGACCTGGCCACCAACCTGGGATACGCCATGTTGGATCGAATGCTGGGAGGAAGCGGCGTACCGCTGGAGAAGAGCAGGGAATTTTCAGAGATAGAGATGACGATCATAGAGAAGATACTGGTGATGTTCACCCAGCTGCTCAGGGATCCCTGGAGGACGGTGGTTGACATCTCGCCGGTGATGCAGCGGCTGGAGACCAACCCCCAGTTTGCGCAGGTCATCTCCCCCAACGACATGATTGCCATTGTCACGCTGAACATGAAGATCGGCGATGTAGAGGGCTTCATGAATATATGTCTTCCTTTCTTTACGCTGGAAGACGTGATGGATAAGCTGAATACCAGGTTCTGGTTTTCGACCATGCAGGAAAATCATGATGAAAATTATGAAATGTACATTGAGTCGCTGATCCGCAAGGTGGATATTCCCATCCGCGCGGTTCTGGGGCGCAGCACGATCTCCGTCAGCGATTTTATGAACCTGCAGGTTGGAGATTGCATCCGCCTGGATTCCAAGGTGGATGAGGATATGAATGTTTATGTGGGCAATATCAGAAAATTCACCGCGTTGCCCGGTGCCGAAAAAGATTCCTACGCTGTTCGGATCACTTCGGTTATCAGAGAGGAGGAGTAGACAATGGATGGAGGAATGCTGTCCCAGGACGAGATCAATGCTCTCTTAAACGGCATGGATCTCTCTGAAGATGGGGATTCGGATTCCACCGGCAGCTCGGCAGGGGCTGCAGCGCCCGACGGTCCAGCGGGAAGCGATCCCCTGAATGATGTGAATCTCGAGGATATTCTTTCTGAAGTAGAAAAGGACGCTATTGGCGAGGTCGCCAATATCAGCATGGGGTCGTCGGCCACGACGCTGTATTCCCTGGTAAACAGGAAGGTGAATATCACCACGCCGGTGGTGGAGATCGCCAGCTGGAATACCCTGCTGACAGAATACGAAAAACCCTGCGTGTTTATCCAGATCAAATATACCATGGGCCTGGATGGCACGAATATACTGGTACTGAAAGAGCATGACGTAAAGGTCATCACCGACCTGATGATGGGCGGGGACGGCACCAATACGGACGGGGAGCTGGGTGAGCTGCACCTGAGCGCTATCTCAGAGGCCATGAACCAGATGATGGGGTCAGCCGCCACATCCCTCTCCACCATGCTGAAAAAAACGATCGACATCAGCCCGCCGGATTCCACTCTGCTGGATCTGACCCAGTATAAGTCAGGCGAGGAGATCTCGCCCTTCCTGGGAGGCGTGTTTGTAAAGGTATCCTTCCGGATGCAGATCGACGATCTGGTGGACAGCTCCATCATGCAGCTATATCCTGTGGAATTTGCCCGGGATCTGGTCGGCACCTTCCTGAACAACCAGGGGATGGGAAGCATGGCGGAGTCTTCGGCATCGGCTCCCGCCCCGGAGGCCACGGCGGCCCAGGTACCGCCGGGAGGCGCGGGAATTCCGAACATGGGGCAGCCGGATATGGGCGGTATGCAGCAGATGGGAATGAACCCCCAGATGGGGATGATGCAGCAGATGGGAATGAACCCTCAGATGGGGATGATGCCCCAGATGGGAATGATGCCTCAGATGGGGATGATGCCTCAGATGGGAATGATGCCCCAGATGGGGATGGTGCCCCAGCAGATGGGGATGATGCCTCAGTCGGGGATGGTGCAGCAGGGCCAGAACGTCAATGTTCAGCCCGCACAATTCCAAAATTTTTCGGGAGACGGCAGGGGGATACAGGGCCAGGAAAATATCGGCCTGATCATGGACGTACCTCTGGAAGTGACGGTGGAACTGGGGCGGTCAACCAAGTCTATTTCCGAAATCCTTAATTTTGCTCCCGGCACGATCATAGAACTGGATCGGATCGCCGGTGAACCGATAGACGTTTTGGTAAACGGAAAGTTTGTAGCGAAAGGCGAAGTAGTAGTTATTGAAGAGTGCTTCAGCATAAGAGTAACAGAAATCATTAAGTAGGAGGACGGTTAAATGGCAAAGAATATTTTGATATGTGATGATGCAGCGTTCATGCGGATGATGATCAAGGACATCCTGACAAAGAACGGCTACAACGTTGCAGGGGAGGCCGAGAACGGCATGAAGGCTGTGGAGAAGTACAAGGAAGTCGCTCCCGACCTGGTGCTGATGGACATCACCATGCCGGAGATGGACGGGATCCAGGCTCTGAAGGAGATCCGGAAGAATGACGCGGGCGCGAAGGTCATCATGTGTTCCGCTATGGGCCAGCAGGCGATGGTGATCGAGTCCATCCAGGCCGGCGCAAAAGACTTTATCGTAAAGCCTTTCCAGGCGGAGCGTGTCCTGGAGGCCGTGAAGAAGGTCGTAGGCTGATGGGTTTCTTCCTGACTGGGAGTATGGACAGCTATGCGCAGCTGATCACGGTGCTGCTGGTGTTTGTTGCCGTGCTGGGGATTACGGCGGCCACCACGAAGTGGATCGCCAATTACCAGAAGCATCAGGGAGCGGGCAGCAATATTCAGGTGATCGAGACCAGCCGTATCTCGAATAACAAGTATATTCAGATCGTGCGGGTGGGCGGCACCTACATGGTGATAGCGGTGTGCAAAGATACGGTGACCTTGCTGGGGGAAGTGCCGGAGGAGCAGCTGAAGACGGAGGGAGCTGTCCAGAGTTTCCGCTTTAGGGAATTCCTTGACAAGGCGGCCGGCAGACGGCCGCGCACTGCAGATGAACCAGAGGAAAGCCGGGAAAAAGATGAACAGTAAGCTTGTTTTAAAGCGAATAATGACGATGATATGCCTGCTGGTCACGGTGGGCATATTGTGTATTTTAGAGCCCTTTCCAGTTTTTGCCGCGGACCTGAACAACGGCGATACGGAGACAAGGACATATCGGGATGAGCCCGGCTCCGCAGACACGCCGGAGGAACTGAATAACCTGAACACGGGAAACATGTGGACGATCACCGTGGACGGGGACAACGGGAATATGAACGGGGCGCTGCGCATCCTGCTGACGCTGACTCTGATTTCCCTTGCCCCGACGCTGATCATCATGATGACCTCCTTTACCAGGATCATCATTGTGCTGCATTTTACCAGAGCGGCCCTGAATACACAGACGGCGCCGCCGAACCAGGTGCTGATCGGGCTGGCGCTGATCCTGACCTTTTTTATTATGGAGCCCACTATCGACCGGATCAATACGGAGGCGATCCAGCCCTATGAGCAGGGCCTGATCGACCAGGACGAGGCGTTTGAGAAGGGCATCCAGCCCCTGCGGGAATTTATGTACGGCCAGACCCAGCTGAAGGACGTGGATCTCTTTATGGATATCTCCGGCCAGACCTGGGACGGTGTCACGCTGGATACGATCCCACTGTCCGTGCTGCTGCCGAGCTTTATGATAAGCGAGCTCAGGATAGCGTTCTGGATCGGTTTTGTGATCTATATTCCTTTTATTGTCATAGATATGGTGGTGGCGTCCACCCTGATGAGCATGGGTATGATGATGCTGCCGCCCACCACGGTCTCCATGCCCTTTAAGATCCTGCTGTTCGTGCTCGCGGATGGCTGGGCGCTGGTGATCGGACAGGTTGTGCAGACGTTTTATTGACGCGGCCGGGCGGGGATGGCCTGGCATCCGGCTGCGGTGAGAAAGGGGGATATGGCCTGTGACGATAGATGCGGTATCTGATATGACCAGGGAAGCGCTGTTTTTGATCATCAAGGTCTCGCTGCCCGTCCTGCTGGTATCGCTGGTGATCGGACTGATCATCAGTATTTTTCAGACGGTTACGTCCATACAGGAGCAGACGCTGACTTTCGTGCCGAAGATCATCTGCGTGTTTACGGCGATCGTCATCTTCGGGCCCTGGATGATGAATGCCATGGTGGACTTTATGGTGTCTCTTTGGTCCGGCCTTAGTGTGTACATACACAGGTAGCGGAGACAGGGCGGGGGATTTATGGTAAACTACTCTTTTTCCCTATATGATCTGGAATATTTCCTGCTGATCCTGACCAGGGTCTCCTGTTTCGTCTTTGTGGCGCCCTTTTTCAGTATGCAGAACGCTCCGAACAGCGTGAAGGTCGCCCTGAGCTTTTTTACCTCCGTGCTGCTGTACCAGGCGCTGACGCCCGCGCCTGTGGTGGAATATGACACGGTGCTGGAGTACATGGTCATTATCCTCAAGGAAGCCGTGGCGGGGCTGCTGTTAGGGTTTGGCGCGACGATATGTACTTCCATCGTAAACTTTGCCGGATCTGTGGCGGATATGGAGACGGGGCTGTCCATGGCGACCCTGCTGGATCCCACCACAAGGGAAAGCACCAGCATCACCGGCGTCCTGTACCAGTATGCGCTGATGCTGATGCTGATCGCCACGGGCATGTACCGGTATCTCTTCGGGGCGCTGGCGGACAGCTTTACGCTGATCCCGGTAAACGGCGCCGTTTTCCATGGGGAGTCTCTGGTAAATTCCATCGTGAAGTTCCTGACGGAGTATATCATCATAGGCTTCCGGGTGGTGCTGCCTGTTTTCTGCGTCATACTGGTCCTGAATGCCATACTGGGCATCCTGGCGAAGGTGGCGCCCCAGATGAACATGTTTGCGGTAGGCATCCAGCTGAAAGTCCTGGTGGGCCTGTCGGTGATCTTTTTTACCGCGAATATGCTCCCCGACGCGGCGGAGATGATCTTTACCGAGATGCGGGAGATGATCGTGGCCTTTGTGGAGGGCATGAGATGATCCGTTATGATCTGCAGTTTTTTGCAAAAGACGGGCCCGGCGGGGAAAAGACGGAGCCCGCCACACAGAAAAAGCTGGACGACGCCCGGGGCGAGGGCCAGGTAGCCAAGAGCCGGGAGATCGCCAACGGCCTTGGGCTCCTTGCGCTGTTCCTTGTCCTCCGCTTTTGGGTGGGAAACATGGGGAACCAGATGCTGGCCGTCTTTCCGGGGATCTACAACCGGATCACGGAGACGGTGACATTCCGCCAGGGGCAGATGCCGGAGGCGGATACCGCCGTTTTGTTCCGGGAGCTTTTGGTCCAGGTGATCCTGATCGTGGCCCCCATACTGTTGATCGGTGTGCTGGTGGCTTTCCTCAGCGATGTGTTCCAGGTGAAATGGCATCCCACCGCGAAGCCCCTGAAGCCGAAATTCAGCAAGCTGAACCCCATCAGCGGGTTTAAGAAGATCTTTTCCGTGAATGCCCTGATGGAGCTGGTAAAATCGCTGGCAAAGATCCTGCTGATCGGATATATGTGTTATACTTACCTCAAGGACAAATGGGTGATCCTGCTGGACCTGTATGACGTTTCCCTGATGCACGGGCTCCAGCTCGTGGCAAAGACCGTGACGGACCTGGGGATCCGGGTCTCCGCGGTGTATATGATCATCGCCCTTCTGGACCTGGTTTATCAGAGGGTGAAGTTTAAGAACGACATGAAGATGACCAAGCAGGAGGTCAAGGAAGAATACAAGCAGCAGGAAGGAGATCCCCAGGTGAAGGGCCAGATCCGGCAGAAGATGCGGGAGGCTTCCAGGCGCAGGATGATGCAGGAGCTGCCCCAGGCGGACGTGGTCATCACAAACCCGACGCACTATGCCGTGGCGATCAAATACGACCCGGAAGTGGCGGACGCGCCGCTGGTGATCGCGAAAGGGGAGGACTACCTGGCGCAGAAGATCAAGGAGATCGCCAGGGAGAACAAAGTGGAGATCGTGGAAAACAAACCGCTGGCAAGGATGCTGTACGCCAACGTGGAAGTGGGACAGGCCGTGCCGCCGGAGCTCTACCAGGCGGTGGCGGAGGTGCTGGCTTTCGTCTACCACCTTCAGGGAAAGATATAAGGGGAAGATAAGAAAAGGAGGGAAGGGCGCGTGAATTTTAATTTTGCAAGGCTTCAGAAGACAGATGCCATGGTGGCGATCTATATCCTCGTCGCGTTCATGATGTTCATCGTGCCGCTGCCGGCCGCTTTGCTGGACGTGTTTATGGCGTTCAACATCGCCATGGGCTTTACCATCCTTTTTGTCTGCATGTTCTCCAAGGAAGTGCTGGATCTGTCTTATTTCCCCACGATCCTTCTGTTTACCACCATCTTCCGGATCGCCATGAACGTGTCGTCCACCAGGCTGATCCTCACTACCGGTACTTCCGGAAACGTGGTGCGGACCTTCGGTGAGTTCGTGGGGGGCGGCGACCTGATCGTGGGCGCCATCATCTTTATCATTCTGATCATGATACAGTTCCTTGTCATCAACAAAGGTTCCGAGCGTGTGGCTGAAGTCACCGCAAGGTTTACGCTGGACGCCATGCCCGGTAAGCAGATGGCTATCGACGCCGACTTAAACACCGGGGCCATCGACGACAGGGAGGCGAAGGCGAGGCGTGACAAGATACAGCTGGAATCCAGCTTTTTCGGCTCCATGGACGGTGCCGTGAAGTATGTAAAGGGGGACGCGGTGGCGGGCCTCCTGCTGACCGCCATCAACCTGGTGGGCGGCCTTGCCATGGGTATGCTGCGGATGGGCATGGACGCCACGACGGCGCTGGACAACTACGGCATCCTGACCATCGGCGACGGCCTGGTGAGCCAGATCCCTTCCCTGCTGATCTCCCTGTCCACAGGTATCCTGGTGACAAAGGGAAGCAAGGAGGCCGATTTCGGCCCGGCCATCGTCAAGCAGCTCTTCGGCGTACCGAAGGTCATGTACCTGGTGGGCGGGACGCTGGCCTTCCTCGGCGTGTTTACGGAGCTGAACACGATCCTTTTCGTGGGCATGGGCATGCTTTTCGTCATAGGCGGGCGGATGATGGCGGGCAGCCTGGAAACCGCCCAGATCGAGGCGGAGGTCAATACGGAGGAGGCGGCCGCGGACGAGATCCGGCAGCCTGAGAATGTGAACAGCCTGCTTCAGGTTGACCCCATAGAGCTGGAATTTGGATATGGCATCATCCCCCTGGCGGACGTGAACCAGGGCGGCGACCTGCTGGACCGCGTGGTCATGATCCGAAGGCAGATCGCGCTGGAGCTTGGTACCGTAGTTCCCATCATCCGCCTCAGAGACAACATACAGCTGAACCCCAACCAGTATATCATCAAGATCAAGGGGATCCAGGTCAGCGAGGGGGAGATCCTCTTCGACCATTATATGGCCATGAATCCCGGCTATGTGGAGGAGGAGATCACCGGTATCCCTACCTTCGAGCCCTCCTTCCACCTGCCGGCGATCTGGATCACGGAGAGCCAGAGGGAGCGGGCGGAAAGCCTGGGGTATACTGTGGTGGATCCGCCGTCCATCATCGCCACCCATCTGACGGAGATCATCAGGCAGTATATCTCCGAGCTGCTCACCCGCCAGGATGTACAGAACCTTGTCAACAACATAAAAGAGACCAATCCCTCCCTTGTGGAAGAGCTTGTGCCTAAGCTCCTGGGCCTTGGGGAGATCCAGAAGGTGCTGCAGAATCTCCTGAAGGAGGGCATTTCCATCCGGGACCTGCTGACGATCCTGGAGACGCTGGCGGATTACGCGCCGTCTACGAGGGATACGGATATTTTGACGGAGTACGTCAGGCAGAGCCTCCGCCGGGCGATCTCCACAAAGTATTTCCCGCCCCGCGAGACCACCAGCGTCATAACGCTGGACCCCAAGCTGGAGCAGGAGATCATGGGAAGCGTAAAGCAGACGGAGAACGGGGCTTTCCTGAATCTGGACCCCAGCCGCTCCAGGGCCATTATCGACGCGGTGGGGAAAGAGGTGCAAAAGCTGGAAAACCTGGGGAAGAACCCGATCATTATCACTTCGCCCATTGTGCGTATGTACTTTAAACGGCTCACGGAGGAATACTACAAGGACCTGGTGGTGGTGTCCTACAACGAAGTGGAATCTAATGTAGAGTTACAGTCAGTTGGGATGGTGACGGCATAATGATTATTAAAAAATTTTATGGCATGACGGAAGAAGAGGCGCTGGAAGCCGCCAGAAAAGAACTTGGAAGCGGCATCGTGACCATGAATGTCAGGACGGTAAAGAAAAAGGGCCTGGCCGGGATGTTCGGCTCCAAACGGATAGAAGTGACGGTAGCTCTGGAGGAGGAGAAGGAGAGCCTCAAGAATATCCGCAGGGAAGCGCCCGCGCCCCGGGCCGAGGCGCCTGTCCCCGCCCGGGCGGCGGAAGACGTGGCCGGCGGGATCATGGGCGAGCGGTCCCAGAACATCGAGAAAAAGCTGGACAGCCTCCAGTCGCTTCTGGTGACGAAGCTTCAGCAGGAAGAGAACCAGAAAAACGAGCAGGCGGAGCACCGGGAGGAGGCCCCCGCCAAGGAGGAGGCCGCGGACAGGGAGCCGGAAAAGAAAGCGGAGTCCACGGAGCAGGAAAAGTTTATCCGCCTTCTCTACAACACCATGCTGGAGAACGAGGTGGACGAAAAGTATGCCAACCAGATCATCTCCGAGGTGGACAAGACGGAGAAGCCGGATATCCCCATAGATTTTATCCTTGCCAATGTTTACCAGAAGATGATCCTGAAATTCAATAAGGCGAAGGGGATCAGCCCGGCGCAGAAGGGGCCGAAGGTGGTCCTGTTCATGGGGCCCACAGGCGTGGGGAAGACGACTACCATCGCGAAGATCGCCAGCAGCTATACGGTGGACGAGAAGAAGAAGGTAGCCCTCCTGACGGCGGACACATACCGGATCGCGGCGGCGGAGCAGCTCCGCACCTACGCGAACATCCTGGAAGTGCCCTTCCGGGTGGTCTATACGCCTGAGGACGCAAGGGCGGCCGTAGGGGATTTCCGGGATTTCGACTATATCTTTGTGGACACCGCCGGACATTCCCACCAGAACGAGGAGCAGCTGGACAACATGAAAAAGCTGATGGAGGCGGTGGGCCAGAGCGCCGAGTACCAGACTTTCCTGGTGCTGTCCGCCACCACAAAGTACAGGGACCTGCTCCGCATCGCTTCCAGCTACCGGGAGATCACCGATTACCAGCTGATCTTCACCAAGCTGGACGAGACGGCGTCCTTGGGGAATCTTCTGAATGTGAAGCTGCATACGGACACGCCTATCGCGTTTGTGACATACGGGCAGAACGTGCCGGACGATATAGAGCTGTTCAATCCGCAGAAGACCGTGAAGCAGCTTTTGAGCACAAAGCACTGAAAGGAGGCAGGACATGGATCAGGCGGAACAATTACGTATATTAAAAGCCGGAAGCCAGTCACGCCCTTTGGCCCGTGTCATTACTGTCACCAGCGGCAAAGGTGGTGTGGGCAAGTCCAATACCTCCATCAATCTGGCCATTCAGTTTAAGAAAATGGGGAAAAAGGTCATCATACTGGACGCGGATTTCGGCCTGGCGAACATAGAGATCATGTTCGGAGCCGTGCCGAAGCATAATCTGTGCGACCTGATCTACCAGGGGAAAAATATCCGGGAGATCATCACCTGGGGGCCTATGGAAGTGGGTTTTATCTCGGGGGGCAGCGGGATCGCGGGGATGTCCAACCTGAGCCGGGATTATCTGAACTATATCATCCAGAACCTGACGGAGCTGGACGCTATCGCGGATATGATCATTGTGGACACGGGGGCGGGGATCTCGGACGCGGTGCTGGAATTTCTTGTGGCCAGCGGGGAGATCCTCCTGGTCACCACGCCGGAGCCCACCTCCATCACGGATTCCTATTCCCTCCTGAAGGCGCTGTACCGGCATCCCAGGTTTGACGAGGACGCCACAAAGGTAAAGATGATCGCGAACCGGGTGGCCAGGGAGTCCGAGGGGGAGGTGCTGTTCGCCAAGCTGAACGCGGTGGTGGAGCGGTATCTGAAGATCCCGATGATCTACTTGGGCAGCGTACCGGAGGACGTACAGCTCTCCAGGGCGGTGATGCAGCAGGTCCCCGTCTCCATCCAGAACCCGGGGGCGAAGTCCACGGCGGCTTACGAGCGGCTGGCGGAAAAGCTCTTGGGCAGGGAGGAAGCGGAGCGGCAGCCCCGGCGCGGTATGGCCGCGTTCTTTTCACACATCATATCGGGCAAAAGATGAATATACTGTTACAGCGGCAGGCTGTGAGAAAAGCGGAGGAGCGGGAAAGAGATGTTGACAGATTACGTGTCAGTGGGCGATAAGATAGAGCTTTCGCCGGTAGGGCGGAGTTCGGAATATTTCGGGGAGGGGGCGGAGCGGAAGGTCTACTACAGCAAAGTGTACGAGATCCTGTCGGAGGATACGATGGAGATCCTGATGCCGATGGAGAAGACCAAGCTGATCCTGCTGCCGGTGGACAGCGAGTTTGACCTTGTCGTCTATCAGAAGACAGGGCTTTACCAGTGTTTTGTGCGGATCATAGACCGATACAAGAGCAACAACGTGTACATCCTTGTGGTGGAGTTGACCAGCAACCTGAGAAAGCACCAGCGCCGTGAGTTTTACCGGTTCAGCTGCGCGCTGGAAATGTGCGCCAGGAACCTTCAGGAGGAGGAGATACAGGCGGTGGAAAACAATCTGCCCTATGCGCTGACGCCGGGGCTTCCCCTGAAGCAGAGCGTCATCGCGGACATCAGCGGCGGCGGGCTGAGGTTTTTGTCCACCCAGCGGTACGAGCCGGACAGCCTGCTCTATATCAACTATAACCTGCTGAAGGGCGGGGAGAAGAAAATGTACGAGGTGGTCGGCAAGGTCTTAAGCGTGAAGGAGCTGGAGAACCGGAAGGGCACTTATGAACACCGGGTGCAGTATTACGACATGGATGAGAAGACCCGGGAGGAGATCATTAAGTATATCTTTGAAGAGGAGAGAAAAAATCGCAGAAAGGATTGACTTGAGAGATGGCAAAAAAAATTTTGGTGGTTGATGACTCTGCACTTATGAGAAGAGTTATCTGTGATATAATTGACAGTGATGAGAGATTCCAGGTTGTAGATAAGGCCACGAACGGCCTGGAGGCGTTCGACCTTCTCAGCAGGAATAAGTACGACGCGGTCGTCCTGGACGTGAACATGCCGAAGATGAACGGCCTGCAGCTTCTGGAGGAACTGCGCAAGTACAAGATCTCCGCCAAGGTCATGATGGCCAGCACAGACACCAAGGAAGGGGCAAAGACCACTCTGGACGCGCTGGAGCTTGGAGCTCTCGATTTCATACATAAGCCCGACACTGCCATGGACTGCAGGGTAGATACCTTTCGGAACAAGCTTTTGGAGACCCTCGATGTGGTGGCGAACAGCAGGCCCGCCGTATTCAGCCGGGTAAACCGGGTGCAGGACGACAAGCAGACCGCCGAGAAGATGGCGGACATGGCCAGGAAGTTTTCGCGCAGGAGCGGCGGTTCCAAGGTCGTGGCGATCGCAAGCTCCACGGGAGGCCCGAAGGCTTTGCAGGCGGTGATCCCGAAGCTCCCCGCGGGCCTGGACGCGCCTGTCCTGCTGGTCCAGCATATGCCGAAAGGGTTTACGGCTTCCCTGGCCGACAGGCTCAACGAGCTGAGCCAGGTGACCGTCCGGGAGGCGAAGGAGGGGGAAGAGCTGCAGAAGGGCACGGTATATGTGGCCATGGGCGGTATGCACATGAACGTGAAGAACAACATGGGCAAGTGCACGATCCATTATTCGGACGAGCCGACAAGGGAGGGCGTGAAGCCCTGCGCCAATTATATGTATGAATCTCTCACTGACAGCCGTTTTGACGAAGTCGTGTGTGTGGTGATGACCGGGATGGGCGCCGACGGCACAGAGGGAATCAAGAACCTGGAAGCAAAAAAGAAGGTCCATGTGATATCACAGGACCAGGATACCTGCGTGGTGTACGGTATGCCAAAGAGCGTGGTGAACGCAGGGCTTTCCGACCAGGTGGTGCCGTTGGAACAGCTGGCGCAGGAAATTGCCCTGAACGTAGGCATCAGAGCGTGAGCGGAGAAGACAGCGCGGGCAACTTTTGACACAAGCGCATGATACGGGCGCGGGAAGGGGCCTTCGCAGTAAAAGAAGAAAGGGATGGGTATAAGTATGGACGTAAGCCAGTATCTTGAGATCTTCCTTGACGAGACCAAGGAGCACTTGCAAAATCTGAATACGAGGATTCTGGAGCTGGAGTCGGATCCGGAGAACTCGGATACGATCAATGAGATCTTCCGGGCGGCGCACTCGCTGAAAGGCATGGCCGGGACTATGGGCTATAAGCGGATGCAGAATCTGACGCATGACATGGAGAATGTATTTTCCGAGGTGAGGAACGGCACCATCAAGGTGATGCCCGAGATGATCGACGTCCTGTTCCAGTGCCTGGACGCCCTGGAGGAGTATACGGACAACATCCAGTCTTCCGCCGACGAGGGGACAAACGACAACGAGCCTCTGATCAAGAAGCTGAACGAGATCTTAAACGGCGGCTCGGCGGACAATGCGGAGGCGGGCGCACCTGCCCAGGCGGAGGCCGCTCCCAAGGCTTCCTCCGTGGAGGTCGGAGAGAACAAGTGGGATCAGGTGACCCTTGACAGCTCCCAGATCGCCGTGATCAAGGCGGCCCAGGGCGAGGGCAAGAAAGTCTACGGCGTGAACGTGGTAGTGCAGGAGAGCTGTATCTTGAAGGCTGCCCGGGCGTTTCTGGTGTTCAAGGCCGTGGAGGAGCTGGGTGAGATCATCGTGTCGGATCCCAGCGCCCAGGATGTGGAAGACGAGAAGTTTGACAGGGACTTTACCCTGATCGTCCTTTCCGACGCGGACCTGGACAGCGTGATCAAAGCCGCGGAGAGCGTGTCCGAGATCGAGAAGGCAACGGGGGCGCCCCTGGTCCTGGAAAACAACAAGAGCGCTGCCGCGGAGGAAGGGAGCGAAGCCGGGGAAGCCGCTGCCGATAAGCCGGCGGAGGAGAAGAAACCGGAAGCTGCCGCCGCCAAGCCGGCCGCCGTGGCCGCCAAACCCGCCGCAGCCGCCAAGCCCGCTGCCGCCGCAAAGCCCGCGGACAATAAGAAACAGGCTCCCGGCAAACCGGTGGTGAACCGCACCGTGCGTGTGGACATCGAGAAGCTGGACTCGCTGATGAACCTGGTCAGCGAGCTGATCATCGCAAAGAATTCGCTGGTGTCCGCCTCCAGCCAGGAGCAGGCTGCCAGCGCCAACAACAACAGCTTTAACGAGCAGATCGAGTACCTGGAGAGCGTGACCACCAACCTGCATGAATCCGTGATGAAGGTCAGGATGGTCCCCATCGAGAGCGTGGTGAACAAGTTCCCCAGGATGATCCGGGATCTCTCCAAGAAGCTGGATAAGAAAATGGAACTGTATATGACCGGTGAGGAGACCGAGCTGGACCGTACCGTGGTGGATGAGATCGGCGATCCCCTGATGCATCTGCTGCGCAACTCGGCGGATCACGGCCTGGAGTCCGCAGAAGTCCGCGCACAGCGGGGCAAGCCCGCGGTGGGTTCTATTTTCCTTGACGCTTACCAGGACGGCAACAACGTCGTCATCGAGGTAAGGGACGACGGAAACGGAATCGACGTGGAGGCGGTGCGGAACAAGGCCATCGAGAGAGGCACCGTGACGCCGGAGCAGGCCGTGAACATGACGGACAAGGAGATCATCGACCTGCTGTTTTTGCCAAGCTTCTCCACCGCAAAGCAGGTGACCGACGTGTCCGGGCGCGGCGTGGGGCTTGACGTGGTGAAATCCAAGATCGAGTCCCTCAGCGGCGAGGTGGAAGTAAAGTCCAAGCTGGGCGAAGGCAGCACATGGACTATCCGCCTGCCCCTGACCCTGGCCATCATCCAGGCCCTGATGGTGGTAGTGGGGAATGAGAAGTACGCTATCTCCCTGGGCTCCATACAGACTCTGGAGGATATTCCGCCCAGCGATATCAAGCTTGTGCAGAATAAGGAGGTGATCAACCTCCGGGGCATGGTCATCCCTCTGATCCGGCTGAATGAAGTGCTTGACGTGAAGAGCAACCGCTCCGAGAATGATAACCTGATCGTCGTGATCGTGAAGAAGGGGGACAAGATGGCGGGCTTTGTGATCGACGAGCTCATCGGCCAGCAGGAGATCGTGATCAAGTCCCTGGGCAAATACATCAAGCAGTGCAAGTTTATCAGCGGCGCGACGATCCTCGGCGACGGCGAGATCGCCCTGATCCTGGATGCCAACGCGCTGATTTAAGGAAGGGAGTATACAGTTATGGAGTTGAGTACAAATAACAGCAAGCTTATCCCGGAGGACGAGCGCCAGCGCTCTGTGGAGACGATCCAGTATATCGTGATACGGCTTGGCGAGGAGCAGTACGGGATCGATATCCGCAATATAGACACCATTACCCGTATGCAGCATATCACCCGTGTGCCCAAGATGCCGGCTTACCTGAAGGGCGTTATCAACCTGCGGGGCGTGGTGATCCCCGTGATGAGTATGCGGCTTCGCATGAACCTGGCGGAGGACGAGATCACGAAGGCTACCAGGATCATCGTCCTGAAGCTGGCGGAAGAGGGCCAGGTAGGCTTTATCGTGGACGAGGTGAAGGAAGTGGTCAGCCTCAGCGTGGACGATATCGAGAGGATCCCCGACAACAAGGAGGGCAAGGCCAACCTGATCAACGCGGTTGGCAAGCACAACGGGGAGCTGATTTCCCTGTTTGATATGAGCGCGATCAGCCTGGAGGGCTGACCTCGGATTGATTGAGACAATGGAAAGGAGACATTTCCCATGGGAGATATGACTTTAGAGCAGGTAACGGAAAATTATTACGATGTTCTGAAAGAGTTGGGCAACATAGGCGCGGGAAATGCTATGACGGCGCTGTCGCAGATGCTTCAGTGCAAGGTGGATATGAAAGTGCCGCAGGTAAAGCTGCTGGAGTTTTCCGCTGTAGGCGAACTGATGGGCGGGGAAGAACAGATAATGGTCGGCGTGTTCCTGGGTGTGGAAGGCGATATCACCGGGAGCATGATGTTTATGGTGGAGGAGGAGAGCGCCCGGCATCTGATCCAGAAGATCACGATGGGGATGCTGCCTCCGGGGACGGAGTTTGAGGAAATGGGCCTCTCCGCCATGAAAGAAGTGGGGAACATTATCACGGGAGCCTATTTAAATTCCCTGTCCACGATGACAAACCTGAAGATCTTCCCTACGCCTCCGGCTTTGACGGTGGATATGGCGGGGGCGATCCTGAGTGTGCCGGCGATCCAATTCGGCATCCTCGGGGATAAGATCCTGCTGATCCAGTCCCAGTTTTATGACGAGGTGGAGCTGGACGGGTACTTTATCTTGATCCCGGATCTGGAGTCTTATGCTAAGATCCTGACGGCGCTTGGGCTGCCGGTGGTTTAAAAAAGCGATTCGATTAATGGCGTGAAGGATATGGAAATGACTCATGAGTGAAATAATCAAAGTGGGGATGGCGGATCTGAAGACCTGCGTGAGCCCAAACGGAGTGACTACTCTGGGCCTTGGCTCCTGCGTGGGGATCGCGATCCGGGATCCTGTGACAAAGATCGGCGGGTTAGCGCATGTGATGCTGCCTGACAGCACCGCCATCAAAAACGGGCAGCTGAGTATTCCCAAGTTTGCGGACACGGGAATCGTGGAATTGGTAAAGCAGATGGAGAAGCTTGGCGCGAAAAGGAGCCGTATGGTGGCAAAGATCGCCGGGGGCGCGACCATGTTCTCCTTCCAGGGGGGAAGTTCTGCGCTGGGGCAGGTAGGACAGCGGAATGTGGAGGCCACAAAGGCAAAATTGAAGGAATTGAAGATCCCGATCCTGGCAGAGGATACCGGCAAAAATTATGGAAGGACCGTTATTTTTTATCCGGAGACGGGAGATTTTCACATCCGCGCCGTGGGCATGTCGGAGTCGATCATCTGACGGCTGCCCGAAGGCGGCAGAAAAGGGGAAAATATGAAGAGAAAGAATCTACCTCTGCTCCTGATGCTGACGGCCGGGGCCGTCACCTGCATCATCACATTCGTCAAGCATTATACCATGCTGGAAAAGCTGGTATCCCTGTTTTGCGTGATGCTGATCTTCTACATACTGGGCAGCGTCCTGAAATGGACGCTGGACTATTTTGAAGACCAGAACGAAAAGCGCCGGCTGCAGGAGGGAGAGGTTATTGAGAAGGAGGCCGAGGGCCAGGAGGGCGAGCAAGGTCAGACACAGGAGGGAGAATCTCGGGAACAGGCCGGGGAATGACGCCGGGCTTTTGGAGAGATCCCGATGACGGGAAAGGAGCAGGGGTTTCATGGATGAGGCAGGCAGAAAAAAGCTGCTGGAAGAATATGCTAAGACCAAATCGCCGGAAGCCAGAGAGAAGATCATTTTAGAGTATGCTCCTCTTGTCAAGATGGTGGCCGGGAGGCTCAGCATGTACCTTGGATATAACGTAGAGTATGAGGACATGGTGAGCTACGGTATCTTTGGGCTGATAGATGCCATTGACAAATTCGACTATCTCAAGGAAGTCAAATTTGAAACTTACGCCAGCCTTCGGATCAGGGGCGCCATACTGGACCAGATCCGGCGGATGGACTGGATCCCCAGGACCATCCGGCAGAAACAGAAGCGTGTGGAAGCGGTGATCCGGGAGGTGGAACAGACCGCCGGCAGAGGGGCCACGGACGAGGAGATCGCCAGGGGGCTTGGCATCTCTGAGGAGGAATACCTGGACTGGCAGTCCCAGATGAAGATCACCGGCCTGGTGTCCCTGAACGAGTACATGGAGCAGGGCAGCGAGGTTCCCAAGGATTATAACCGGTACACGACGTCCAGCTTTGAGGCGCCGGAGGAAAAGGTGGAGCGGGAAGAGCTCACCAAGGTGCTGGGGGAGGCTTTAAAGCTGCTTACGGAAAAAGAGCAGAAAGTCATCACGCTCTATTACTATGAGGAATTGACGCTGAAGGAGATCAGCAATATCCTGGAGGTGTCGGAATCCAGGGTCTCGCAGCTGCATACCAGGGCGCTGCAGAAAATGAAAGTCAAAATGGGGAATTATATGGGAATTTTGCTGGACAATTAATTTGACGATCAAATGGGGATAATACTATGCAGAATGGATATTTTCAGTTGGTAAGCGACTCTGACGGGTACGGAATAGCTCTGCATCAACCGAAAGACGGCGGGGAAAGCATTCAGATAGGCGAACTTGTGGGGTATCTGGATGGCCTCGGGATCGGCTATGACAGAAGACGGATAGAGATGTGCCTCATGGATGAGGAGGACAGCGTAAGTCACCTCAACAAGGGAAACTGCCCTGTATGTCCTGAATCTTATACGCTGACGGTAGATGAGGATAATATGAGCGCGGTGGTGCGTTTTATCCCTCCTTCGTCAACGGGGGACCGTATGACAATGGACGATTTCATGCGGGATCTGCACTTTAAGGGAATAAAGTTCGGGATCCGTCTGGACGCCCTGCAGACGCATTTTGAGGGCCAGGGAATCTACTGTACGGATATTCTGCTGGCAAAAGGCCAGGACCCCATCCAGGGAAAGGATTCCAGCATCGAATACTGCTTTAATACGGATATGCACAGGAAGCCGGCCCAGCGCGAAGACGGCAGCGTGGATTATTTCCACATGACCACGATCAACCAGTGCAAGAAGGGCGATATGCTGGCGAGGATCATCCCGGAGGTCCCGGGCATCTCGGGGAGCGATGTCTACGGCCAGGAGATCAAGCCGAGGGAGGTGCGCCGGGATACCCTGAAATTCGGCAGGAACATCCGTCTGTCAGAGGATAAGCTTGCGATATTTTCCGAGGTGGACGGCCATGTGTCGCTGGTGGACGACAAGGTGTTCGTGGCGGACGTGTACCAGGTAAAGGATGTGGACGTGTCCACCGGAAACCTCGACTATGAGGGAAGTATCCAGGTAGACGGGAACGTGGCGGAGAACTTTGAGGTGAAGGCCGGAGGAAATATTATCATCAACGGCCTTGTGGAGGGCGCAAAGGTCATCGCCGGCGGGAATATCATCATCGCCAAGGGCATGAACGGGATGCAGAAGGGATTTCTCAAGGCGGGCGGCGATGTGATCGTAAAATTCCTGGAAAATGCCAGGGTGGCGGCGGGCGGCTATGTGGAGGCCGAGGCCATCATGCACAGCAGGGTTTCCGCCGGAAGCGAAGTCCGGGTGGACGGGCGCAGGGGCGTGATCATAGGCGGTTTTGTCCAGGCGGGCGTCAAGGTGACGGCCAAGACCATCGGCGCGGGCATGGGAGCTTCTACGATCGTGGAGGTGGGCGTGAACCCGCTGTTAAAGACCCAGTACAGCCGTATGCAGAAAGCGGTGGAAGACCTGAATAAGACGGTCGAGAACGCGCAGGTGATCCTGAACAATTTCAAGGAGAAGATCGCAAAGGGCTTCAATTACAATGAAGGCCAGTTAAAATATATGCGCAGCGTGGCAAAGCTGGTGGAAGAGAAGGGCGCGGAGCTGGAACAGATGAACGAGAGGATATCGCGGTTCCGGGCGATGATGGAGATCCAGAAAATGGCGGAAGTACAGGTAAACAATGAGATCTTTCCCGGTACGACGATCATTATCGGAGACGCGACGAGGACCATCCAGTCCAGTTTTCACTATTGTAAGTTTGTCCGGGAAAAGGGCGAGATCACGATGAAACCCCTATGAACGGGAAGGAGGCTGTATTATGGCATTTGGCTCCATAGAACTGACTACGATCACAAGGGCGCAGGATTATTCTGCCGTCAAGCACAATGAGGACAACAAAGGCTTTGTGGACCAGACGAATTTCAGTCAGCAGGTACAGAAGCACACAGAGCAGAATATCCGTCAGGTGCGCAGCAGCGATGATCCGGAATGGCATCAAAAGAACCCTGACGCAAAGGAAAAGGGGAACAACGAGTACCAGGGAGACGGCGGCAGGCGCCGGAGGCAGGCTGCCCAGGCAAAGGCCCAGGGTCCGGCCTCCGGCGGTTTTGATATCAAGATCTGAGCGAAAACGGTTGAGCCGCCCCGGGGCGGCGGGAAAGAGGACAGATGGATGCGATGGAAATCTTCCTGCTGGCAGCAGGGGGAATCATTTTTGTATTGAGCTTTCTGCTCCCTTCCGGCGAGAGGAAACAGGGGGCGCAGGCCGCGGCGGACGCCAGGGCGGAAGTGAAGGACCTGGTGGGGCGGGAGATGGAATCCGTCAAGAGCCATGTGGACGACGTGGTGGACGAAGCGGTCACATATGCGATGGAAAAGACGGAGCGGTCCCTGGAACGGTTGTCCAACGAGAAGATCATGGCGATCAATGAGTATTCTGACACGGTTTTGGCCGAGATACAGAGGAATCATGAGGAGGCCGTTTTTTTATATGATATGCTGAACAACAAGCACACAAACCTGAAGAATACGGTATCCGAGGTAAACCGCACCGTGAAGGTGGCGGAGGAGACGGTGAGCAGTTTTCAGCGTCTGGTGCCGGAAACTGAGACGGCGGGAGTCGGGGAAGCTTCCCCGGCGCCCCAGGGAACGGCGGCCATGCCGGGGCCTGCGGAGACGCCAAAGCCCGTGGAGCTGTCGGGGCTTGCAAGGCTTTCGAGGCATACGGCGGCGAAGGCCGGGGAGACACCCAAGGCCGCCTTTGTGAGGGTGGCGGAGGAGGAAATGGCCAAGGCGGCCCGGGAGGCCGGGGGAGCGGAGGAAGCTCCCGTGCGGCAGCCTCAGGCGGAGGACGCGGAGGCAGGCAATTCCAACGACCGGATCCTGGCGCTTTACAGCCGGGGCGCGGATCCGGTCCAGATCGCGAAAGAGCTGGGGCTCGGAGTCGGCGAAGTAAAACTGGTGATCGGATTGTTTGACAGCCAGACGGGAGGAAAGCTGTGAAACTGAAATATTATCTGAGGGGGCTTGGCATCGGCATCATTGTCACAGCCCTGATCATGGGAATGACATCCACGGCGGAGAAGCCTCTGACGGATGCGGAGATACGGGCGCTGGCAGCCAACCTTGGCATGGTGGACGCGGATTCTGTGAGCCTGGCGGATCTGGACCCCCGGCCTTCGGGATCGTCGGATGCCGGGGACGGGCAGGACGCGGCCTCCGGGGAAGAGGGCGGCCCGGCGGCCACGGAGCCGCCTGCGGTGACGGAAGCCCCGGCAGCCACGGAGCCGTCGGCGGTGCCGGAATCCTCAGCTGTCACGGAGCCGTCGGCGGCGCCGGAATCCTCGGCCGTCACGGAGCCGTCGGCAACCGCGGGGGCTTCTGCGGCGACAACATCCCCAACAGCGGCAGAACCCCCTTCGGCGCCGGGATCCCTGACAGCTACGGAGCTGCCAACCGTGCCGGAACTTCCGGCTGTTTCGCAGCCGCCGGCAACAGAGGGGGCTTCGGCGGCGACAACATCCCCGACAGAGACAGAGCCTCCCGCAGCTGCGGAATCCCCGGCAGAGACAGAAGCCCCGGCGGCTACAGAGCCTCCAGCAGCTACACAGCCCCCTGGGCCTGACGCGGGCATAGGCTCCGAAGAAGGGGGAACTCCCTCGGAAGCGCCGGAGACCATCACCATAACCATCGTGCGGGGCGACAGCTCCTATACGGTGAGCCGCAGGCTGGAAGAGGCAGGGCTGATCGAGGACGCCAGGGAGTTCGACACTTATCTGGTGGAAAAGGGCTATTCCAAGACGATACGGACCGGGACGCACCAGATACCCGTAGGGGCCACCTGGGAAGAGATCGCGGAAGAGATCGCGTAGGAATGGCGCGTGAATATTTAAAAACCCCTTGCAAGAGGGGTTTTGTTATGTTATAATGCAAACGTTGCAAAAAACACGCATTTTCATTTGGCGGTGGTGCTCCGCAGGGGAGTAGCCGCCGGAGAAAGCCGGAGCATGACGCAGCTTTGGCGCACGGCAGGGCCGTGGGGGAAGTGCGGAAGAAAAACCAAACGGAGGTAGGAAAATGAGCGTTATTTCAATGAAGCAGCTGCTTGAGGCAGGTGTGCATTTCGGGCACCAGACCAGAAGATGGAACCCTAAGATGGCTCCTTACATCTTTACCGAGAGAAACGGTATCCACATCATCGACCTGCAGAAATCTGTAGTCAAAGTCGATGAGGCATACAGGGCAGTGTCCGAGATCGCCGCGCAGGGCGGTACCATTTTGTTCGTGGGCACTAAGAAGCAGGCCCAGGACGCGGTAAAGACAGAGGCTGAGCGCTGCGGTATGTATTATGTAAACGAGAGATGGCTGGGCGGTATGCTCACCAACTTTAAGACGATCCAGTCCCGCGTCGCAAGGCTTCACGCCATCGAGAAGATGTCCGAGGACGGAACTTTCGACGTCCTGCCCAAGAAGGAAGTGATCGCGCTGCGCAAGGAGTGGGAGAAGCTGGAGAAGAACCTTGGCGGGATCAAGAACATGACCAGGGTTCCCGACGCGATCTTTGTGGTGGATCCCAAGAAGGAGAGGATCTGCGTACAGGAGGCCCACGCGCTGGGCATCACCCTGATCGGTATCGGCGATACCAACTGCGATCCCGAAGAGCTGGATTATATCATCCCCGGTAATGACGACGCGATCCGGGCCGTAAAGCTGATCGTGGCCAAGATGGCTGACGCCGTGATCGAGGCAAACCAGGGCGAGGCTGTTTACACCGAGGCCGATGCAGCTGCAGAGAACGGCGAGGCAGAGGACATCGAGGAAGTGGCGGACCAGGAAGAAGAGTAAGGGCAGACGGCGAAAGGAGTATTGGAAAATGGCAGAGATTACCGCAGCTATGGTGAAGGAACTGCGCGAGCAGACCGGAGCCGGCATGATGGATTGTAAAAAGGCTTTGAACGAGACCAACGGAAATATGGAAGAGGCAGTGGAAGTCCTGAGAAAGAACGGCCAGGCCAAGGCAGTCAAGAAAGAGGGCAGGATCGCGGCGGAGGGCATCTGCCGTATCGCCGCGCAGGGCGACCGCGTTGCGGCGGTTGTGGAGGTAAACTCCGAGACCGACTTTGTGGCGAAGAACGAGACCTTCCAGCAGTTTGTGGAGGCTGTGGCAAAGCAGGCAGTGGCCTCTGACGCGGCCGACATGGACGCGTTTATGGCGGAGAGCTGGATCGAGGACGGCTCCAAGACGGTGAAGGACGCGCTGGTGGACAAGATCGCCGTTATCGGCGAGAAGCTGAGCATCCGGAGATTTGAGAAAGTGGAGGCCCAGGAGGGCTGTGTCGTCTCCTATGTGCATGGCGGCGGCCGGATCGGCGTCATCGTAAGCGCGAAGACCGGGGTGGTGAACGACGGGGTAAAGGAGGCGCTTACCAACCTGGCGATGCAGGTGGCGGCACTGAATCCCAAGTATGTGGCTACCTCCGATGTGTCTGAGGAATTTAAGGCCCATGAGAAGGAGATCATCGCGGCGCAGATCGCCCAGGATCCCAAGATGGCAGGCAAGCCGGAGAAGGTGATCGAGGGCGCGGTGAACGGCCGTCTGAACAAGGAGCTGAAAGAGGTATGCCTTCTGGAGCAGGTATACGTGAAGGCGGAGGACGGCAAGCAGACCGTTGCCCAGTACCTGGCCCAGGTGGCAAAGGAGAATGGCACCGATATCCAGATCGTGAAGTTTGTGCGCTTCGAGACCGGCGAAGGCTTGGAGAAGAAGCAGGAGGATTTTGCGGCGGAGGTTGCGGCGCAGATCCATGGTTAAACGCCTTTGGCGCGGAACAGAAATGTGAAACACAGGCCCTGGGGCCGTCCGGCAGGACGGTTCCGGGGCTTTTTGCGTAACGGTACAGCCAGCCGCCGATTTCATGGGCGAAGGCAGGCGCAAAGCGCCGGGGGCGCGTCGGCGCGGCTTTGCGGGCATACGCCACTTTACCGATGACGGCATATCCGGCACAACCTTTGAGCGTGAGGGGCTTCAATCCATGC
>CANPYT010000019.1 GCA_947588705.1 uncultured Acetatifactor sp. | reverse complement strand
GAGCGAAAACTGCTGTGGAAACTGTGACAGGCCGGCGGTTTTCCTTTCGACTTCATCCAGAAGGTCGTCAGCAGCCTGCGGATTATACAGAACCAGTGAAATATAGTCCGCGGCGTTTACGAGATCCTGCTCTGCTGTTTTTGTGATATGGATTTCATAATTCATTTTTTACGCCTTCCTCTGATATCCGCCATTGCTTTAGAGAAGGGGCGTGTGCTTCCGGACTGGATGTCGGCCAGACCTTCCTGCAAAAGGCCATAAAGCTCGAACCGTCCAAGCAGCTGCTCATAGGCTTCGATGCTCATGACTGCCAGGTCGCCTTTCCCGTTCTTTGTGATAAATACGGGTTCCGAATACTGGTGGCAGAAGTTTGAGATCCCGTTATAGTCGTTGCGGAGATCGGCGCTTGATCTGATTGTGGGCATTGGATGCACCTCCTTTATAACAAAATCATACACGAATTTCTTTACGGAGTCAAGTGAAAGGGAGAAGAATTCAAAATGGGATTAAACCTTTTTTCAGAAGCGATTTCCCAATATGAAGAAGCAGTGGCCGCATGTGCTAAACACCCTGAGACGAACCTTTACGGAACTTAACCTGTGGCAGGGGAAGAACTTCGCCCGGAAGCTCCAGGGCGCCGGCTTCCGCCCTTTTCTATCGGATTTCTCGCCGACAGGGTTTTAAAATTTAACAACTAGAAACGGCCAGAAACGGCCGAAAAATCAATCGTAAAAAAATACGATTGATTTTTTGCTTATTTCTGCGTATAATATAGGCAGAAAATTGTAAAGGAAGCACGGTATATGCG
Source organism: uncultured Acetatifactor sp. (assembly GCA_947588705.1). Taxonomy (GTDB): domain Bacteria; phylum Bacillota; class Clostridia; order Lachnospirales; family Lachnospiraceae; genus Acetatifactor. Next base: position 33,106 of record CANPYT010000019.1, on the reverse strand, counting down.
TGAAACAAGGACGATCGAGTTCAAAGAAAAGATTACCAATACATTTTTAAAAACGGTAAGTGCCTTTTCCAATTACGATGGAGGAGAAATCTTTTTTGGGATTGATGACAATGGTAATATCAAAGGACTGGCGGATGTAAGACAAGCGTGTCTGGATATTGAAAACAAAGTGAATGACAGTATTACTCCCCAGCCTGATTATACACTGGAATTGCAGAATCAGGGTAGAACGATAAAGCTGACTGTAAAAAGCGGAGCCCAAAAGCCGTATTTATATAAATCAAAAGCGTACAAACGTAATGATACTGCGACTATAGAGGTTGATGCACTGGAGTTGTCAAGACTGATTTTGGAGGGAAAAAATGTCAGATTTGAAGAACTAGCGTGCGAAGATCAGGAGCTGACATTTGATATTTTATACCAAAAATTAAAGGAATGTATTCAGATAGATGTCTTTAATCAGGACACCTTGAAAACGCTGAATTTATATAACAGCACCATCGGATATAATAATGCCGCCGGTATTTTGGCAGACAAAAACCATTTTCCAGGAATTGATATGGTGAAGTTCGGTGAAAATATCAGTGTCATCCATAAGAGAGCGACATTTGACAGGATATCTATTTTGGCAGTATATGAAAAAGCATTAGAGGTATTCAGGGATTATTATCAGTACGAAGAAATACAGGGCGTTGACAGGAAAAAGGTAGAGAGAATACCGGAAGCTGCATTCAGAGAAGCGATTGCGAACGCATTGATCCATAGGGTGTGGGATGTGGAGGCGCAGATAAAGGTCTCGATGTTTGATGACAGAATAGAAATTATTTCGCCGGGCGGACTGCCATCCGGAATCACGGAAGATGAATATTTGGCAGGGAAACTTTCCGTTCTGAGAAATAGAAATTTGGCAAATGTATTTTACAGATTGGGACTTGTTGAAATATTCGGTACTGGAATCGCACGAATCAAACAGCTCTATGAGGAGGGATTAAAACAGCCGGAATTTGAATTCTCGGAAAATGCAATTAAGATGGTACTTCCGGTTTCTGAGGAAGATCTGAATTTAACGGAAGACGAAAGAAAAATATATAAGATATTAAGTAGGACGATGTTGAAATCAATCAGCGAAATTGTGCCGTATGTTACGTTTGGCAAATCAAAGACGACACAGTTGCTGAAAGAGATGAGCAAAAAAGGCGTTGTAAGAATTGAAGGCAGGGGAAGAAGCACTAAGTATGTGATAAAGAGTAAAATTTGAAAAAACCATTGGCATTCGATGATGTAATGCCAATAAAAATCATGTTAAATATTGACAGCCTAAAAAAATTGGGTTAAAATTCTACACAGTTGAGACGAAGGTGTTCTGTTGCTGCAGGGCGCCTTTTTTTATTTATGAATGCTGGAACAGAAGGTATGGACAGCTGTTTTAGGTGGGAGGCTGCTATGAGGAGAAGAGATCGTGAAGTAACAGATCCGGATAGGATCAGAGAGATTATAGAAGCATGTACTTGCTGCCATTTGGGATTTCAGGACAAAAGCAAGGTGTATATTGTGCCTTTGAGTTTTGGATATAGGGAAGAAAACGGAAAGTATACTTTCTATTTCCATGGGGCCGGGGAAGGCAGGAAGATCGAGCTGATCCAAAAAGAGCATTATGCCGGTTTTGAGATGGAAACGGCGTGTCAGCTGAGAATAGGGGAGACGGCCTGCAACCATACCATGAGTTATCAGAGTATTATCGGCGGGGGAAGGGTGCGCATTCTGACAGAGAACGATGAAAAGGCAGCGGCCCTGCAGGCCATCATGCTTCACAATACGGGAAAGGCTCAATGGGATTTCCCGGAGCATATGCTGGCGGCGACTACGGTCTTTGAACTGGAAGCGGAGGAACTTTCCTGTAAAGTTCATGAATAGAGATGCAGGGTGTCTGGCACGATGAGAGGATGTGACATAGAATGGCGCTTACTTTAGAGCAGATTTATCAGGCTGAAAGGGATAAATTTGGCATGAAGCTGATAGCGGGAAACCAGGGCAGCAGAGTGGCGGTGGATTGGGTTCACATGGTGGAAGCGCCGGAGCTGATCTCTTTTTTGAAAAGGCGTGAGCTGGTCATTGTTACGGGGATCGGTAATCTGACTATAGAGGCATTGTCTGATTTTGCCTGCAGGCTGCAGGCGAAGGATGCGTCAGGACTGATTATCAATGTGGGCCCTTACCTTCGGGAGACGCCAAAGGAGCTTATCGATTATTGCGCCCGGGAGGATTTCCCGTTGTACACACTGCCTTGGGAGACAAAGCTGGTGGAATTTTCACGCGATGTCTGTAAGCGGATCCTGCAGGAAGAGCATCAGGAGAAGCATATTGAGGAAATCTTTCTGGACGGCATGATTTTTGAGGAGCGCAGGAAAGAGGCGCAGACCTTTTTGGCCCGATATGGCTTCGGCCCCGGCACCTGTTACCAACTGCTGGTTTTCTGGGCTCGGGGAGAGCGGGAGGACGGGCAGGAGTCGGCCGTGGAGGAGCTTCATTATCAGATAGAAAATATTCTGAATCGGATCAACGGCCATTATATTTTGTTTATCCATGATCAGGCTGTCTATGCGGTGCTGGCGGATTATAGCCAGGAGGAATCCGAGCAGTTTATCGGGCGGGCCGGAAAGATAAAGCTGCCGCAGGACTTTGTGTGTTATTGCGGCGTCATGCCGAAGACGGACAGCTTTTCCAAGCTTGCGCAGTATTTTGAAAAGGCCGGATTGCTGCTGCGGCTGGCCATCATAAAGAAATTAAAGGTGGTTTACTATGAAGATATGAATGTATATAAGCTGCTTCTGTCTGTGAATAGCAAGGAGGTATTGGAGGAATTTTGTGAAAATATTCTCGGCAGGCTCCTGCATTATGACGAGGTGAACGGCACGGATTATCAGGGGTTGCTGCGTCGGTATTTTGCCAGCAACGGATGCATTCAGGAAATTGCCAAACAGGCTTATGTGCACAGGAATACTATACATTATCAGCTGAACAAGATAGAAAGTATTTTGGGAATGGATCTTGAAAACTGGGAGAACCGCCTGACGCTTCAGCTATGCCTTTTGGTGAAGGATATTTTATAACCCGATTGTATGTGTGCACAAAAAATGTCATACGTCTGACTATTGTTTTTTCGAGAGGTTTCTCTTATAATTCGTAATATCAAAAGAACACAACAACGATTTAGGTATCTATCGGGGAAGCAAAAGCAAAGGGGCTTTGTACTTATGTACAAAGCCCCTTTTGTGCCTCGCGTAGACGGCGGTAAAGCGTAAAAGACTGCCTGACGGCAGCAGAAAAGAGGATGTATGGCAGGAAGATTTGCAGTGACGATCACCAGAGAATTCGGAAGCATGGGCCGGCCCATCGCAAAAAAAGCCGCGGCGATCCTGGGAATCGAGTGTTATGACAGGGATATTGTGGAGGAGACGGCAAAAAAAATGAATCTTCCGTTGGCTGTGGTATCCCAGCAGGAAGAATCAGCCAAGACGGCTTTTTTCAACATGAAATATCCTCTGGGGATGGGCACGTCGGAGACGCAGGACAATATTTTTATCACTCAGCAAAAAATCATCAATCAACTGGTGGAGAAGGAATCCTGTATCATCGTGGGAAGATGTTCGGATTACATTCTGAAAAATATGGAAAATGCTTTTCATGTGTACATATACGCTTCTTATGAAGACAAGTTGAAAAACTGCGTGGAGCTTTTGGGCATGAAGGAGGACGAGGCGAGAAAGATGATCCTGGAAGTGGATAAGGCGCGGGCGGCCTATCATAAGCATTATGCGGGCTATGCCATGAACGATATCCGGTATAAGGATCTCCTGATCAATTCCAGTCTTGTGGGCGTGGACGGCACGGCGGAACTGCTGGCGGATCTGATCAGAAAAAAATTTATGTAGGTAAAGAAGGCAAAGGAGCTGATCGCAGGGGAGGCTCCTTTTTTGCATCCTTTCAATCGGCGGGAGGTGTAAGGGTATGGCTATGCTGGAAATTAAGAATCTGTCCAAATCTTTTGGAGACCTGCAGGTACTCAGGGATATAAACCTTTGTGTGGAGAAGGGGCAGGTAGTAGTGATCATAGGCCCCTCGGGCTCCGGCAAGAGCACTATGCTGCGGTGCGTCAATCTGTTGGAAAAACCGTCAGGGGGCGAGATCCTGTACCAGGGAGAGGACATTATGCATCTGGGCAAAAGTGTCAAAAACTATCGGAAGCGGGTGGGAATGGTATTCCAGCGTTTTAACCTTTTTGGACTGCACACAGTTCTGGAAAACGTTATGCTGGCGCCCGTGCAGCTGAACAAAGCGGATAAGACGCAGGCCAGGGAACGTGCGTTGGATCTGCTGGATAAGGTAGGGCTGAAGGCCAAGGCGGATGTCTATCCCCATACGCTCTCCGGCGGCCAGCAGCAGCGGGTAGCTATTGCCAGGGCTCTGGCTATGGACCCGGAAATGCTTTTGTTTGACGAGCCCACTTCCGCGCTGGACCCGGAGCTGGTGGGCGATGTGCTGGAAGTAATGAAAAAGCTGGCGGGGGAGGGGATGACCATGCTTGTGGTCACTCATGAGATGGGGTTTGCCAGAGAGGTGGCGGACAGGGTCATTTTTATGGATGAAGGGTATGTGGTTGAAGACGGGGCGCCGGAGGTAATCTTTACCAATCCGAAAAACGAGAGGACCAGGGCGTTTCTTTCAAGGGTATTGCACAAATAAGAGGAGGTGGTCATATGGATCTGCATTGGGAGAGAACTTTTTCCAAACTGGGGCCCAGCCTGTTAGAGGGAATCGGCGTGGTGGTATATGTGACGATACTGGGTTTTATGGGAGGGCTGATCGTAGGACTTTTGCTGGCCATCGGAAGAGTCAGCAGGCATAAAGTGTTGAACCGTATATTAACGCTCTTCATTGAATTGATCCGTGGAACACCTCTGCTGGTGCAGTTTTTCTATATCTATTATGTTGTTCCCATGCTGATCGACGCGCTGATGGGGGTGTTCGGTGTACATACCAATGTACAGATCAGCGCCACGGTGTCAGGTGTGATCGGTTTTTCCATCAATTATGGCTGCTATATGTCCGAAGTGATCCGGTCCGCCATTTTATCTGTGAATCCGGGTCAGAGGGAGGCCGGGCTGGCGCTGGGGTATTCGGAAAGACAGGTGCTGTTTCAATTTGTCATCCCTCCGGCCATACGAAATTCCATACCGGTATTTGGCAATTATCTGGTGATGATGATAAAGGATACATCACTGTTGGCCATGATCTCTGTACAGGAACTGCTGCTCAGGACAAAAACCTTTGCTTCTCAGACTTTTCTGACGGTGGAGGCGTATACTGTGCTGGCGCTGGTGTATCTGGTGATTTCAGTGCCTTTATCCAGGCTTTCGGTGGTCCTGGAAAAGAAGCTGAAGAGAAAAGGGTAAAAACAGGCGTTGTAAAACGTCTGGGGCAATTTAAGGAAAGCGAGGAGAAAAATTATGAAAAGGTTGAAAAAGTTGGTGGCGGTTATGGTGATGTGCATTATGACGGCGGTGGCTCTGGCAGGCTGCGGCGGTCAGGGCGAAACAGCACAGACCAATGGCGGAAATCCGGACGCGGGGGGAAGCGGGGAGTCTTCCTCTCTTCTGGAAAAGATTCGTGACAAGGGATACATTACAATAGCATCTTCAAATGACGCGCCCTTATGCTATCAGGATATTGATACAGGTGAACTGGCGGGCATTGATATCATGATTTTCAAGGAGATCTGCAAACGTCTGGAAATTCCTGAGATCCGCATGGAAGTCATAGACTTTTCCAATATGCTGGTAGAGCTGAATAACCGCAGGGTCGATATGGTGGTAGATGCCATGTACATCAAGGACGAAAGGCTGGAGGAAGCATTGTTCACGGATGTATGGTACAAAGAGGGTGAGGCCGTTGTCACAAAGAGAGGTTCTGAATTTACCACCAAGGAATCTTTGAAGGAGGCTGTCATGGGAGCGCAGCCCGGTACGGCTTTTTATGAGACGGCGGAGCAGTGGCTGGCGGAAGGAAAGATTAAGGAACTGGTAGGCTATGAAAATCAGGCTACGTTAATGACCGCTGTCAGTACCGGCAAGGTAGATGCGGCTGTGACGGACGGAATTGTCCTGGCCTTTACTTTGGCTTCAGATTCCAGCCTTGATCTGCAGATGATGGCACCTTATGAGGCTGAGGCTGTGGGACGTATCGGCGCGGCGGTTCGGTTTGAAGATAAGGAGTTTTTGGATGAAGTCAACGCGGTCTTAAACGAGATGAAAGAAGACGGAACTTTGCTGCAGATCCTGGAAGACTTCGGCCTGAATGAGGATTATTTTGTGGGCGTTGAGGACGGAAAAACTGTCAATAAGCAGTAGCTGGGCAAGATTGAAAGCAGACTTTCGAACGATTGTTTGGTGTGTGCTGAAGCACGCAAGGGGTGTAAGATTGAAAATTAAAATTTTCAATCGCGAGTTTGTGTCCGCGCACTACTTGACACAAACTCGTTATGCGCAAAGAGCAGCGCGAAAATGAGGTAAAAAATGAAGAAGTATATTACGCAGAGATCCAGAGAGGTATATGAAAAAAATAAGAAATACCTTACTGACGGAGTGGGAAGTTATTTTCATAAAGCCGTTTACCAGGAATATCCCATCGCGATCACGCGTGGGAAGGGCTCCAAGCTGTATGATGTGGATGGGAACGAGTATATCGACTATGTAATGGGGTTTGGCCCTATGCTGCTAGGATATTGCCCGGAGCCTGTGAATAAGGCGGTGAGGGAACAGCTGGAAAAAGGTACGCATTTTTCTGCGCCTACGGAGGATCTGGGCAGGCTGGCTGAGAAGCTGACGCAGATCATACCTTCAGCGGAACAGGTATGTTTTCAGAATTCCGGAACGGAGGTGGTCATGTATGCGCTGCGCCTTGCCAGAGCTTACACAGGGAAATATAAGATCGTGAAGTTTGAAGGTCAGTATCACGGCTGGTCCGACGAGGAAAAGATCAGCATTACCGCCAAAAAGGCGGAGGAACTGGGAGACCGCAGCTGTCCCAACAAGATTATCCACACAAAGGGGCAGCGGCTGTCTTCGGCGGACGACCTGATCGTGCTGCCTTGGAATGATCTAGGGCTCTTGGAAAAAACATTTCAGGAGCAGGCCGGTGAGATCGCCGCAGTGCTCACGGAGCCCATTATGTGCGATTCCGGACCCATCCTGCCGCTGCCCGGCTATCTTGAGGGGCTGCGCAGGTTGACAAAGCAGTATGGGATCCTGCTGATCTTTGATGAAGTGATCACCGGGTTTCGGGTTTCGCTGGGAGGCGCCCAGGATTATTATCATGTGACGCCGGATATATCGGTCTTTGCAAAGGCGGTGGCAGGCGGCTATCCCTTTGGCGTCGTGGCGGGGAAGCGTGAAATCATGGAATGCGGCATTCATGCGGCGGGCACCTTTAACGGAAATCCTGTGGGGGTTGCCGCGGCGCTGGCGACTATCGAAGAGCTGCAGAAACCGGGCGTTTATGAGCGGCTGGAGGAAATGGGGGAACTTTTGCAGCGGGGGTTTCGGAAGCTGGCGGAAAAGTATGGCCTTAAGATCTATACCCGTCATTTTGGGGGCATATTTGTCCTATACTTCGGCTATGAGGACGATGTGGAGGATTTCAGGGAATGGCTGCAGAAAGCGGACGTGGGTTTTTATGAGGAGTTTGTGAAAAGGATGGAAGAATATGGTGTGCGTCTGACGGATGAGAGAGGCAGGGAATATCTTTCCACAGCCCATACCAGGGAAGACATTGAGAGGACCCTGGTCACTGCGGATGTGGTTTTAGGAGAAATGACAGGACGATAAGGCAATCTTGCTTTTATGTGTGGTTGGAGGGGTTGACAATGGAATTTCAATATTATCTGCCGGTAAACCTGCTTTTTGGCTTTGGAAAAGTCAGCCTGTTGGGAGCGGAGACAAAACGATACGGTAAAAAAGCGCTTGTGGTGACAGGCAGAGGCAGTACGAAAAAGACCGGGCTGTTGGATCGGGCCGTCCGGCTTCTGGAAGAGGCGGGAATAGACGTTGTGGTTTTCGATGAGGTGACGCCGAATCCTGTCTCGGAGACGGTATATACCGGTGTGAAGCGGGCGCGGGAGAATGCCTGTGACGTGGTAGTTGCCCTGGGCGGCGGGAGTATCATTGATTGTGCCAAGGCGGTGGCTTTTGCCTTTTGCAACGAGGGGGATATTTTTGATTACATATACGGGAAAAGACAGGGAACGAAGGCCCTGCCCCTGATCGCGGTTCCCACTACCTGCGGCACGGGCAGCGAGGGCAACTGCTTTGCGGTGCTGACCAACCCGGAGACGAAGGACAAAAAATCGCTGAGAAACATTGTGAGTGTGCCAAAGGTTTCCATTGTGGATCCGGATTTGATGACTACTATGCCGGATGCCGTGGCGGCTTCGGTGATGTTTGATGCGCTGTGCCACTGTATGGAGGCTTATCTTTCTAAAACGACGCAGCCCCTTGTGGAAATCCACGCGCTGTATGCCATAGAACTGTTGGGAAAGTATATGGTGCGGGCCTATCGGGATCATTCCGACCGGGAGGCATGGGAAAATACAGCCTTTGCCAGTACGCTGGGCGGTATGTGCATCCATATGGCGGGGGTAGTGGCGCCTCACGGTATGGAACATCCGGCCAGCGGACTTCGCAATATTGTGCATGGACGGGGGCTGGCGGCTCTGGCGCCTGTTATCTATCGGGAGAGCGTGAACTGCGCTCCCGAGAAATTTGATCGGATCTCCCGGCTGCTGGGCGGCAGGGGGGCGGAGGATTTTACGGAACGCCTGGAGGAACTGCTGAACTGTATTCAGCTTAAAACTACGCTTTCCCGGGAAGGGGTGACAGAGGAGGACGTGGATTGGATGACGGAGAATTGCCTGAAGGTGTCCGCGCCAGCGATGATGGCTCATCCCAGGAGCTTTAGCCGGGAAGAGATCAGGGAATTGTATTATAGATCACTGTAGGGCGGCGCGGATAAATGCAGCCAAGTATCTGAATGTATATGAAATGTATATGACAGGGAGGTTCAGTTATGTTGAGGGAAGAATTGCCAAAGATCATTACAGGAACGGTGCCCGGACCCAAAGCGCGGGCGGTCATCGCAAGAAGAGAGGCGGCGGTGCCTGGAGCTATCCGTTGCGTGTATCCCTGTGTGATGGAACGTGCGGAAGGCGCCATCATAGAGGATGTGGACGGGAATCGTTTCCTGGACTTTGTGGGAGGCGTGGGTGTACTGAATATCGGCCACTGCCACCCGGAGGTGGTGGAGGCGGTGCGTGAACAGGCTGGCAGGTATTTTCATGGGATGTTTAACATTGTCACGCATGAAGGCTATGTGGCTCTGGCGGAGAAACTGAACCAGATTGTGCCCGTGCGCGGAGAGAAGAGAAAAACCTTTTTTGCCAACAGCGGAGCCGAGGCGGATGAAAATGGTGTCAAGATCGCAAAGGCTTATACCGGGAGACCAAATATCATTGTGTTTTCAGGCGCTTTCCATGGCAGGACCATGCTTACTATGGCCATGACATCCAAGAAAGCTTACGCGCTGGGAATGGGACCCTTCCCGGACGGCGTGTATCGGGCGGAGTTTCCCTATTTATATCGAACGCCCGGGCATATGAGCGAACAGGAAGCTATTGCGTATTATGTGGACAAGCTAAAAAGCGTGTTTGAGGAATGTTCGCCTGCGGACAAAGTGGCCGCTATTGTGGTGGAGCCTCTGCAGGGAGAGGGCGGATTTATACCCGCGCCAATTCCCTGGGTGCAGGCGGTCAGGAAAATCTGTGATGAAAATGGGATCCTTTTGATGGCTGACGAAGTCCAATCCGGTTTCGGCAGGACCGGGCGGATGTTTGCAAGCTGTTACTGGGAGGAGGCGGGATGTGCGCCAGACATTATTACCACAGCAAAGTCCATAGCGGGAGGTGTGCCTCTTTCGGCTATCATCGCAAGAGCGGAGATCATGGACGCAGTGCCGGGAGGTGTCATCGGCGGCACTTTTGGAGGGAATGCCCTGGCCTGTGCGGCGGCGCTGAAGGTGATCGAGGTCATAGAGAGGGATAAGCTCTGTGAGCGCTCCATGCAGATCGGGCAAAAGTGCATGGAACGGTTTGGCTCCTGGAAGGAGCGGTATGAGACAGTGGGCGATGTGCGGGGCCTGGGCGGCATGGTAGGCATTGAGTTTGTGAAGGATAAGGCAAGCAGGACGCCCAACGGGGAGTTGACAGGAAAGCTGATCCAGGAATGTGCCTCCAAAGGCTTGTTGATCGAAAACGCAGGCACCTACGGAAATGTGATCCGGTTCCTGGCACCGCTGGTGATCACGGACGCGCAGCTGGAGGCCGGCCTTGACATTTTGGAAATGGCCATCAGAAAATTTATATAAATTTATATAAGGTATATAAGGAGACAATGGGGAAACAAATTTTCATTGGCAAAAACTTCAAGCAGGGTAATGACATATATGTGGAATGAATGGAGAAAGTCTAATGAAAATGCGGTAGAATAGTGGGCGTGATCGTAGTAAAAAGTCGGCAGGAAAGGTTTCTGCCGACTTTTTACGGTGCGCCGAACCGCGCAAGGCTGTGAAATAATAATGCCAGCTATCATTTTAAATTGCGGCTGGAAGAAATCTGCCCGATGGATCTGCCTGCCGCTTGCTAGTTAAGCATTACCATTGTGCTTCCAAAAGAGTGAGAAGGCAGCTGCTGGCAGGCTGCCCCGATTTCGGAGCGCGGTGTGGGGGCTTGCCTCTTTTCCGGGAAGTGATAAAATAAAGAAAACGGCGCTGTGCGGGCGCTGGCAACAGGAAGCGTTAAAGGAAGAAAGATTAGGATCTGACGCCTGTAATGGAGGTCATGATGATTGCGTTTGAGTATGGAAATCCGTCAGCAGATACTGTCCTGATACAGATGGTCGGGGATCACGACCTTGCGTCGATGGAAAAAGAGTTTGCGGCAATAAGAGAGAAAAGCACGGAGGATTTTCGCCTTGTTGCCATTAAGGCCGACCGCTGGAACCAGGATCTGTCTCCGTGGAGCTCGCCGGGGGTATTCGGCAAAGAAGGCTTCGGGGACGGGGCGGCCCGCACACTTTCCGAAGTGCTGCATTATTGCGGGGATGCAAGTAAGGCTTATTATATTGGAGGGTATTCCCTGGCGGGACTCTTTGCCCTGTGGGCAGCGCACCAGGTAAATCTATTTCGGGGTGTCGCCGCGGCGTCTCCCTCCATCTGGTTTCCGGGGTTTTTGGATTATATGAAAGGGAATGAGTGCAAGAGCGGCGTGGTTTATCTCAGCCTTGGCGATAAGGAAGAGAGGACAAATGACCCTGTTGTGGCTGCGGTAGGGGCGAAGATCCGGGAGGCGCACGACTGGCTTAGGGAACAGGGAAAGGTCTGTGTGCTGGAATGGAACCGGGGAAACCATTTTAAGGAGGCCGAGTTCAGGACGGCGAAGGCATTCCTTTGGGTGATGGGGCAGCGAACCTGATATTTTCGGAATAAAAACATTCGAAAGGGATGCGGGAAACAAAAAATGTTTTTTGCCCTAAAGTAATTCTGAGGACTGCCGATAAAAATATTGTAGGAGAGAAAGATTCGGCCAAGATGGCCGTGGGAATAGAGGAAGGAGGGATCCTTGATGCGTATAGAGGCATATAGTCAGGTACAGCAGCTGTATCAGACAAAGAAAGTGGATAAGGCGCAAAAGTCCGGCAGCGTTTCCCATTCCGACCAGGTGCAGATCAGCAGCCTTGGAAAAGATTTCCAGACGGCTAAGACTGCGGTCGCGGCAAGCCCGGATGTGAGAGAGGAGCTGACGGCTTCCATCAAAGCGAGGGTGCAGAGCGGTACGTACCAGGTGGATAACAGGACCTTCGCGGAGAAGCTGCTGCGCAAGTATGAAGAAATGAGGTAATCGTTCCGTGGCAAGCTTGATGGAAAATCTGTTAGCGGTGCTCGAAGAGGAGAGCGCCGAGTATGAGGGGCTTTTGGAACTATCTCAGAGAAAGACGCCGCTGGTTGTCAGCGGCAATCTGGAAAAATTACAACAGATCACGGATGAGGAGCAGATATTGGTGAGCAGGCTTCACAACCTGGAAAAGAAACGGGTGGAGGTCACCGCCGATATTGCCAATGTGTTGAACAGGGATGTTGAAAAGTGTAAGCTCACAGATCTGATCGAGATCATGTCCGCCCGGCCGGAAGAGCAGGCGAAGCTGGCGGAGGTTCACGACAGGCTGCAGAGTGCGGTTCGCGAGCTGCAGAGGGTCAATGAACACAACAGAGAGCTGCTGACGAACGCGCTGGAAATGGTGGAGTTTGAAATGAATCTGGTGCAGTCCATGAGAAGCGCACCGGAGACGGCGAATTATACAAAGAACGCCTATAATTCGGGCGACACCATGGGAGTCATGTCAGGCGGGTTTGATGCCAGGCAGTAAAGAGGAAAATATCCCTGTGAAATGTGGAGGTGACGGTCATGCCATTGATGGGCAGCCTATATGTAGGAGCATCCGGATTACAAAACAGTCAAAATGCGCTGAACACCACAGCGCATAATCTTTCTAATGTGGACACCGTCGGATATACAAGGCAGCAGGTACAGCTGTCCGCAAAGAGGTATCTGACACTTTCTGTAGACCCGGACAAGGTCAACAACAAGCAGGTGGGTCTTGGTGTCACATATTCCCGTGTAAAACAAGTGAGAGATTATTTCCTGGACAAGACATATCGCAAAGAATCGGGCCGCAGTATGTTTTATGAGGTGTCCACGGAAGTGATCGAGGGCGTGGAGACGCAGTTCGGGGAGATGAACGGGGAGGCGTTCCAGACCACCATCGAGGATTTCTGGAGCGCTATCGAAGAGCTGGTAAAAGACCCCACGAGCTCTGTCAACCAGGGGCTGCTGGTGCAGCGGGCGATGGAGTTCGCGGAGCGGGCCGGTTCCGTCTACGGCGGGCTCTCCGATTATCAGAACAACTTAAACGCCCAGATCCGGACGCAGGTGGATAAGATCAACCAGTATGGCCGCCAGCTCCTGATCTTAAATGACAGCATACGGGCCATCGAGACGGGAAAAATCGAACATGCCAACGATCTGCGGGATGCCAGGAACCAGATCCTGGATGAGCTTTCGGAGATGGTGGATATCCGCTATGACGAGGATATGGAGGGCAACGTCTGGGTACAGATCGAGGGCGTGGATTTCGTGAGAGGTTCCACCTGCCATGAGATAGAGCTGGATATAGACGGAACCACAGGGTTTTATACCCCTTTCTGGCCGCAGAACGCGGATTACCGTATCCTGGCGGACGGCACCAAGGAGTATATTATAGACGGGGCGGAGGTATTTAACCTGAACCAGGAGATCTCCTCCGACAGAAACACGGACATCGGCGGGCTGAAGTCCATGCTGCTGGCCCGGGGAGACCACAGGGCAAATTACACGGATATCGGGGTGGATTACGACAGCATTTCCCAGTCCATCATCATGAATGTCCAGGCGGAGTTCGACCAGCTGATACACAATGTGGTGACAAAAGTCAACAGCATCCTGGAGAATCATGCGGGTGTGCAGACCGGTGACCTGGAGCTGGAGGACGGGTCCAGGTTGGTGGGCGTAAAATATTGCAAGTCCGATCCGGACGGGTACCTGCGTATGAGCGACGGACGGCCTATCCAGCTGTTTTCCAAGGCGACGACGCCGGGTTACACTATGGTAAAAGGGGCGGACGGCAACGAATACTGGGTGTACAACGAGGAAAACCCGGGGGATGGCAATTCCCTTTACACCTGCGGCAATTTGACCGTGGATCCGGAACTGCTCCAGAAGCCGTCTATGTTGGGGTTCCTGAAACCCGACCAGGAAGAGGATAAGGGAGTGGCGGAGGAGTTGGAGGACGCCTTCAAGGAGGAAGAGTACACTCTGAACCCCAACGTGAGAAAGAAGACCAGTTTTGTGGATTATTATACGGATCTTATTACCCAGATCTCCGTTACGGGCGAAGTGCAGCGGAGTATCTACGAGAACCAGGTGGGCACTGTGGAGGGCGTGGAAGACGCCAGGGAACAGGTGGTGGGCGTGTCCTCGGACGAGGAGCTGTCCAATATGGTCAAATTCCAGAGCGCGTATAATGCGGCCAGCCGTTACATCAATGTGATCAGCGAGATGCTGGAGCATATTATCAACACGCTTGGTATGTAAGGATAGGAAGGAGGCAGGGAAATGCCCTCTACATTTTTTGGATTGAATACTGCGTACACGGGCCTGTTGGCGGCAAATGCCGCCCAGAACACCACGGCCAACAACATAGCGAACGCGGAAACGGAAGGATACAGCAGGCAGCAGGTGAAGCAGCAGGCGGCCAGCGCGCTTCGGGTGTTTCAGACCTTCGGCTGCGCGGGAGCGTGCGTAGAGACGCTGGCGATCGAGCAGATCCGGGATAATTTCTATGATTTCCGGTACTGGGCCAACAACGCCAAGGTGGGAGAATTTGATGAGAAGCAGTATTATATGACAATGATCGAGGATTATTTTGACGATACCTCCCTCTCCCCCGGATTTAAAACCTTTTTTGACCAGATGATGATCACGGGCCTGGGAGAACTTCTGAAGGATCCCGGCAGCGCCACCGCAAAGTCGCAGTTCGTGGGATACGCTTCTTCCATGGCGGATTATTTCAACAACCTGGCCGGAAACATGGAGAAGCTTCAGAAGGACGTGAACCAGGAACTGAAGCTGAAGATCGAGGAGATCAATTCCATCGCGGGCGAGCTTGCCACCCTGAACAAGCAGATCAACACCATTGAACTCAGCGGCGTCAAGGCAAACGAGCTTCGGGACAGGAGAGCTCTTCTGGTGGATCAGCTGTCCCAGATCGTGGATGTGGACGTACAGGAGATCCCCATCAAGGATACCAACAACCCGGACCGGGTCACCGGGGCAAACCGGTATATCGTGAGGATCGCGGGCGGACAGGTGCTGGTGGACAACAGCGAGTATAACGGCCTGGAATGCAAGGCAAGGGCCAAATATGAGAAGGTCAACCAGACGGATATTGACGGCCTTTACGAGGTCTACTGGGATAACGGCCAGAAATTCAACCTTTACAACGCATCCATGGGCGGTGCCCTGCGGGGGCTGATCGAGATGCGTGACGGAAACAACAACGAAAATTTTACCGGCCTCATCACCGCAACGGGAACGGAAAACAGGGATGGGGTGCTCTGTGACACGGTCACCATACAGGTGGGCAAAGAATATCTGAGAGATTTAAACAAGCTGAATCTGGCGGATCAGGGGATCATCAATCTGGGCAACCAGCTGTTCTATTATGATTCCTGGGAGTATTCCATCCGTTATGACGATAGCGGCGAGCCGGTATACAGCTATACCTTTACGCTTTCGCCGGAGAAGGAGAAAAATCCCCAGCGCCTTACCAACGACAGGGTAAACAAGGTGGCCAATGTGGGAACCAGCCTGGATTATCAAGGTATCCCTTATTACATGAGCCAGATGAACGAGTGGCTGAGGACATTTTCCCAGAAGGTCAACGACATCCTCACCAGCGGCTATACTTCCGAAGGGAGCAAGGGGATCCAGCTGTTTACCGCCGATGACCTCACGAGAAACGACGAACAGTTTGATTTCCCGGAAAGCACCCGATATGACATGTATTATGGGAAGACGAAAGAGGAAGCGCTGGAGGCGCTGAAGGATAAGCGCTTTGACGAGATCATGGGAGAAAAGTATCAGGAATTCTTCCAGGAGAAGAAACAGGAATATTTGGATGACGTGGGAGACCCCACCGCCGATGAGATCCAGGAGCGGGCGGAAACGCTGCGGACGGAATATATGAGGACCCATCCCACCGCGACGGAGATCCCCACAGACCAGGAATTTCGGGATCAGGCGGAAGAACAGCTGAAAAGCGAGAGAGAAAAAGCGGCGGAGCGGGAGGCGAAAGCCTATGCCGACGAACAGATCGCCGGAGTCGAGGATCAGCTGGAGGCGGAAGCCCAGCAGTGGGCGCAAGATAACTTCCCGGAGGTGGCTTTCAAAGTCGGCGTGAACGATGACAGCTATTACCGCATGACGGCCATGAATTTTTCCATTCTTGCCGCGATGCTGGATGATCCCAGCCGGCTGGCGAACCGCTATGCCCAGGGAGACGGCGTGGAGCAGAACGATCTTCTGAACGATCTGAAATGGCTGGCGACCGACAAGGACAGGATGAGCTTCCGGGGCTGTTCGGCATCGGAATTTCTGCAGTGCGTCTTGTCGGATGTGGCGTTGAACGCCCAGCGGGCCAACACCTTCAGCCAGAGCTACCAGGATGTGGCGGGAACCATCGACGTTCAGAGGATGTCCATTTCCGGCGTGGATGAGGATGAGGAGGCTGTGAGCCTTGTGAAATATCAGTACGGTTATAATCTGGCCTGCCAGATGATCCAGACGCTGTCGGAGATGTATGACAGGCTGATACTGGAAACCGGCGTATAAGGGTTTGGAGCGGAAAGAAAAAGGAGAGCAGTATGAGAATAACGAACAAGATCATTCAGCGGAATAACCTGTCCAATATCAATGTCAACAAGCGGAATGAAGACCGGCTCAGCACCCAGCAGTCCACCCAGAAGAAGATCAACCGGCCCTCGGACGACCCGGTAGTGGCTATCCGTGCCCTCCGTCTTCGCAGCAGCGTGACCCAGGTGACCCAATATTACAGCAAGAACATTCCCGACGCGGAAAGCTGGCTTGACGTGACCCAGGGAGCGCTGAACAACCTGACTCAAGTGCTGACGAACCTGATCAGCCAGTGCAACAAGGGGTCCAATAATTATCTGGAATCGGAGGACAGGGAGATCATCCTGGAGCAGATGAAGTCTCTGGCGGAAGAGATCTATTCCACCGGCGACGCGGACTATGCCGGCCGGTATGTGTTTACCGGGTACCGCACCAACACTTCCCTGCGCTTTGAGGAGGAGCTGAACCAGCTGTATGAGATCACGGAGCAGCTTGGCGTGGACGATATCGACGATGTGACGAACGTGGATATGGGGGATCTTTTGAAGATCAATTCCAGCAATTATATGGATGTGGACGTGACGGAGAACGATATCGGCTCCACCACCAGCCACCGGATCCGGCTGGCTTACGACGATTGCCTGGGCGATGGAAGCCAGGTGCCGTCCATTTCTTTCAAAAGGAGAATTGAGACATTGAATCCGGACGACTCCACCACCGTCACTTATGAGGATGTGACCTGGTCAGGCGGCGCCGCGGGGGAGATCCGCACCATGCACTCCTATGAGGATCCGTACACCGAGGCGTACAATGACCCTGACGCGCTGATCTATGTGCCGGAGACGGGAGAACTTTTAATGGGCGACAATAAGTACAAAGACCTGATGGCGGTGAAGGATGACGCCAGCACGGTGGCCAACGAAGGCGAGATCCGGGTCACCTACCAGAAGGCGCACTGGGAGAAGGGAGATCTGCGGCCCCAGCATTATTTTGCCTGTACCTCAGACCCCGGCACGACGGAGGAGATCAAATTTAACGAATCTTACCTGACGGAGAACGCGGAGCGGCAGGCGATAGAATACGATGTGGGATTCAACCAGAGCATCCGCATCAATTCCACCGCGGACGAGTGCTTCAAGCACGGTATCGGCAGGGAGACGGACGATCTGATCTCCGCCATGGGGGATGTGAAGGACCTGGAAGAGCTTCAGACAAATCTGACGGAATTGATGAAGACGGCCAGTGATGAGGAGGCTGCGCACCTGCAGGAACAGCTGGACGCGGTAGGCAAGGCGCTGACCTGGGCGAAGGATAAGGAGCAAAAGCTTTTTGAGTCGGGCATCACGGCCTTTCAGAAGTACCTGGACGACGCAAACCTCTGCATCACCAACTGCGGAAACCGGGGAAGCAAGCTTGCGCTGGTGGAAAACCGGATGCAGACGCAGAAGACGACGTTTGAGACCCTGAAGAGCACCAACGAGGATGTGGATATCGCGGAGGTCACGATACAGCTGGAGAGCGCCACGGAGACTTATACCGCAGCGCTGCTGGCGGCGGGGAAAGTGATGCAGGCAACGCTTCTGGATTATATTTGACGGCGCGTCCCGGCACAGTGACCAAAAGGCCGCGTGAGGCGGCGGAAAAGAGGAAGTATGAAAATTGAGACAAAGATTTTCGGTGAGATCGAGATCGCGGATGACAAGATCATTACCTTTACCAATGGGATCATCGGTTTTCCTGATATGAAGAGGTTCGCGCTGCTTCACGACGAGGCAAAGGGGACCAATGCCGGGATCCGTTTCCTTCAGTCCCTGGACGAACCGGCTTTTGCCATGCCGGTGATGGATCCCCTGATCGTGAAACCGGACTATGATCCGGAAGTGGATGATGAGCTGCTGGCCGAGGCCGGACATGTGACGGAAGATAATATTCTGGTGCTGGTGACGGTGACGGTCCCGGGAGATCTGACAAAGATGAGTGTGAACCTGCAGGGGCCGTTTGTCATCAATGTGGAGGAGCACAAGGCTTGCCAGGTTATCGTGGAGAAGGGCGATTACCCGGTGAAATTCCCCATTTATGACATTTTGCAGTCGAGAAAGGCGGGTGAGTAGCGGAATGCTGGCTTTGTCGAGGAAAAAGAACGAAGCGATCGTGATCAACAATAACATTGAGATCACGATCTTAGAGGTGAAGGGAGAGCAGGTGAAGGTCGGCATCGCGGCTCCCAAGGAGGTGCCCATATACCGCAAAGAGGTATATCTCCAGATCCAGGATGCGACCCAGGAGGCTGTCAACGCGGAAGGCATGGAGGCGTTGAGGAATCTGCTGGGATGAGAAGGGCTCGTGGCCGTCTGCGGCAGAAAAAATGAGATATTTGGCAGGGAAGCGCAATTTTTTTGTACTTCCCTGTTAATTTTTTCGGCAGAAAACCGATAAAACAAGTAGATGTATTATCTTGTATAAAATTAACTGCAAAGCAAAACAGATTTCACACGGAGGTGGACACAATGACAATTGAACCGATTTCAAGTGTAATGACTGTACAGGCACAGGGAAGTGTAGTGCAGAAGCCTCAGGCCCCTGTACAGACGGAGAAACCCGAGAACGCCGACAGCAGCGTCCCGGCGGCGGAGCAGGTGGATAAGGCCACCAGCGTCGTGGAGAACGCCCAGGAGAAGGGCCAGGCTGACAGCAGCGAGCAGAACAAGGAGCAGCAGCCTAACCATGAGCAGATCCGCAAGGCAGTTGAAAAGCTGAACCGCAGTATGCAGAACACCGAAGCGGTGTTTGGGATCCATGAGGACACGAACCGCGTCACCATCAAGATCCTGGATAAGAGCACCAAGGAAGTCATCAAAGAGCTTCCGCCGGAAAAGACACTGGATATGATCGCAAAAGTATGGGAACTTGCGGGAATCCTGGTGGATGAGAAGAGATAGGACAAATCGCCGGAAAAACGTTTCCCGGGAAAAAAGATCAGGAGGAATTGACAATGCCAATGAGATTGAGCGGACTGATGTCCGGCATGGACACGGAGAGCATAATTGAACAGCTTGTGGCAGCGCGAAGGACAAAGGTAGATGATGCAAAGAAAGCGCAGACAAAGCTTCAGTGGACCCAGGACGCCTGGAAAACGCTGAACGCCAAGATCAAGAAGCTGTATGACGGCGCACTGAGCAACCTTCGGTTTGAAACTTCTTACATGAAGAAGACCACCAAGGTCTCCAACAGTAACGTCGTCAGCGTCATTACCGGCGAGGGCGCCATGAACAGTGTGCAGAGCCTCGAGGTCTCCCAGATGGCGCAGTCCGGCTATCTGACAGGAGGGCAGCTTGGCGACGGCAAGAAGGGATATACGGCTGACACGACGCTTGGCGAGATGGGGATCGACCTGGAGACTGCCAGCGGCGTGATCAAGGTGAATGTGGGCGGCGAGGAAAAGGAGATTACCGTAACCAGGGCCACGACGCTTGGCGAACTGGTGAATTCCTTTAAGGAAGCCGGCCTGAACGCGTCTTTTGACGCCAACAACCAGAGGTTTTACCTGGCGTCTAAAAATACGGGTACGGAGAACGATTTCTCAGTCTATTCCGAGGATGAGAACGGGATTGCCCTTCTGAACCAGCTCGGGCTGGGCTATGTGGATGCGGCCACTGAAAAGAAGTATCAGGACTGGGCGGACAGGATCGCGGGAAGCCTTGACCAGAGGCTGGAGGATCAGCTGTCGCAGCTGACGGCGAGAAAGAGCAGCCTGGAAGCGTTGCAGCAGGATCGGCTGACGGCGCTGTCGAACCGGTTCGGAAGCGAGCTGGGCGGCATCGATATCAGCGCCGCTAACATCGCTGAGGTCAAGCAGAAGGTAAGCGAGCTGTATGCGGCCCATCCGGGTGACGCGGCATATGCCGATCTGGCGGACTGGGAAACAGAGTGGGATACCACGGCAGCGGAATTGACGGATATCACCACAAACCGGCTTGAGGATAGTGGGGGCGGCACCCTGAAGCTGACGGCCGAAGAGCAGGAAAAAGTGCAGGAGCAGGTCAATGCGGAAAAGGCTGAAGTGGAGCAGATGCTTGCTGACCTGAAGGCTGCCCAGGCGTCATCGGGAGCGACAAAGAATGAAGCGAAGGATGCGAAGATCAGCTTGAACGGCGTGGAGTATACCGGCTCTACCAATACGTTTGCCATTAACGGCCTTACCCTGACGATCAATTCCACGACGGCGAAAGGCGAGACAGTCACTCTGTCCACCCAGGACGATACGGACGGCGTCTACGATATGATCAAGAACTTCTTCAAGGAGTATAACGAGCTGATCAACGAGATGGATAAGCTGTATAACGCGGAGTCCGCAAGAGGATATGAGCCTTTGACGGACGAGGAAAAGGATGCTATGTCCGACAGCGAGGTGGAGGAGTGGGAGAAAAAGATCAAGGACGCCCTGCTCCGCAGAGACAGCACCCTTGGAACTGTTTCCACCGCCATCAAGCAGGTGATGATGTCCGGCGTCATGGTAAATGGCAAGCAGATGTATCTGTCCAATTTCGGCATTGAGACGCTGAGCTATTTTACCGCCGCGGAAAACGAGAAAAACGCCTACCATATCGACGGCGACGCGGACGACGCGAACACGTCGGGAAATGCGGATAAGCTGCGTTCCATGATCGCCAGCGATCCCCAGTCGGTAGTTGACTTCTTTGTGGGGCTTTCCAGAAATCTGTATTCCGAACTTACGGATCGGATGGCCCGCACGGAATACAGCTCCTCTTATACCGTCTATGAGGACGTCCGGATGAAGAAGGAGTACGATGATTATACATCCAAGATCAAGGATCTGGAGGACAAACTGGCGGATTATGAGGACAAATGGTACGCTAAGTTTGCCGACATGGAGACAGCTATGGCCCAGATGCAGAAAAATGCCAGCGCTGTGACGGCTTTGCTGGGTGGTTGATAAAACGGATTTGGAAGACAGAAAGGCAGGATGCTGAAAATGGCATTACCCAATGCATATGCGCAGTATAACAACAGTAAGGTCCTTACGGCTTCGCCGGGGGAGCTTACGCTGATGCTCTATGAAGGAGCCATTAAGTTTTGTAATATTGCGATCGTGGCTGTGGAACAGAAGGACATTGAAAAGGCTCATATCCACATCACAAAGGTGGAACGGATCATTGACTATCTGCGCCAGACGCTGGATATGAAATACCCGGTGGCCCAGGACTTTGAACGTATTTATTCCTATCTGAGCCAAAGGCTGGTGGAGGCTAATATCAAGAAGGACAAGGAAATATTAGAGGAGGTCAACGGGCATCTGCGGAGTGTGCGCGATACGTGGAAAAGCGTCATGCAGGCAGGCAGGGCCTGAGGATCCCGACGGCCGGACAGGAGTGAAAGCATATGACGGAAAATTATCTGACCCTTTTGGAGGAAAGCCTCCAAAAGAAACTTCAGGTTATGGATGAGGTCCAGCAGTATAACCTGAGGCAGCAGGAGATCTTTCAGGCGGAGAATGTGGATATGGAACGATTTGACGAGTATGTGGAGGAAAAGGGCCGGCTGATCGAAAAGTTGAAAAGTCTTGACAATGGTTTTGAAAGCCTGTATGCCAGGGTGGCGGAGGAGCTTTCCGGGAACCGGGAGAAATATCGGGAACAGATCCGGCGCCTTCAGGGGCTGGTGACCCAGGTCACGGAGAAAAGCGTGGAGATCCAGGCGCAGGAGGCCCGGAACAAAAAACTGGTCGAAGGTTTTTTCAGAGGGGCCCGCGAAAACATCCGGCAGGGAAGAAAGGCGTCGAAAGCGGCGTATGACTATTATAAGACTTCCAATAAGACATCTGTTGTGATGCCGCAGTTTATGGACAGCAAGAAATGATAACAAAAGAACAGTAGGATAATGGTAAGGGTGGCTTTGGCCGCCCTTATTTTGACAGAGGCCGGGCCGGTTTGCGCAGGTGCGCCGCGGGATATCCGGGGCGTGTCCAGGAATCGTCCGAGGAATTGAAAAAAGGGTGAAAAAAGCACAGTTAAAAACAGAATTATACTTGAAATCATACACGTTATATCGTATAGTGTATCCGTAGGCTTAATCATGATTACTAGTTATAGAGAGGAGAAGAAAATGACAAAAGCTGAAATTTTGAAAAAGGAGATACTGAGACAGTATCGCAGTGTGCGACAGTTTGCGATGGAGATGGGGATTCCCTACAGTACGCTGGTAACTGCACTGGAACGGGGGATAGAAGGCATGGCATATGGAACGGTGATCAAAATGTGCGATAAGCTAAGCCTGAATCCCGTAGATTTTTCTTCCCTGGAGAGGGATACATCGCTGGGAGCCCAGCTTCTGGAAAACAGAGTAATGCAGTATTATGTAAAGCTGAATCAGGAAGGAAGAGACAAGATCCTGGAACTGATGGACGATTTTGTGCAGATTGAAAAGTATAAGGCGAAGGGAAAGAAATCGAAATGATAACATAAAGCTTCCGGCCTCTCGGGAAACCGATGAGGCCGGAAGTTTTTTAGCAGTAACCGTTGAACATCATGCCGCTGTATGCGCTGGTGGCATAAGGGTTGATGAAATTATGGCCCGGGTTTTTGTAAGCGACCATGATCTTCTCCACATAGTTCATGGGATTGAGGGAAACCTGATCGCTCTTGCGCAGCAGCATATCCGAAAAGGTCTTCAGGGAATGGAAGGTTTCCGATATGTCTGTGGATTCCACCGCGGTCTTGCGCAGCCTGTCTTTGTCCAGGTCCAGTGTACCGTCCTCCGCCATAGTGAATCCCATGGGTTCCAGGGAAGTGCCATAGGTCAGGGCGATCCCCTTCAGCTCACGCACCAGCTGGCGGCTCTTGGCCTGGGAATCCAGATAGGAGGAAGCGGCTTTCATAAATTCATTGTATCCGCCGACCAGATGGGTCACATTGTCGGCAAGGGATTCCACGTCCGTCTTCAGGCCGATCTGAACAGGGCTGCCCTCAGGGCTGATGCCCTTCAGGGATATGTCAAACAGTTTGCCCACTGTCAGGCGGTTGGAAGGAACGGAGCGTTTTTCGCCGTTTACCAAAAGCTCGGCGTTGGACGCCTGGCGTGTAACGTAATCCATCCCGAGATAAGCTACCGTTCCGGGAGTCTTGCTGGTATGGTCGTCGCTGACCGTAAACAGCAGGTCCTTTCCCTGGGAGAGGCCGGTGGCTTCCGATGTCAGACGGATAGCCGAGTGGCCATCCGACTCTTCGATATCCGCGTGAATGCCGATCCCGGAATTGTTCAGCAGCCGAATCAGGCGCTCCTGGATATCGCGGTTGGTCTCGCCACCGCTGACGGAAAACTGAAATTCGTAGTTCATGTCGTTGATGCCTATGTCAAAAGAATAGGTATCAGGAGGGAGATTGACCTTTGCGTCCGGCAGGAAATAACCCAGATTTTCCTGGGAGGAAGCCAGCGACTGCACTTCCACTTCAAGGGATGGCGATGGGCCGTCGGATTCCTGGGGGCCGATATAGGAAGCGGAAACCACATCCTCATCAGAGGAGTAGGCGCTCTTCTTACTGAACAGGCCCTCTTCCTCAAGCCCTCCCAGCTGGGCGATCGTGTTATGAAGCTCCCGGGCATTCTCTTTCAGGTCCACGGCGTAATTCTGCGTGGCTTTGCTGGTTGTGGGAAGGTACCAGGGGGCATCTCTATTCATTTTGACAATGGAATCATACACGCTGCGAAGCTCTTCTTTTTTATGGGCATCGTACCGAGTGACAGGCTTCGGTGTGTAAGCGGCCAGATAATTGTTGTAGACCGCGTTTAGAATAGCACTCATTGCCACGCCTCCCTTCTTCCCTGAAACAGGTGACAATTTTGCGTACCAAAAACCGGAGAACAAAAATCCGTTTTTGTCTCCTTCCGCACTTCTTATATATCTCTTATAAAGATATTTAGATTGTAACACATTAGATAGGAAGAAACAAGAGCGGAAATGCAAAAACTTTGCGGTCCGGGGAAGAAAAAACTGTTGACGGAACGCTTATCCTGTGTTATAGTATTCAGGCGAGATAAGATTTAGGTCTTTTTTTTATGCTTAAAATATCAGATGTTGTAACGGCGTAACAGGAACGATGGGAGGTAGCGAGATGCGCACAAAAATCACCTTAGCATGTACCGAATGCAAGCAGCGGAATTACAATACGACCAAGGAGAAAAAGAACCATCCGGATCGTATGGAGACCAAGAAGTATTGCAGATTCTGTAGAAAACACACCCTGCACAAGGAAACCAAGTAAAGTAGGCGAAAGGATTTATCATGGGAGATTCCGCGGAAAAGCAGGCACATCCCGGCTTCTTTAAGGGGATGAAGGCCGAGTTTAAGAAAATTTCATGGCCCGATAGACAGGCCACCCTCAAGCAGTCTATCGCAGTAGTAGTGATCTCGATTGTAGTGGGCATTATTATTGCAATCATTGATTATGTGGTCAAGTATGGTGTAAACTTCTTAACATCAATTTAAAATGGGGGATGATCGAATGGCAGAGGCAAAGTGGTATGTGGTCCATACCTATTCAGGATATGAGAACAAGGTCAAAGCCAATATTGAGAAGACCATCGAGAATAACAAGCATCTGGCAGAGCAGATCCTGGAGGTCAGAGTTCCCATGCAGGATGTGGTGGAGCTGAAGAACGGCGCAAGGAAGACTGTTCAGAAAAAGATGTTCCCCGGTTATGTGCTGCTCAATATGGAGATGAACGATGACACCTGGTACGTTGTCCGCAATACCCGCGGCGTTACCGGCTTCGTGGGACCGGGAAGCAAGCCCGTTCCGCTGACGGAGGCGGAAATGAAACCTCTGGGGATCAAGACGGAAAATGTGTCTGTTGACTTTGTGGAAGGAGACAGCATCGCCGTTGTGGCAGGGGTATGGAAAGATACCGTTGGCGTGGTGCAGAAGCTGGACTTCAGCAAGCAGACGGCAACCATCAACGTGGAGCTGTTTGGCAGAGAGACCCCTGTGGAGATCAGTTTTGCGGAGGTGAGAAAGCTCTGAGGATACGCTGGAAGGTTTTCAGGGCTTGGTTCAAAAGGTATTTCCCGGCATTCGCCGGTAAATATAGGCAATAAAGTGGGAGCAGGGCCTTTGCGGATCCTGCGCCGGAATACCGCCGGCTGGCCGCGGCAGCGGAAAGCCGGGCTGCCCTTTCGGGGCGGCCGGACAGCGGTTTACCACAATTTTAGGAGGTGCCAAAATGGCAAAGAAAGTAGTAGGCTATATCAAGTTACAGATCCCTGCCGGCAAAGCAACACCGGCTCCCCCTGTTGGCCCTGCGCTGGGTCAGCATGGCGTAAACATTGTGGAGTTCACAAAGCAGTTCAATGCGAGGACCGCTGACAAGGGCGATTTGATCATTCCTGTTGTGATCACCGTATATGCAGACAGATCCTTCAGTTTCATTACGAAGACCCCTCCCGCAGCAGTATTGCTGAAGAAGGCATGCAATCTGCAGTCAGGTTCTGCAGCGCCTAACAAGACAAAGGTAGCAAAGATCTCCAAGGCAAAGCTTCAGGAGATCGCCGAGACCAAGATGCCCGACCTGAACGCCGCGAGCCTGGAGGCCGCTATGAGCATGATCGCCGGTACCGCGCGCAGTATGGGTATCACGGTAGAAGATTAATCAATAGTTGGGAGACAACGGATGTTGTCGCTGGAACCTAGGAGGTAAGAGAATGAAACATGGCAAGAAATATAATGAGGCTGCAAAGCTTGTAGACCGTAATGTGTTCTATGAGCCCGACGAGGCGATCGCCTTGGTAAAGAAGACTGCAACCGCAAAATTTGACGAAACCATTGAAGTGCATATCCGGACAGGGTGCGACGGACGTCATGCGGAGCAGCAGATCCGCGGCGCGGTGGTACTGCCCAATGGAACCGGTAAGACAGTGAAAGTGCTGGTATTTGCAAAGGGTGACAAGCTGAACGAGGCAGAGGCCGCGGGAGCTGACTATGTGGGCGGCGAAGAGCTGATCCCTAAGATTCAGAACGAGGGTTGGCTGGATTTTGACGTGGTAGTGGCGACTCCCGATATGATGGGCGTGGTTGGCCGTCTCGGTAAGGTGCTGGGCCCGAAGGGCCTGATGCCCAACCCGAAAGCGGGAACCGTCACCATGGATGTGGCGAAAGCCATCGCGGATATCAAAGCCGGTAAGATCGAGTACAGGCTTGACAAGACTAACATTGTGCATGTGCCTGTGGGTAAGGCTTCCTTTACGGAGGAGGCTCTGCAGGAGAACTTTAACACGCTGATGGATGCGATCACTAAGGCCCGCCCCAGCGCGTTGAAGGGTCAGTACCTGAGGAGCATTACCCTGACCAGCACAATGGGCCCCGGCGTAAAAGTGAACGTTGCGAAGTATTGATCCGTGGGCTGGACTATTACACTTTTTTACAGAAAATGAATGCAGGGGGTTGACGAAAGTCGGCCCCCTGTGATATAGTACAAAAGGTCGTAAGACCGTGCCGAAGACAGTAGGTCCCGTATGGCGGGGCAAGCAGAGCGCCTACCGAGGAAAGAGTTTTGACGTAAGACTTTTTGCCTTCCTGTCTTTGGGAAGGCTTTTCTTATAGAAACTCCTTTCGGCGGGGGATTCGTTCCCACAAAATTTTATAAGGAGGTAAGGAAATGGCAAAGGTTGAGTTAAAGAAACCCATCGTTGATGAGATTTCTGCCAGCATCAAGGATGCTCAGTCCGTAGTCCTGGTAGATTACCGGGGACTTACCGTTGAGCAGGACACTCAGCTCCGCAAGAATCTGCGTGAGGCAGGTGTTACCTATAAGGTGTATAAAAACACCTTCATGAATTTTGCGTTCAAGGGCACCGAGTTCGAAGGTCTGACCCAGTATCTGGAAGGCCCCAGCGCAGTGGCGATTTCCGCGGATGACGCGACGGCGCCTGCGAGAGTGCTGGCTGAGTTTGCAAAGACTGCGGAAAATCTGGAGATCAAGGCCGGAGTTGTGGAAGGTACCGTTTATGATGCCAAGGGGATCGCTTCTATCGCAAGCATTCCGTCCAGGGATGTTCTTATTTCCAGACTGCTTGGCAGTATGCAGAGTCCTATCACCAATTTCGCCCGTGTCATGAACCAGTTGGCCGAGAAAGGCGGGGCAGGTGCTGTGGAAGCACCGGCTGCAGCCGAGGCTCCCGCTGCAGAGTGACCGGCGGACAAATCATAAGGAAACAAAAACGGATCAAATGACGATTCGCAAATAATCAAAATGAAAACGAAATGGAGGATATTAAAATGGCAAAGTTGACTGCCCAGGAATTGATCGATGCTATCAAAGAGCTGACCGTATTAGAGTTGAATGATCTGGTAAAGTCATGTGAGGAGGAGTTCGGCGTGTCTGCAGCAGCAGGCGTGGTTGTCGCAGCAGCAGGCCCCGCTGCAGCAGCTGAGGAGGAGAAGACCGAGTTCAATGTAGAACTGACAGAGGTCGGCGCAGAGAAGGTTAAAGTCATCAAGGTAGTCCGTGAGGTGACCGGCCTTGGCCTGTCCGAGTCTAAGGCTGTAGTGGACGGCGCACCCAAGCTCGTTAAGGAGGGCGCTACCAAGGAAGAGGCCGAGGAGATCAAGAAGAAGCTCGAGGAAGTTGGCGCTAAGGTTACTCTTAAGTAAGAAGCCTGTCGGCGTATTTGCAATATGATAAAAGACAGCTCCGTGTATCTGGACGGGAAGCTGTCTTTTATTTTTGGCTGAACTGTTGCATTTTTTTATTCATATTTTTTTTATTCAGGAAATTTCTGCTTGACCCCCTATTTTATTTGTGCTATCATGGATAGTGCACTATTGTGCTGTACCATGCTCATTTTTGTGAAAGGTACTGTTATGTGGGCATAGTGAAAGCATGAAATCAGAAAGAACGGGGTGAATTTTCGATGGAAAAGAACAGAATACGTCCGATTGCCAATACCAAGGTGATGCGTATGAGTTACGCTCGCCAGAAAGAGGTATTGGAGATGCCTAATCTGATCGAAGTTCAGAAAGACTCCTATCAGTGGTTTCTGGATGAGGGCCTGAGAGAAGTGTTTGACGATATTTCTCCTATTGCCGACTACAGCGGCTCTCTGAGTCTTGAGTTCGTGGATTTTGAGCTCTGCAAAGACGATGTAAAGTATTCTATTGAGGAGTGTAAGGAGAGAGACGCCACCTACGCGGCGCCCTTGACTGTGACAGTCCGTCTCTACAACAAGGAGAAGGAAGAGATCAGCGAGCACAAGATCTTTATGGGAGATCTGCCTCTGATGACGGAGACGGGAACTTTTGTCATCAATGGGGCGGAGCGTGTCATCGTGAGCCAGCTGGTTCGTTCTCCCGGCATTTATTATGCCATCGGACATGATAAGATCGGCAAAAAGCTGTTCTCCTGCACTGTGATCCCCAACCGCGGCGCATGGCTGGAATATGAGACTGATTCCAACGATGTGTTTTATGTCCGTGTGGACAGGACCAGAAAAGTGCCCGTCACCGTGTTGATCCGTGCGCTGGGTATTGGCACAAACGAAGAGATCCGGGAGGTCTTTGGCGATAATGAGCCAAAGATCGAGGCAAGTTTTACAAAGGACACCGCGGAAAATTATCAGGAAGGTCTGCTGGAGCTGTATAAAAAAATACGTCCCGGCGAGCCGCTGAGCGTGGAGAGCGCGGAAAGCTTGATCAACGCTATGTTCTTTGACCCCCGCAGATACGACCTGGCCAAGGTGGGCAGGTATAAATTCAATAAGAAGCTGGCTTTCCGGAACAGGATCCGTCATCAGGTCCTGGCGGCGGATGTGGTAGATCCCGCCACCGGTGAAGTCCTGGCAGAGGCCGGAACGAAGGTGACGGCGGAACTCGCGGATACGATCCAGGATGCCGCGGTTCCCTTTGTGTATGTCCAGACGGAGGAGCGGGTGGTAAAGGTGCTCTCCAACATGATGGTGAAGCTTACAGGGTTTGTGGACTGTGAACCCAGGGACTTTGGCATTCGGGAGAGGGTCTATTACCCTGTGCTGGCAAAGATCCTGGAAGAGTTTGGGAGCGATCCTGAGAAACTGGCGGAGGCGCTGAAGAAAAACGTCCATGAGCTGGTTCCCAAGCACATCACTAAGGAGGACATTATCGCGTCCATCAATTACAACATGCACCTGGAGTATGGCCTGGGGAATGACGACGACATCGATCACCTGGGCAACCGGCGTATCCGCGCCGTGGGAGAACTGCTCCAGAACCAGTACCGCATCGGCCTGTCCAGGATGGAGAGAGTTGTGCGGGAGCGTATGACGACCCATGACGCGGAGGAGATTTCCCCGCAGTCTTTGATCAATATCAAGCCCGTGACCGCTGCGGTGAAGGAGTTTTTTGGTTCTTCCCAGCTGTCCCAGTTTATGGATCAGAACAACCCTCTGGGCGAGCTGACCCACAAGAGGCGTCTGTCCGCCCTGGGGCCCGGCGGTCTGTCCAGGGATCGCGCGGGATTTGAGGTCCGCGACGTACATTACTCCCATTATGGAAGAATGTGCCCCATTGAGACCCCTGAGGGGCCGAATATCGGCCTGATCAACTCTCTGGCAAGTTATGCCCGGATCAATGAATACGGATTCGTGGAGGCGCCTTACAGAAAGATCGACAAGACCGACCCCCAGAATCCCGTGGTCACCGACGAGGTGGTCTATATGACGGCGGACGAGGAAGACAACTATCATGTGGCGCAGGCCAGCGAGGCTTTGGATGCGGAAGGGCATTTTGTCCGCAACACGGTATCCGGCCGCTACAAGGATGAAACTTCCGAGTATCCCCGCTCTATGTTCGACTATATGGATGTATCGCCCAGGATGGTATTCTCCGTGGCTACCGCCCTGATCCCCTTCCTGCAGAAC
Source organism: uncultured Acetatifactor sp. (assembly GCA_947588705.1). GTDB lineage: Bacteria > Bacillota > Clostridia > Lachnospirales > Lachnospiraceae > Acetatifactor. The sequence continues at coordinate 2,591 of CANPYT010000019.1, read as the reverse complement.
GACGACGCAAACCGTGCGCTGATGGGATCCAACATGCAGCGTCAGGCCGTGCCGCTTCTGACTACGGAAGCCCCTGTGGTGGGAACGGGTATGGAACCCAAGGCGGCTGTAGACTCCGGTGTCTGTATCGTGGCGAAAAAGAATGGCACAGTGGACTATGTGTCCTCCAGGCTGATCCGGATCACATACGATGACGGGGAGAAGGCGGAGTTTCATCTGACCAAGTTCTCCCGCAGCAACCAGTCCAACTGCTACAATCAGAAGCCCATTGTCTTTAAGGGTGACCGTGTGGCGGAGGGGCAGGTGATCGCGGATGGCCCTTCCACCTCTATGGGTGAGCTGGCGCTGGGCAAGAACCCCCTGATCGGCTTTATGACATGGGAAGGCTATAACTACGAGGACGCGGTACTGCTGAGCGAGAGGCTTGTGCAGGAGGATGTATATACATCGGTGCACATTGAGGAATATGAGGCGGAGGCCCGGGATACCAAGCTTGGCCCTGAGGAGATCACCCGGGATGTGCCCGGTGTGGGCGACGACGCCTTGAAAGACCTGGACGACAGGGGGATTATCCGCATTGGCGCGGAGGTACGTGCCGGCGATATCCTGGTGGGAAAAGTGACGCCAAAGGGCGAGACCGAACTGACCGCGGAGGAGAGGCTGCTTCGCGCGATCTTCGGCGAGAAGGCCAGGGAGGTCCGGGATACTTCCCTGAAGGTACCTCATGGGGAATATGGCATTGTTGTGGATGCCAAGGTGTTCACCAGAGAGAACAGCGATGAGCTGTCCCCGGGCGTCAATCAGGCGGTCCGTATATACATCGCACAGAAGAGAAAGATTTCCGTGGGCGATAAAATGGCAGGACGCCACGGAAACAAGGGTGTGGTTTCCCGGGTGCTCCCCGTGGAGGATATGCCTTACCTGCCCAACGGACGTCCGCTGGATATCGTGCTGAATCCTCTGGGTGTGCCTTCCCGTATGAATATTGGACAGGTACTTGAGATCCACCTGTCGCTGGCGGCGAAGGCGTTGGGCTTCAATGTGGCGACCCCGGTGTTTGACGGCGCTAATGAGCGTGATATAATGGACACCCTGGATCTGGCCAACGATTATGTAAACCTGGAGTGGGAAGAGTTTGAGGCCAAGCACAAGGAAGAGCTTCTGCCGGAGGTCATGCAGTATCTCTCAGATAACAGGGATCACAGGGAACTGTGGAAGGGAGTGCCCATCTCCCGCGACGGAAAGGTCCGTCTGCGCGACGGCCGCACCGGAGAATATTTTGACAGTCCTGTCACAATTGGACATATGCATTACCTGAAGCTCCATCACCTGGTAGATGATAAGATCCATGCCCGTTCTACCGGACCGTACTCCCTGGTGACGCAGCAGCCCCTGGGCGGTAAGGCACAGTTCGGCGGACAGCGTTTTGGTGAGATGGAGGTATGGGCCCTGGAGGCATATGGCGCATCCTATACGCTGCAGGAGATCCTGACTGTGAAATCTGACGATGTGGTAGGCCGTGTGAAGACCTATGAAGCCATTATCAAGGGAGACAATGTGCCCGAATCCGGCATCCCTGAATCCTTTAAGGTACTGCTCAAGGAGCTTCAGGCGCTGGGGCTGGATGTGCGTGTGCTCCGGGAGGACCACACGGAAGTGGAGATCATGGAGTCCATTGATTACGGCGATACGGATTACCGCTATGAGATGGAGGGCGACCGCAAGTATGACGATTACGGCAACGGCGAGCTTGGCCAGATGGGATATCAGTCTCAGGAGTTTGACAATGACAGCGGTGAACTGGTGAGCACCGATGAAGAGGATGACTATGATGACGAGGCTTATGATGATAACTATGAGGATGGCGACGGCGAAGAGTTTTAAGTGACGGCCCGGCCGGCCGTGCCGGGCTGCAGAAAGCTGTAAAACTGCGGTTCGGCTGACGGACGCGGGGCTGAACGCGCCATTGGTGCCGTTCACCTATCGGATATGGAAGATATAGAAGGGAGTGCCATTCATGCCAGAAACAAGAAATGAAACAACCTATCAGCCTATGACGTTTGACGCCATAAAGATTGGATTGGCTTCACCCGAGAAGATTCGGGAGTGGTCTCACGGCGAGGTGCTGAAGCCGGAAACCATCAATTACAGAACGCTGAAACCTGAGCGCGACGGCCTGTTCTGTGAGAAGATTTTTGGACCCAGCAAGGACTGGGAATGTCATTGTGGAAAATATAAGAAGATCAGATATAAGGGCGTAGTGTGTGACCGCTGCGGCGTGGAGGTGACCAAGGCCAGTGTCCGCAGGGAGCGTATGGGCCATATTGAGCTGGCGGCCCCTGTGTCCCATATCTGGTACTTTAAGGGGATACCCAGCCGTATGGGCCTGGTGTTGGACCTTTCTCCCAGGGTGTTGGAGAAGGTTCTGTATTTCGCGTCTTATATTGTGCTTGACCCTGCAGACTCCGGCCTGGAATTCAAGCAGATCCTTTCGGAGAAAGAGTATCAGGATGCCCGGGAAAGCTATGGCAATAAATTCCGGGTAGGCATGGGCGCGGAGGCGATCAAGGAGCTGCTGCAGGCCATCGACC
>CANPYT010000018.1 GCA_947588705.1 uncultured Acetatifactor sp. | reverse complement strand
CTATTTTATGCTGACGGTGGGCGCAGGTGAAGTCATTTCCTGCGGCATCCTTGGCCTGATGCTGCTGCATCTGCTCTCCCGCTATCGCAGCCAGCTGTTTCCGGCTGTCCGTTAGCCGTACCTAAGACCACAGCGCAGTATTGCTTTTTTTGATCTCTCACCGCCGCAGATAGGTGATAAAACAGTTGCCGTTTTCCTCGAACCATTCCGAGGAATCGTTGAGCCCAAGGCGGTGGAGGCTGCCCGCGGCCGGTTCCAGCAAAATCGTGTTATACTCGTCAAAACCTGTTATCAGCAGCGCTTCGCCGTCCTGCATCAGGGCCAGGACGGGCAGATTGCGATTTACATAATACAGCATGGCGTCCACGCTGCATCCGGTCAGATCCAGGACCTGGGCATCCTCCAGGTTATCCTCCAGGATCTCCAGCACCGAACGGCCCTGGCTCAGCAAATACCCGGAATCCCGCACTATGCCCTCATAGCTGAAGATCGTATCCAGGCAGACCGCCAGGCTGGTCTCCCCTTCCTCCACGCCCGTCTCCCGGATGGCGGTGATCTGATTTCTCGCGGACCGGTTGCCCCTCAGCCAGATACATTCCCCCTCTTCGTCCACCACCACGCCAGAGATAGAATACGCCAGGTTTACCGCTCCCGCCGGAGAGGTATATATCCCGTTGACGCCATAGGGCCCGTACACATAAAACCTCTCCCCAGCTTGATGTTCCGGAAGGAGCAGCTCCCTGCCTCCCTCGTACACCACTTCTTTGGGGTTCAGTATCATAATGGTCTTACTGTCAATAGCGCTCTTTGTCTGGATCTGCACATACCGCTCATACACGTCGATATCCGCTGTCACCACCACATTTTTCCCGGTCTCCGTCTCCATGTTGTTCATGATCTGATCCTGATCCGTCTCCCGATATTCGCCGGATTCCTGCCGCCTCAGCCGGTTTAGGGTGATCTGGTTGCCTGACACCTGGATATCGGTCACATAAATATCCTCCTGCCCGTATTCCTTCAGGAGCTCCCCCGAGGAAGAACAGATACAGATCTTGTACATGGGGAAAAAGACCCGGCCGGAGTTTTCCTCCCGGATGTCCTCCCGCCTGGCCACTCCATAGATAATGTCCTCCCCGATAAAGCCTAACGGCCGGATCGCCTCGTTGTCGGCAACGCTCAGGCTCCGCGGCGTTCCCTGGCTGAGGTTCCGGATATTCAGCACCTGGCTGTGATAAATATCCTCCCCCTCCGACCAGACTAAAATCTTGTGGTTCTCGGATACCTGCAGGCTGCCGTCCTGGGTGATCTCGATCAGAGAGGTGCACACACGCCTTGCCAGGTCGATCTCATAGACCACATTCCCCAGTTCCACATACAGCTTTTGATTTCTGTTCAGGTACAGCAGAGTATCCATCTCCGCCGCCAGCACCGCATAGGTCCTGTCATAGGGAATGTAAAGCAGTTCTTCCACCGTATTCAGTGCGCTGTTGTAGGAATACAGCTGGATCCCCACCTCCCCTTCATGCCGCCCGCGGTTCATATAGCCGTATAGCGCAAACTGTACGTTCCCTCCCTCGTCCACATCCAGGATCTTCACCGCATGCTGGTCATAGAGAGTGCGGTCGTCAAAGTTGTCCTTGTCATAAAAGCGGAAGATCACCGTCAGCTTATTCGTTGTCACATTATAGCTGAACAGCTGGTTTGCCGCTTGAAATACTACCGTGTTGCCGTCCTCGCTCTCCATCATGGGAACCTTTTCATCCACGATCCCAAGCAGGATCTTGTCATTTGCGTACATCTCCTCCGTGTCCGGGATCTGGGTCATATTTCGCTGATAATCAAGCAGGTACATCCTCTCCGGCGTATATCGGATCCGAAAATGTTCCTGTACCATATAATAAACTGTGTGCCCGCTGTCGCCCGTCGTGGAGACGATATAGTCCACCAGCAGGGACGCGGTCTGGGCGGCGATCTCCGTCAGGCGCACAAGGGGCTCCGTCTCCTCCTTCACCGGCAGTTCACCCCAGGTTATCTGGCGAAAGCTGCTATGGATATTCACATTGTGAAAAGAACTGTTGTCCTCAAGGGAAGCGTTTGTCTCCAGGTATTTGGTCAGGTCCCGGGCCGCTTCCCTGTCATACAGCTTCCGGTGGAAATCCAGCACGTAGTCCAGCTTTTCCCGGGGATACAGGCTCTCTCCCCATACCACCCTGGTATAATAATATACCTCTGAACTTCCGTTTAACTGTAATATGATCGCCAGAGAATACTCCGTATCACGCTCGATCAGGTCTTTCAGCGCGATATTTCCTTTCAGCCTGCCGGCGTTTTCCTGATAATCCGTTACCTCCGTGTCCTCGATCAGCCTGGATCCGTCTATGCTCCGGACCTGAATGGATATCCTGGTCACATTCCGCCCGTAAGTGTCCACAATGAACCCTGTGTTTCTGTTCTCTCCCAGTACTGTCACCGTATCCCGCTGAAAAGAGACATCCATGGGGGAACGATAGCCGTGAAGCTGGTTGTATTCCTGTCCTTCTATTTCCATCGTCACCAGCGGAAAAGAGGCTGCCGCCATCTCCATGGTCAGATTGTCGTGTCCTTGATTCATCAGCCTGCCGATAACCACCAGCGATATCACAAATGTGGCCGCAAAGACAAACAGCTTTATAATGCCTTTCTTCATAGCAGCTCCTTGAGCACAGGATTCACCTGCAAAAATTCTGTTACTTTGTCGATGGACGCGGCTGCCGGCCGCATCCCTTTTCCTTTCACCGCCCGGATCATCAGGTTCTTTGGCGTGTGTTCCATATCGATAAACTCTAAGATCTGGGTATCATACCCCTGCTGTTCCAGCAGGTTTGCGCGCAGGGCGTCTGTGATCAGGGCCGCCATGCGCTCCTTAATCACCCCATATTTCAGAATGGGCCTGAGCACGTCGCACTTGATCTGTCCGTTGAGCTCATGCTGGCAGCATGGTACCGCCAGGATGACCTCCGCTCCCCATTTCACCGCTTTCTCCAGCGCATAGTCCGTGGCCTTGTCGCAGGCGTGAAGAGACACCACCATATCCACCCTGTCCGTTCCCTGATAGCCGCTTATGTCTCCCTGTTCAAAACACAGCCCCCCATATCCCAGCTTCCGCGCCAGCTCATTACAGCTCCGTATTACATCCTCCTTCAGGTCCAGTCCCGTTACCCGGATATCCCGCCCCTGCATCTCATGCAGGTAATAATACATCGCGAAAGTCAGATAGGATTTTCCGCAGCCGAAGTCTATGATCCGAAGGGTCCTATCCCCGGGAAGCCTGTCCAGTATATCCTCTATAAATTCCAGATAACGGTTGATCTGGCGAAATTTGTCATACCGCGCTTTGGCGATCCGGCCGTCCGGCGTCTGTACCCCCAGCTCCACCAGGAAATCCACGGGATGCCCCTCCCGCAGGATGTACCGCTTTGGGCGGTCATGTTCCAGGCGGGGCGCTGGGCTTTCCTGCCCGTCGGCGGCGTTTTTCCGCCGCCTGCGGCAGGTGACCTTCCCCTTTTTGCTCACCAGCAGAGTACCCTGCCAGGAAACGCTGTCCGCCTGAGCCTGCCGGAACAGCCGGCCCATATATCCCTCCAGCCTGTCCGCCATCTCCGAAGCGCCTAAATTTTCATGGAACACCTGCGTTCCACGGTACAGCGTCTCCTGGAAAAACAGCTCGTCTTGAATCAGCACAGGGCGGACTTTTACCTTTTCCGCCCTGGCCGGATCCGCCGTGCCGCTGAGTGTCATCTGTATCAGATCACGATCCAGCATCTGTTGAAAAAAATTTCGTACTTCTTCCATTCTTTCCGTCATGCCTCCGACAGCGCAGAGAGCTTCCTGCCCAGCCGGCTAGAATATTCTTGCCCTATGCCCGCCGTGCCTGCGCTTATATACCTCGTTAAACAGAAGGACCTGTACCAGGTCTTCCCCCGGCGGATCTTCCTCTTCCTTTTCCAGGATACAGCAGACCGCCTTTGTCAGGCGCTGTAGGCTGCACCTGTCCGGATACTCGTCATAGATCATGCTGCCCTCATAATCCGTCGTGTCCAGGATCTCCGCTACCCTCCGGCGATAGCGCTTCACATCGTTTGGATACAACTGCTGAAGATATTCCAAATCTCCCAGCACCAAAGCCTCCTGCCCGGGCCTGAGGCAGCCCGGATAGGACATATAAAAAGGAAGGGGCCCATTCCAGCCCCTTGCCCTACCGTCCGGCAGCGGCTGTGTCAATTTAGAGTGAAATTCCATATGCGCACCTTGCAGTTCTTTTATACAGAATATGCGCATTTCCATCCAAACGTTACACTGCCGTTGACCGGACGCTTATGTTTACTTTAAGACTTCAATTCGGGCCATCGCCCTCTGCAGTGCGGTCTCCGCCCGCGCAATATCCGTTTCGGGAGTCTTGCTGCGCAGCCGCTCCTCCGCCCTGGCTTTCGCCGCAGAAGCCCGCTCCTGATCGATCTCATCAGGCCACTCGATCACCTCTGCAAGAATCGTTACCCGATCCTGTAAGATCTCCGCAAACCCGGAGTGGAGCGCCGCCAGCTTTTCCTCTTCCGGTTCGCTGATGCACAGGATCCCCGGCTTCACGATCACAGTGAGAGGAACGTGGCCGGCGAGAATGCCGATCTCGCCCTCCGTGGTGTTAAATTCCACCATCTCCACCTGATTCTCATAGAAGATCCGATCCGGCGTAATGATGCGCAGAAGGAAGGTATTCTTTTCTGCCATACGCTAAGCCTCCCTATTTCACCTTTGCAAGAACGTCGTCAATACTGCCGGCGTTCAGGAAATAGCTCTCCGGAATGTCATCGTGCCTGCCTTCCAGGATCTCCTTAAAGCCGCGGATGGTTTCGTTGATGGGCACATACTTGCCCTCCAGGCCGGTGAACTGGCCTGCGACGAAGAAGGGCTGGGACAGGAATCTCTGCACCTTACGGGCCCGGGACACCACCAGCTTATCTTCCTCGGAAAGTTCGTCCATACCCAGAATAGCAATAATATCCTGCAGCTCCTTATAACGCTGAAGGATCTCCTGTACGCCCCGGGCAGTTTTGTAATGCTCCTCGCCCACGACCCTGGGATCCAGAATGCGGGAAGTGGATTCAAGCGGATCCACCGCGGGATAAATCCCCAGCTCCACGATAGAACGGGACAGCACCGTGGTGGCGTCCAGATGGGCGAACGTTGTAGCCGGCGCAGGGTCAGTCAGGTCGTCTGCCGGCACGTACACCGCTTGGACAGAGGTGATGGAACCGCTTCTGGTCGAGGTGATCCTTTCCTGGAGCGCACCCATCTCTGTCTGCAGCGTAGGCTGATAGCCCACCGCGGAAGGCATACGGCCCAGCAGAGCCGACACCTCGGATCCGGCCTGTGTAAACCGGAAGATATTGTCAATAAACAGCAGCACATCCTTGCCGCCTTTGTCACGGAAATACTCCGCCATGGTAAGCCCGGTAAGCCCTACACGCATCCTCGCTCCCGGCGGCTCGTTCATCTGTCCGAACACCATGGTCGTTTTGTCGATAACACCGGATTCCGTCATCTCATGGTACAGATCGTTTCCCTCACGGGTACGCTCTCCCACGCCGGTAAACACCGAATATCCGCCGTGCTCGGTGGCGATATTCCGGATCAGTTCCTGTATCAGCACAGTCTTTCCTACGCCTGCGCCTCCGAACAGGCCGATCTTTCCGCCCTTCTGATAAGGGCAGAGCAGGTCCACCACCTTGATGCCGGTCTCCAGAAGCTCCGTCTCTGTGGACTGCTCCTCAAACTTGGGGGCGGGCCTGTGTATCGGCTCATATTCCACGTTCTGAGGGGCCGGCTTATTGTCTATGGGCTGCCCCAGCACGTTGAAAATACGTCCCAGAGTATTCTCACCTACCGGAACCGTGATGGGTGCGCCTGTGGCAACGGCTTCCATCCCTCTCACAAGTCCGTCGGTGCTGCCCATGGCGATACATCTCACAGTATCGTCTCCCAGATGCTGGGAGACCTCTACGGTCAGCTCGCCGCCGTCTGTGGTAGGAATCCTGATCGCCTCGTTGATCTCGGGCAGTTTCCCCCCGTCGAAGCGGATGTCAAGGACCGCACCCACGACCTGGGTAACCTTACCTCTGTTTTCTCCTGCCATTTCAACCTCTTTCCTGCCTGCTTGCGCAGGCATACTTAACTTTTATGATTCCGTTTCCGCAGAATCTTAGGCCCGGATGAGATCACATACCTCTCACGCTAGCCCAAAGCCTCCGCGCCGGCGATGATCTCCGTCAGCTCCTGAGTAATGGAGCCCTGACGCGCCCTGTTGTACTTCAGCGCCAGATCCGTGATCATCTCTTCCGCGTTGCTGGTGGCATTGTCCATGGCCTGCATCCGGGCGCCGTTTTCACTGGCTACGGATTCCATGAGTGCGCCGTAGATCAGACTTGTCATATACTTTGGAAGGATCAGATCAAGAGCTTCCACATCCTCCGGCTCAAAAGTCATGATCGCCTCGGCCTTTCCGTCTCTCTCTTCCGGCTCGCCTGCATATTCCACCGGCAGAAGCTTTAATAATGTAGGCACATGGCTCACCGTATTTTTAAACGCGGTGTACGCCAGGTAGATCTCTCCCACCTCGCCCGCCGAAAACGCTCTGAGCAGCTCCTCAGACAGTTTCATCGCATCGGCATATACCGGGCTTTCCACAATATCGTTATTGCAGGCCCTTACCTCGTAGCCATACCGGGAAAGAGCCTCCCGGCCCTTGTTTCCCAGGGTATAAGCCACGATGTCCTCCCTCTTCCACTGGGGATTCCTGGTGACAAGCTTCACCACATTGGAATTATAGCCTCCCGCCAGGCCCCTGTTGGAGGTGATGACGACAACCGCCTTTTTCCCGGAAGTACCGGGAGTCAGATACCGATGTTCCACATGCCCCACGCGTTTCAGGATACTGGTCACCGTGTCATACATGCAGCTAAAGTATTCCCTGGAGCGCTCCGCGTTTGCCCTGGCACGCTGCAGCTTGACGGTAGACACCAGCTTCATCGCCTTTGTGATCTGCTGGGTGCCCTGAATGCTGCTTCTGCGGCGCTTTATATCACGCATTGATGCCATATCTATGTCCTCATTTCTCCAAAAACCTTTCAGCCCTTAGTGTAAAAACTGCCTGACAAACTCCTCCAGCGCCTTCTTCAGATCGGCTTCCGTAGTCTCGGAGATCACTTTTTCCTCCGCGATGCGCCTCGGCACCTCAGGATATTTTGTATCCAGGAACTCAAAGAGCTCCGTCTCGAACCGGGTGATATCCTCCACCGGCACATCCAGCAGATACTTGTTGGTCACCGCATAGATGATGATAACCTGATACTGTACCGGCATGGGCTTGTACTGGGGCTGTTTCAGCACTTCTTTGATCCGCTCGCCCTGGGCCAGCTTCTCCTTGGTGTCGGCGTCCAGCTCGGATCCGAACTGCGCGAAGGATGCCAGTTCCCTGTACTGTGCAAGCTCCGTTCGGATAGGCGCCGCGATCTTCTTCATAGCTTTGATCTGAGCCGCGCCTCCCACTCGGGACACGGACAATCCGGCGTTCACAGCAGGGCGGAAGCCGGAGTTAAACATCTCCGTCTCCAGATAAATCTGGCCGTCCGTAATAGAGATCACGTTCGTCGGAATATACGCGGACACATCGCCCGCCTGCGTCTCAATGATGGGAAGGGCAGTCAGGGAACCTCCGCCGTACTCCTCGCTCATCCTGGCAGCACGTTCCAGCAGCCTGGAATGCAGATAGAACACGTCGCCGGGATACGCCTCACGTCCGGGCGGACGCCGAAGCAGCAAGGAGAGTGTCCGGTATGCGGTGGCATGTTTGCTCAGGTCATCATACACCACGAGCACATCCTGCCCCGCTTCCATCCACTCCTCACCGATCGCGCAGCCGGAATAAGGAGCAATATACTGTAAGGGCGCAAGATCGCTTGCCGTGGAGACTACCACCGTGGTATACGCCATAGCGCCGTACTCCTCCAGCGTCTTTACAATATTCGCGATCGTAGAAGCCTTCTGGCCGATGGCAACGTAAATACATTTTACGTTCTGGCCTTTCTGGTTGATGATGGTATCTATGGCGATCGCCGTCTTACCCGTCTGGCGGTCACCGATGATCAGCTCTCGTTGCCCCCTTCCGATAGGCACCATGGCGTCGATTGCCTTGATACCGGTCTGAAGCGGAGTATCCACGCTCTTTCTCGTGATGACCCCGCTGGCCACACGCTCGATCCTGCGGTACTTGGAGGTCTTGATCTCCCCCTTGCCATCGATAGGCTGGCCCAGGGAGTTCACCACGCGGCCCAGCATGGCATCGCCCACAGGAACTTCCACAACACGCCCGGTAGTCTTCACCGTATCGCCCTCGTTGATATTCCTGGAGCTGCCAAGCAGCACCACGCCAACGTTATCCTCCTCCAGGTTCAGCACCATGCCGTAAACCTCACCGGGGAACTCCAGCAGTTCGCCCTGCATGGCTTTTTCCAGTCCATGTACACGAGCGATGCCGTCCGCCACCTGAATGACCGTGCCCACATCGGACACGTCAAGCGCAGAGGCATACCTCTTGATCTGATCCTTGATAACTGAACTTATTTCTTCTGGTCTTAAATTCATGGATCTGTCGCACCTTTCTTTCAGCCGGTCATCCCAGCTGAATCTGTAATAATTGTTTCGTCAGGCCGTCTATCTTTGTGCGGACACTGCTGTCCACCACCCTGTCGCCTATGCGGATGATCATCCCGCCGATAATAGCCGGCTCAACTACGTAATGCATTTCCATCCTGCGGTAGCCGCTGGTCTCCAGCAGCCTCGCCTCCACCGCATTCTTCTGCCCCACGGTGAGTTCCACGGCGGTGGTCACATAAGCCACGCCGATCCGCTGCTGCTCTTTCACCCTGTCGATGAAATATGTAAACGCCGCGTCCAGATCGCCGTACCTCTCCTTGGAGACGATGATCTCCAGAAAGTTCTCCAGCTCGTCGCTGATACGGCCGCGGAACACGTTTTTCACCACCTGAAGCTTCTCATGCTTGGGGATGGCCGGGTGTTTCATCAGGCTGTCGAATTCCGGGTTCTCCGCAAGGATCCCGCGGATGCCCCGGATCTCCTCCATGAGCTGTACTGTCTTGCCTTCCCCGGACTCCACGGCAACTTCAAACAGGGCTTCCCCGTAAGTCTTGGACACTAACTTAGCCATGTCTTATCACCCATTTCCTTTAAGGTCTCGTCGATCAACTGATTTTGGATGGCGGTATCGATAGACGCGGACACCACTTTCCCCGCCATGAGAGACGCCACCGTGATGATCTCCCGTTTCACTTCGTCGGATACCTTCTGTTTCTCCAGCTCCGCCTCCACGCGGGCCCTCTCCAAGATGCGGGCCGCTTCTTCCTTTGCCTCTGCCACAATATGATTCTCGTTGTCAAGGGCTTTCCTGCGAGCATCGCTGAGTATTGCCTCCGCTTCCTTGTCGATCTCTTTCAGCTTCGCCTCATACTCCTGTTTCAGGCGTCCGGCTTCCTCCATATCCTGCTTCGCCGTCTCCAGCTCGTTCCGGATCTTTTCCTTACGGCCGTTCAGCATCTTTCTGGCAGGATCAAACAGGAAGTAGCTCATCAAAAGGAAAAGGACAAAGATGGCAATAATCATCAGACTGCTGTCAGCTACAAGCTGCCAGTCCAAATCAAACAGCCTCGACATCGACTGTTCTCCTGTCAAAAGTATCATTTTTCCTCTTTTCTGCTGCCGTCAGGCAGCGCTCATATTAAAGGAACCGAAAGCGTCCATAACCTTTCGTTCCCATTCTGCCTCCCGAAGACCGGGAAAGAATGCGCAATCGATCAGGGCAGAAGAGGATGCACAAACAGCAGAAGAATCGCCACAAGCAAACCATACAGACCGGTGGTCTCGGCCACGGCCTGCCCCAGAAGCATCATAGACCGGATCTCGCCGGAAGCGCCGGGATTGCGTCCCACCGCGGCAGCGGCATGGCCCGCGGCAATACCCTGGCCCACACCAGGTCCGATACCGGCGATAACCGCCAGGCCCGCACCGATTGCAGAACATCCGAGAATAAAGTTTTCATTGAAATCCATAGTGTTTTCCTCCTAAAAAATTGAATCCTTAAATTTAATAACATACAGTGCTGTCAAAACAGTTTCAGCGGCGTGTCCCGTCCCCGATCTCATTTGAAATGTAGGTCATGGTCAGCATACAGAAAACATATGTCTGGATCGCGCCGGAAAACAAATCAAAATACACATGCAGCGCCGCCGGCCATGCTGTGGCGATCCATCCCAGGAGCCCGTAAAGCAGCGCCATCATCGCGGTGCCGGACAGCACGTTGGCAAACAGACGCAGCGACAGCGAGATCGGTACCGCTATTGTGCTGATCAGGTTGATCGGCATCCAGATCGGCAGCCACGACGGCAGGGGCGAACACAAGTCGACCCATATCGTTCCGGGCTTTTGGTATTTCCATTTGCTGAACCGTATCATGGAAAATGTGATCAGCGCCAGCGGAAGCGTCACGCCGTAATCCGCGGTGGGCGGCCTCAGGCCCAGAAGTCCTGAGATGTTGCTGAACAGAATAAAGATAAAGATGGTTCCAATGTAGTTATAATACCTTGGAGCCGCATGTCCCATGGAAGAGTCCACCATGCCATCCAGCTTTTCCACGATCAGCTCCACCACATTCTGAAAGGCTCCCGGCACTTCGGCTCCTTTCCGGATCGCCCGGTTTGCCGCTACGGCAAATCCAACCAGGATCAGCATGACGATCAGGATACACACATGCGTCGTCGTGATCCACACCGGATGGCCAAAAAAGGAATACTGAAACACTCCATGTATCATGAAATCCACATCTGTCAGCAGAATTCCATGTCCCATACTTTCACCTCCTCCTTTTTTAGATTGGTCACAGGCTGTCTTTTTGAGGGAGGTCCTGTTTCTCCAGGGATCCCTGCCCCTCCTGCGGATCTTGTCCCTCCGCCGGCTCCGATGCCGGCATCGGTTCCGGGACCGGATCCGTCACATGCAGCAGCCTGTTTAAGACTTTATGGGTAAACGGTTGTATATACGCCGTCACCTTCAAACTCATATACCCCAGGAACACCGTCAGCGGATGCGCCGCCCCCGTCACCGACACGATGATAAGGATCAGCACGAACACCCCATATCGGAAAAGATAACCTCTTGTGAGGATCTTCGCCGCGGCCTCCCCGGCAGACAACGCTTTGCCAAGCGAGCGAGACATATGGACCGCAGCCGCCATGGCGCAGGCAACACCCAGCCAGAGGCCGGCGGCATACCTCCATCGGTCTTGTACAAAAAAAAATCCAAACATCTGGCAGACCAGGCCGAAGAACAGCTGGCCCATGTGCATCTCCAGAAGCGTCCTGTCAGTCTTTTTTATGGTCTCCATGCTCTTCACCGGATGAACCCTGCTCCTTCTCCTCCGGCCCATAGATCTTCCGGATCATTCGATATACGCTCTGCCCCCCGGCAACGGTTCCCATGATGAACAGAAGGACCGTGAACCAGGCGGTGCCAAATTTCCTGTCCAGCCAGATGCCGAAAGCCGTCGGCAGGCCGATGGCCGTCACCATAGTCAGGCCCAGCTGCGAGACTAACGCCAGCGCCTGAAAAGTGCTTCTGCTGTCATTTTTGCCACGTTTCATACTCCCAAGGGTCCTCTCTGTTCCACTGCCACAGCCGGGCAGCCTTCCCCGACATGATACATTATACCTAAATTTTCATAAAATGTCCAGTGTCCTGTAGAAATTACGTTTCACGCGCCCGCGATCTTCTTATCCGCGTGGAGGATATGGTTCACAAGCCATCCCAGCAGAAATTCCACAAGGCTTAAGAGATATTCCCGAGGGTTCTCCTCCACCTTTTCCAGGTCCACCTCCTCCAGGCGGGCGATAAACGCTTCATGCGCACGTTTCTGTACATCATAATCCGCATATTGGATACTGCGCATATATGCCTCCTCGTCCGCAAAGTGGACCTCTGTGTAGTCTTTCAGCTCCCTGAGCATCTCCTTGACCTCGTCAAATCCGCTCTCTACGGACCAGGCTTTCACCAGGTTGTTAGCCCTTTCCACCAGCGCAAACAGCTTTTTGTGTTCCCTGTCGATCAGATCCACGCCTACCAGATATTCCTCCGAAAACTCACATGGATTTTCCTTCAGCATCCATTCCTCTAAAGGCGGCAGCTTCCCGATCATCATATCGCTCCCGAGGATGTGGTGATAAAGCCATTTTGCCAGGAAGTTCAAAAGTTCCTCCAGCGTCCGGCGCTGTTCCTCATCATCGTCAATATTCTTCATCAGAAATTCCAGGATCGTCTCGCGGAACGCGATATGCTGGGTTCTCTGAAGTATCAGTTCCGGATCCCGTACCCGCTTCATGTATGCCTCTTCATGTTCAAAATGCCTGTCCGCATATTCTTCCAGCTCCCTTAAGATCTGCTTGATATCCTCATACAGGTCCCGGCCATACCCGTTATTGATCAAATAATCCCCGCGTTCCAGCAGTTCAAATAAGTACCTGTGTTCCTCGTCGATCTGCTCCACTCCAAGCAGACAGTCCTCCGTAAATCGAATCATAGTCCAATCTCCTTCCCGACAATGGCGATCTTTTTATTCACAGATCTAGTTTACTCCTCAAGCCGCCGGCTGTAAAGCGCGAAAGACGCTGTTGCAAAAAATATATAACAGTTCAGCCCGCGCCATTCGCAAAGCCGCGCTTACGCGCTTTTTGTCGCTCCGCGACTTCCTTTGCTCATTAAATGGCGCTCCCTCAGCCGCCAGACATGACGGAAAATTCGTGCAAGCACGATTTTCCGTCAAATCAGGCGGCTGGCTGAACTGCTACAAAAAATATATACCGCATTGACTTCCATCCCCATTCGCTGTAGTATTTTTATATAACAATTCAGCCAGCTTTTTTCTATTACATTTTTATCAAAAGGGATCCGGAAAGGAGTACCTGGGATATGGACATCCGCATTGTCACGCCGGAGGACGCGCCGGCACTGGTAGAGATCTACGCGCCCTATGTGGAAAATACCGCCATCACGTTTGAATATCTTGTTCCCACTGTGGAGGAATTTGCGGAACGCATCCGAAACACCCTGAAAAGATATCCTTATCTGGCGGCGGAAGAAAACGGGCAGCTCCTGGGCTATACCTACGCTTCCGCTTTTAAGGGCCGCGCCGCCTATGACTGGTCCGTGGAGACCTCCCTCTATGTCCGCCGCGACAAAAGGCAAATGGGCCTTGGCACCGCCCTCTATAACGCCCTGGAGGCCATCCTCCAAAAACAGAATGTATGCAACCTATGCGCCTGCATCACGTACCCTAATCCCGCCAGCATCGCCTTCCACCAGCATATCGGCTATCAGATGACGGCCCATTTCCACCGGTCCGGATATAAGCTCGGCGCCTGGCACGATATGGTGTGGATGGAGCGGGAACTCTGCCCCCATCTTGTCCCTCCCCCGGCCTTTGTCCCTTTTCCCTGCCTGCCGGTCTCTTAAGACGGCCTCTCTTCTGTTTACGGAAACGCCCTCTGCGTTTCTCACCGCGAAAGGAGTTCAAAACCTATGATGAACATCGCCAAACTGTACCGCAAACGCCTGATTCCCGCCGAGTGCACCCTGCTAAAGGATGATGTCATTGTCGCCCGGGACGAGGAAGTGATCCTCACAAAATGGAAAACGCTGAATCCCAAGACCGCATTTACCCATGGCAGTTCCTGCTATTTCCTCAAAGAAGGGATCAAGGTCAGCAAGATGTATCGGGCGGACGGATCCCTCCTGCACTGGTACTGCGATATCGTGGACTATGCTTACGACGAAAGCCAGGAATCCCTGACTGTGACAGACCTGCTGGCAGACGTGATCATCTCCCCGGAGGGTTCCATGAAGGTAGTGGATCTGGATGAACTGGCGGAGGCCCTGGAGCGGGATCTGATCACAAAAGAGCAGATGGCCGCCTGCCTGCGCAGCCTGAACCATCTGCTCTCTTTGATCTATCGGGATAAATTTGACCGGCTCCAGGCCCGTCTGGACAGCCTTGGCCTATAAGCCCCCATCGCCCGCAGGGCTCAGTAGAACACATGCCCGCCAATGTTGATCCCCGTCAGCCCCTCCACCGGCGTCCGGAAGAATACGCACGTTCCCACGTTAGTGGCCCCGCTCATGGCTTCATCCGCCGCCTGATAGCACTCCTGTGTCGCTTTATTGGCCGCCAGCGCCAGCTGAAGCCGGCCGCTGCCCGCCGGGGAAAACTGCTTATTCTGATATATCACCCCAACTACCGTATCCGGGAACTTGGAGCTCAGCACACGGTTGATCACGACGGCTCCAACAGCCAGCTTGCCGGCATAAGGCTCCGCACCTGCCTCACAGTAGATCAGGTTTGCCAGCAGATACCGGTCTCCTTCCGCAAAGCTCACCTCGGAAATATTCCGCCAGGTGGCATTTGCCGCCGCCTGCGAGAGCGCGATCTCCTCCGCCAGCTTCTTGCGCAGGTATTCCAGATCTTCCTCTTTCTTTTTTATCTCATCCTCGTATTCCTGGGCTTTCCGCTCCGCCTCCTCGATCTGGTCGCCGGTGGCGGCAACGGAGTTGGCCGTCTGGCTGATCAACCCGGACACCTTATTCTTTTCCGCCTCGGCATCCAGCTTTAAATTGTCCAGCTCTATCTTTTCCTGCTGTAACCTCGCTTCCTGCTCTTCGATCAGAATCCTGTTGTTTTTGTAATCGTCCATCAGCTTTCGGTCGCTGGCGGCCACCTTCTCAATGTAATCCGCCATATTCAGCGCCCCTGACAGGCTCCCCTCGCTTAACAGTCCATCCAGATAGTTTCTTTCGCCGGCCTCATACATGGTCCGCACCCGCAGCACCATACATTCGTACTGCCACTCTTCCGTCGCTTTCGCCTTCTCAAGAGCCGCCTGCGTATCCGCAATCTCCTGCTCTTTATCCCGGATCTGCGTCTCCAGCTCCTCTAAGTGCTGGACCACCTCTTTCAGCTGCTGATTCAGCCGTTCCAGTTTTCCCTTAAGGTCGCTCTGCGCATCCCGCAGGCCCTCCAGCTCATTTTCATTGTTCTCCTGCTGCTCCTCAAGGTCTCTCATCTCCTGTTCCGCCCTGTTGATCTGCTCCTGCGTACTGGGCTCTGCAGAGACAGGAAGGGGGCCCGGCGCATTTTCGGGCACTGCGCCGATCAAGAACAATATGGCCAGCAGCAAAGCCGCTTTCTTCTTTTTTCTCCACCGATTGCCCCTCAACCCTCTGCCCTCATCTTTCCTGTCGCGTTCCCGCCTCCGCCCATCCCTGCCGGATCCTTTACCGTTCCGGAACCCTCCTGCCAGAGCCTTTCCCGTTCCGGGCTCCTCCTGCCCCGGAGCCTTTTCCGTTCCGGAACCCTCCTGCCCCGGAGCCTTTCCCATTCCGGGTTCCTCCTGCCCCGAAGCCTTTTCCGTTCCGGAACCCTCCTGCCCCGGAGCCTTTCCCATTCCGGGTGCCTCCTGCCCCGAAGCTTTCCCGTTCCGATTTTCCGCGGACATTTCCGAACCGGATCTATGTCACACCTGGATGTGGATATGCCGCCCTGTCCGGGAATACGGTACATACGCCACGCCCGCGGCATCGAACATCTTCTTGGAAGCCCGGTTCTGCACCGAGCCCGCATATTTGTCGCTGTCATACACCACTGTCTTGATCCCCGCCTGAATGATCGCCTTTGCACACTCGTTGCAGGGAAACAGGGACACATACAGCTTCGTGCCCTCCAGGGATCCGCCCCGATAATTCAGGATAGCGTTCAGCTCCCCGTGCGTCACGAAGGGATATTTGGTATCCAGCTCCTCACCCTCCCGCTGCCATGGGAAGTCCTCGTCGGAACAGCCGCTGGGAAACCCGTTGTATCCCATGGACAAGATCTTGTTGTCACTGCTGACGATACAGGCTCCCACCTGAGTGCTGGGGTCTTTGGAACGCATACCTGACATCTGCGCCACGCCCATAAAATATTCGTCCCAGCTGATATAATCCTCTCTTTTGCCGCTCATTGAACGCCCTTCTTTCCCTTACGCCTGTTTATTTGGTCCCGAAGATCCGATCTCCGGCATCTCCAAGGCCAGGTACGATATACCCATGGTCATTCAGCCTCTCGTCCAGCGCGCCCACATACAGGTCCACGTCCGGATGGGCTTCCTCCATAGCCCGGATCCCCTCGGGCGCGGCGATGATGCACATAAAATGGATATTCCTGCAGCCCTTGTCCTTCAGCATCTGGATAGCCGCCACGGAGGAACCTCCTGTGGCAAGCATGGGATCCACCACAAACACCTCTCTCTCCGCGCAGTCCGCAGGCAGCTTGCAGTAATATTCCACCGGCTTTAAGGTCTCAGGATCCCTGTACAGCCCGATATGGCCCACCTTTGCCGCGGGGATCAGCTGCAGCATTCCGTCCACCATGCCAAGCCCCGCCCGCAGGATAGGCACCACCGCCAGCTTTTTCCCGCTCAGTTCCTTCACAGTGGCCTTACAGATAGGCGTCTCGATCTCAACCTCCCCCAGCTTCAGGTCCCTGGTGGCCTCATAGCAGATCAGCATGGCAATTTCGCTGATGGTCTGCCTGAAATCCTTGGTCCCGGTCTCTTTCCTGCGGATAAAACCTATCTTGTGCTGGATCAGGGGATGATCCATAATCATAATCTTTGCCATGTCCTATTCCTCCTCTATCAGACGTATCCTGCGGCAATGCTTTTCCTCCCCGGAAAATTCCGTGTCAAGGAACGTATCCACGATCTCCAGCGCGAGATTGGCCCCGACAATGCCGCCTCCCATGGCCAGGACATTGGCGTCGTTGTGCAGCCGCGTCATTTTCGCCGAAAGCGTGTCCGCGCACAGGGCGCAGCGGATTCCCTTTACCTTGTTTGCCACAATGCTGATGCCGATCCCCGTGGTACAGATCACAATGCCTTTGTCGCAGCGTCCTTCCGCTACCGCCTTCGCCACCGCCCTGCCATATATGGGATAATCGCAGCTCTCCTTCCCGCCGCATCCCATATCCTCATAGGGAATGCCCCGCTCCTCCAGATGCCGGATCACACACTGTTTCAGGTCATATCCGCCGTGGTCACTTCCGATTGCTACCATTCCTGCTACCTCCTCTGCTCATAGCGCACTATATCACTTTCCCTCCGGGATCCGCTTCCGCTGTCTCTTTCCCCAGACTTCCAAAAGCGCTCCGGCTGTTTCCTTCCTAAGGCAGGCGGATCACAATTTCACGACCTCATGCCCCGCAGCCTTCAGCAGGCGGTTCATGATCGCCTGTCCAAATCCGTTAGCCGGGAAGCTCTCCGAGTAGATCCTTGTGACCTGCTCCTGGTCCATCTGCCGCAGCGCGGAATAGAGATTCCTGGCAATTGCCTCTTCGTCCGCCCGCTCCCCCAGGCACTTCACCACATCGGCACGGTACTGCCGCAGGGATTCCCTGGTGCCGATAATCCCCGTTTTCTCCCCGTTTGCGCGATCTTCCTCCGTCCGGCGGTTCATGTAGGCGGCCACCTGCTCCGGGCGGCCCTCCACGATGGTCAGGCGGCCCCTGGGCGCATAATGCCTGTACTTCATTCCCGGAGCCCTGGGTGCCTGTCCGCTGTTCCCGTCCATAATTGTGACATCCGTGTCAACTTTTCCCAGCACCTGCGCCATCCTTTCCCGCGTCACATAGCCGGGCCGCAGGATCTGGGGCGGCGATACCGTAAGATCCACGATCGTGGACTCCAGCCCGATACCAACCTCTCCCCCGTCCAAAATCATATCGATCCGGCCGTCCATGTCCTCCATCACATACTTTGCCTCCGTGGGGCTTGGCCTTCCCGAGAGATTGGCGCTGGGCGCCGCTATATAGCCTCCGCTGTACTCGATCAGGCGCCGCGCCGCGGGATGGGCCGGAAGACGCACCGCCACAGTGTCCAGACCTCCCGTGGTCTCACAGGGCACCCTATCCGATTTTCGCAGGATCATAGTCAGCGGACCCGGCCAAAAAGCGTCCGCCAGCCGCACCGCTTCCTCCGGAATACAGGAGACGATCGCCCCGATATCCTCAAACCTGCTGATGTGCACGATAAGAGGATTGTCCGAAGGGCGCCCCTTGGCCTCGTAGATCCGCCGGGCGGAGTCCCCGTTCAGGGCGTCTCCCCCCAGGCCATATACTGTCTCCGTGGGGAACGCCACAAGGCCGCCCTGGCGTATAATGCTGCCGGCACGGCGCAGGGCTTCCTCTTCCTGTCCGGTAAACGATTCCGCCCCCCGCCGGATTTTTTCTATTATGGTCTTCATGATCCAAACACTGCTCTTTCTCTGAAAACTGCGTATATTGTATATATTATAAGTAGTATACCATACTTTGCCGAAAAGGAAAAGGTGCGTCAGCTCTTTTTCCGCCTGCTGCGCAGTTTCTTCCTCAATTTCCCCGCCAGTACGGCCGCCAGGATAACAACCGCCGCGCAACCGGCTGCGCAGGCCGCGATCACGAGTGTATACGATTTCGTTTCGGCAATACAGAATGTTTCTTCCTCACCCGTCATGTCCACCTGCAGATATTGGCCCCGGACTTTGCTCTCAAGCTCCGTCCAGACACCGTCCACCATCCCCCAGACTTTCGCGTCTTCGTAGGGATTCAGCAGCCGGACGGCGAATACAACATCCTCCTGTATCCCTCCGTTTTTCAGCTGTACCTCATAGAGGACATAATTTCCGTCCACTTCCTGAGGAGGCTGTCCCGTTCCCATTTCCACCTTGAGCTCGGTATCTTCCGTGAAAGAGCTTTCCACCAGGGCATAGGGCTTTTTATATACCCCTTCCTCTTCTTCCTCCTCACGGTTGTCGCTCTCCACCACCAGCACGGTGTTCCGGTATTCGCCTTCGATAACAAGGTTGCCCTGCATCACCCGGTCCGAGTAATCCGGCCACACGCCGTAGTATCCTTCCTGCTCCGGGATATCCGGGTAATGCAGGCTGGCCAGGCTCTGCCCGTAAGGCACTTCCTCTGATCCCAGCCAGATGTCCCCGACTTTGTATATGACCTTCAGATGCCTAAACTGCGACGGAAGTTCCGGCTGCTCCAACAGTTCCTCATACTCCAGGGGCTCCGCGATTCCGGCATAGCTGATATCGTCAATGCCCCGGATCTCACCGCCCACATAATAGTTGCGGCACACGCTCGGTTCCGTGTCGTCTTCCAGCGCGTACAGTTCCTCTTCCGTCCACCCGGCGACGGCTCCTTTCCTTCCCGAAGATGCCTCTACGCTGACCATTGTATAGCAGTCCTTCAGCGTGTCCGCATATCCCGCAATACCGCCCACATACTTGTTTCCCGTAACGTCGCACAGCGCATAGCACCGGCGGATCACCGTCAGAGACTGGCCGCAGATCCCGCCTACATAGTCTCCTTCCGTGCTGCTGATGCTTCCATAACTCTCGGAGTCCACCACAATGCCGTGGCCCATATACCCGACAATGCCGCCGGCCCCGTCCTTCTTCGCGGTGATATATCCTTCGTTCACGCAGCGGTCTATAATACATTTCATGATGAGCCGCCGGCCGATACTATAGTTTATGCTTCCGGCGGCGCTGTCTTCCGGATCTTCCTCATCGATAGCCATGGAGCCGGCGATGCCGCCGATATTGATATCCCCCCTGACGATACCGCTGTTGACGCTGGCTTCCACCCGCCCGGTAGTAATGGCGTCCGTGTCGCTATCGTCCACTTCCTCGTACATTTCCTCCACGCTCAGGCCCGTATAACCCGACAGATGATCTGCAAGAAGCTGGAATACCACATTCAGCTGGTCATTTACCGCCTTCAGGTCCGCATTCACTATGTCGGAATAATCGGAGGCGTCCCCGCTCAGCAGCTTTATGCACTCCGATATCCCCTTGAGCTGTGTGTTCAGGTTCTCCCTGCCCGCGTCAAACTCTTCTCCCAGCACCGTAAAGCGAAGATCCGACTGGGCGTTGATATAGTTGACAATGCTTTTGGCCCTGTTCATCGCGCTCTTAAGACTGTCCGACATAGTTTGAAGATGGGTGGCCGCATCCGCAAGCTGCGACCAGATGGAATTGGATGTGACGCTGTTCATTAAGCTTTGCAGTTCCGCCATCAGATCAGAGACTTCCCCCATCCAGCCCCCCAAATATCCTGACACCTTTGTCACTTCATTCAGGATCTCTTCCCGCTGCTCTTCGGTCAGATCGTTCCAGCCTTTCATGGAGCCGTCTTCGTTCTGCGTCAGGCTCTGGACTTTATCCATGAACTCCTTCACCTGGTCGGCGGAGATCTGAGCGGAATCCGTGTCCAGCCCGGGGATGCTTCCCAGGGCGTCATTTCCGCTGACGACCCAATTTCCCCCGCTCGGCAGCTGGAAATTTCCGCTGATGCTGCCCACCTGCCCCAGGCCCCCCTTAAGAGAATCGCTGAACAGCCGGAAAGAGTCCTGGGCCGCCATCAGGTCATCCAGCACAGCCGGGAGCTGGTCTAACATATATTCCATGCGCGAACTCAGGGCGTTTAGCTGGCCCATATTCGTATCCACAAAACCGGTCAGCTGATCCGCGAGAGAATGCCCTGAATCCCTAGCCGCGTCCCCGTATGCGGTGAGGCTGTCAAAATCTGACTTAACGGCGTCCTTGCCCGTCTTCAGGTCATCCAATGTCCGCTCGATCAGGTCGTGGAGCTTGTTCACCGCGTTCCGCAGGGAAGCCGCCTCATCCACCTGGATATAGGGCTCCATCTGCCCCGCGATACCGCCCACGTCTTTCCTGCCGTAGACCTTCCCGCCGTTACGGCACATGGAAACGATGCCGGCCTGCCGGCCCACGATCCCGCCGATATTATATCCGGTGTGCTCATAGCCTACCTGGCCGTAATTGGCGCAGTCCGCAATCGTGCCGTCGGAATAACCGGCGATGCCGCCCGTATCCACGCCGCTGTACAGATTTACGTCGGAATCCGTGGCGTTGATGCTGAGAAACAGGCCGGTCCCCATTTCATCGTCCGTCTCCACCCACTGGCTGTCATTGTTGATCCCCGAGCGGTTTTCACAGAGGGAGATCACGCCGTGATTGATCCCCGCGATCCCGCCGGTCATGTCATATCCGGCCACCTGCCCCCACATGATACAGCTTTTTATGTAACCGGTCCCCTCATTGGCCCCGGCGATACCGCCGACCGTATCCCGGCCCCGCATGGTTCCCTTAAAGCTGCAGTCCTGGATGGCGCCGTAATTGACGCCGCAGATACTTCCAACGCATTCCAGATCCTCTGTTCCCTCTACCGCTCCCTCCAGGTTCAGATTCTTTACCACGCCTTCTTTTCCGATATAGCGGAACAGGCCGCCCACGTAGCCGTCGCCCACGCTGTGAAAACCGGATATCGTATGTCCGCCGCCGTCAAAGGTTCCCTCAAAAACCGGGACCATCAGCGCATCCATGTCCGACAGGTCGATATCGCCGGTCAGTACCACCCATTTCCCCCGGGACCAGGAATCAATAAAGCACTGCTCCGCAAACCGCGCAAGTTCTTCCGCGGTTCCGATCTCAATAATCTCCTGCGGTTCGCCCTCCTCCTGGTCCGTCTGTTCTTCTTTTTCCTTCTCCGCCGAGGCTCCGGCGGCAGACAGATCCTCCGCCGGGAACATGCCGCAGACGAGGACGGCTGCCATCGCCAGAGAAAGGATCCCAAGCTTCTTTTTCCTCTTCCTCATTCCGTCACCTCAGAGTCTTCGCTCTTCTCTTCCTGCTGCATCAGCAGCGCAAGATCTCCGCCGTCATCCTCTCTCTGTTCCAGTTTCCCCATATTTACGAACAGGCTTGCGTCGCCGCGCACAAGGCCGTGCACCTCTCCGATGATCGTACCGTTGATCTGCCCCTGCACCATACCGTCGATGCGCATAAGCCCGGAAGTCCGTTCCAGCTTCAGAGGGATCGACACGGCGAAGGAAGTCCTGTCTATGATCTTCTCCCCCAGCAGAAGGATCTGGGGCAGCACAAACATGACGATGATAATGGAAATAATGGTCCCCCGGCCCAGGCACTGCCCGATGCCGCAGATCGCTCCGTCCGAGGACATCTTGCCGATGAATATACCGGCCAGGGCCAGCATGGAACCTGATGTGACAATAGTAGGGAACGCAAAATTCATGGTCTCAATAATGGCGTCCCGCTTGGACATTTTATCTTTCAGCTCCATAAAACGCCCCGATATCACAATGGCATAGTCAATATTCGCGCCCATCTGGATCGAGCTGACGATCAGGTAACTCATAAAGAACAGGTTATTCTCCTGGATGGCCGGGAAGGAAAAGTTCACCCAGATAGCGCCCTGGATGATCAAAATCAACAGGACCGGCATTCCGGCGGACATAAAGGTAAACAGCAGCACCACCAGCACCGCCAGGATAGACACCACATTTACCACGGTGTTGTCCGTCTGGAACGTTTTGTACAGGTCATACTGGCTGGTGGCCTCGCCGGGGATCAGGATGGTTCCCTCATAATATTTCCCCGCGATATCGTGCATCTTTTCCAGGAAGGCAAAGGTCTCATCCCCTTCCTCCGGCAGGTTCAGGTAGACCAGCATACGGCTGTAGTCCGGCCCCTGAAGCTGATCCAGCGCGATCTGCATCTTGGAATGGGCGTCCTCCAAAGTCTCCATCATATCGTCCTCCAGAGTCACATAGCCCTCGTCCACCTCATCATACAGGAACATGATCATATCGATCAGCGGTACGCTGTAAGTAGACAGCCCGTTGACGATCTTGGCGTAATTCTCATCGTTTACCGCGTAGGTCATGTACAGGAGCTCCGCCACCTCATAGTCCAGCTCCAAAAGTTCCGAAAATTCCCTGGCGGTGAGCTTATCTGTCAGCATATACCCGTCCATGGCTTCCGTGTTGGACAGCCCCATGGTATAGTCCACCTCCGGACAGGCTTCCAGCTCCTTCAGCATCTGCCTTTCCTTCTCGTAGTTTCCCGCCGGGACAGTCATCGCCACCATATTGGAAGCGCCAAAGCTCTCCTCGATCATCTCATCCACCACCTGGGCGTCGCTCTGCACCGGCGTCTCCAGCATGGAATAGCCGTACACATAAGGGCATTTGGATGAGATCATGTAAGCGCCTACGATCAGCACCAGGAACAAAGGCGGCATCAGGAACCTTGTCTTGTAGGCAAACTTCCCCACAAAAGGGATCTTCGGAATAAAGCTTTTATGATACGTTTTATCCATCGCCTTGCCGAACAGCATGATAAGGCCCGGCATCAGCAAAAATACAGCCAGCAGGCTCAGGAAAATGGCACGGATCAGGCAAAGCGCCATGTCTCTGCCAATACCGAACTGCATGAACATCATGGCGATAAGGCCGCCGATCGTTGTCAGGGAGCTGGACGAGATCTCCGGTATCGCCTTGCTCAGGGCCACAATATCCGCCTCCCGGATGGGAAGCGTCTGATGCTCCTCTTTATATCGGTTACAGAAGATAACGGCATAGTCAATGGACAGTGCCAGCTGGAGCACGATAGTCACAGAATTGGAAACGAAGGAGATCGTTCCCATAATGAAATTGGTCCCCTTCGTGATCAATGCCGCCGCACAGAACGTAAGAAGCAGCACCGGCACCTCCGCCCAGGTCTGGGAAGTCAGGAGCAGCACAGAAACCACCACTACCGCCACCAGCACACTGATGACCTGCATTTCGCTGGCGATCTGCTCCGCCGACGCGTCTCCCATGGAGGTCGATACATAGACATCATAGTCCGAAAGCATTTCCTCCACCTGATCCAATGCCTCCAGCGCCCGGTCGTCCGTCTCCACGTAGCCGAAGGTAATATCGTACAATGCCGAAAAATTGTTGTAATGTTCTTCCGTGTCGTCAAAGGTCAGCATGATGATCGTATCCAGGGCTTCCAGTTCGTCCGCGATCTTCTCCGCCTCGCTGTACGGAATATTTGTCACCATCACCTTGGCCGTGCCGTAAGTAAGAAACTGTTCCTCCATACGGTCCAGGCCCTGGCGGGTCTCCGTGGTGGCCGGAAGATACGCCGACAGGGCGTTCTCCACGCTCACCCAATTCATGGATATTACGGAAAAAATGATTGCAATACCAAACAACAGGAAAAAAAGATTTCGCCTGTCCACAACAAAAGTGGCAACTTTTGTCATGAAGCTGTCATTCTTCCCATTGTCTTTGACTTTGGAATCTTCAGCCATTTTACCACCCCTTTGTATTTTGTTATGAAGTTTTCTTTTTGGTTTTTCCGTCACAATATTATACATCCCTTTGCCCGGTCTGTCATTCCATTTTTTATAAAAATTTGTCTGTTAATAAAAATTTATGTAACAGTTCATCCAGCCAGCCTGATTTGATGGAAAATCATGCCTGCACGAATTTCCCATCATATCTGGCGGCTGAGGGAGCGCCTTTTTATGTGCACTTTTTATGTGCATAGGAAGCCGCGAAGCGGCGAAAAGCGCGGCTTCGGGAATGGCGCGGAACAAGGTGTTCCGATCGCGCCGGTCAGTCCTCCTGCCGGTTCAGATATTTCAAAATCCCCATATGTATCGCCCAGGCCACCCGGTCCTGATATTCCGGATCGCACAGCATCTCGGCCTCCCGGCTGTTCGACAGGAACCCGCACTCCACGATCACAATGGGAATGCCCGTTTTTTTTAGAAGGTAATAGCTGTCATTTGCCTTGATCTGGCGGCTGTTGTCCGGATCGATCTTTTCCGTCATCTCGGCCTGAATGTCTGATGCCAGCTCCCTGCCCCGGACGCTTCCATCGTAATAGAACACCTGGGCCCCGTGGACGTACTCCTCCGGGTAGCTGTTCTGGTGGATGCTGACGGTGACCTGGGGAGCCGTCTCGTCGATCAGGGCGATCCGCCGCTTCATGTCCTGTACTTTTTTGTTGGAGGCGTCGGGATCGTTCAGCCCCTGGTCCGTCTCCCGGGTCATCACCACGCTGATATCCGCTGCCTCCAGATATTTTTTCACGAGAAGCGCGATCTGGAGATTGACATCCTTCTCATAGACGCCGTTGATCCCCACTTTTCCGGGATCTGCGCCGCCGTGTCCCGCATCGATGACCACGCAGCGGCCGCCCTCCGCGCTCACGCCCTTTCCGGCCGTAAAGGAAACAGCTTCCTTCCCCACATATACCATCGATATCGCCAGAAGCGCCGCCAGCACCAGCCCGAGGAACCGGTTTTGAAGCTTTTCCTGAATCCTGTCCTGTAATTCGTTCATCTGTTCCGTTCCGTTTCACTTTTTGAAACAGTATATTCCGATTAATTTTTCTTTAAAACCGGCAAAACTGTTGCAATTCCTTATTCCTTTGCATTATAATAGGGATTATCAGAAGGGAGAGAAGTTTTACCGCTTATGAAAAAATCCAGGAAGCTTTTGTCCTTGGCGCTGGGCTGTATCGCCGCGGCTTGTCTGGTTGCCGCCGCCATACTGGCCATCCTGCATGTGAAAGACGACAGACAGAGCCAGGATACCTTCAGCCGCTTTCGGGAAGCAGCGGCCCAAAGGGAAGAGACAACGCCGGATCCGGTTCCGCAGGAGACGGGAATTTCCGCGCCGGGTACCGCGTCCCATACGCCTGAGGAGCCGGATGGGCCTTCCGCCCAGCCTGCAGACACACCGGAGCCCACTCCGGCCCTGGCGGAAAATCCATATATCGACAGTTTCCAGGCAAACAAAGACATGGCTGCATGGCTCCAGATCCCGGACACCGCCATCGACTACCCCGTCATGTGGACGCCGGAAGATGAGGATTATTATCTTCGCCGCGGATTCGACGGCTCCGAGAACCAGAACGGCTGCCTGATCCTCGATACCGACAGCTGCGTGGATCCTCTGACAACCAACCTGATCATCCATGGCCACAATATGCGCTCCGGGGCTATGTTCGGAAGCCTGACGGATTATGAGGACGAGGATTTTTACCAGGAACATAAACATATTTTCCTCTATACGAAAGATCGCCAGAGAAGGTATGAGGTAATAGCCGTTTTCCGCTCCCAGGTCTACCGGAAATCCGATACCGTATTCAAGTTTTACCAGTTTTTCCAGGCGGACACCCAGGAAGAATTTGACGATTTCTATGACAATATCATGAAAATGTCTATTTATGACACTGGTGTCACTGCAGAGTTTGGAGACCACTTTTTGACGCTTTCTACCTGCGCCTATCATGTGGAACAGGGCCGGTTCGTGGTGGTCGCAAAGGAGATCGACAGCGGCGAACTGTATCAGCCTCTGCCGGAAGGCAACGATAGCTCTCCGGATGCTTCCGGCCGTGAAATGCCCGAATCGTGAGAAGAATTTTTCTTCCTTAAAAAGTAAATTAAAATAATGAAAATACCAACAGGAGGGATCACTATGAAAAAAGCGAAAAAATTTGTAAAAAAATTGGCAGCTTGTATGGCGGCGGCCGCCCTGCTGATGCTGCTGCCCCAGGGAAACGCCGTCACGGTACATGCGGACGAGCCCAACACCTACGCCGTAAAATTTGTTCCTGACAAAGGCTGGCTGTTCCAGTATTATACCAATACCTTTGACGATTCCGCGGAATGCGCTGAAATCCGCTATCTTCGCGATTATGCGAAAGAGGGGGACGTGGTCGTCGTCTACAACGATGTCGGCACATTCGTTCCTCTGGACCTGAGCGGCACACATCTCAGCAATATAACGCTGGTACAGAACACCCGGCAGACCATCCTCAACGCCGGCACGGTCGACGACCTGTACGTGCTGGGAGGAAGCTACTGTGCCATAAACGGCAACGTTAAGAACGCCAACGTGTACGACCTTTCCGTCTGCACTTTTAATGACAATGTCGGAACCCTGACGATTTACGCCCTGGACAGCACCCACAAATGGGTCACCTCCACCGTAAGCTGCGCCGGCACTGTAGATCACTACATAGCCACTACCATGGAGGAGAACGCTCCTATCTACCATGATTGCTACAGCTTTGCCGAAGGAACTTTCAACGTGAAGGAGGGCACCCTGACTACTGCTGCCATCAACTATTCCCTCGTACCTCCCGCGGAGCCGACAGTCGCCCCGGATGCGGCGGTTACTCCTACCGCGCCGGAAGCAGAGGCCGCGCCTTCCGCACCGGAAGCTTCCCAGGGCAGTATCGCGGCGCCGCCCGCCTCCGACGACGAATATGACGACGTTCCAAAAACCGGCGAAAGCTTCTTCTGCCAGCTGCTTCTGCTCGCTTCCATCACCTGTTTTGCAGGCAGCAGGGTCCTGAGAAGATCCGTTAAATGAGAAGATCTGTTAAATAAGAAGATCCGTTAAATAAGAAAGTATTTCCGCAAAATAAGCTTCGGCTTAACGCCGGAGCTTATTTTTCTTTCACCGTTCCTTCCGGGAAGGTGATCGTGCATACACACGGTTCCATAAACATAAAGAGGGGAAACCATACTTATGGCAAAAAGACATAACAACTCCACAGGCAAAATTATGCTTAAAGTAGCTCCACTCTGTATTCTTCTGGGCCTGATCCTGCTGATATTCCTGTCGCTCTTAAGCCTCAACCGCAACCGGACAGTGGAACAGAATACGGCATATCTGGAAGCGGAAACCGCCCGTACATCCAATTATATCAACAGTATGCTGCAGAGCTCCGCGGACACATTGGAAACCATATCGTACTTATTGGGGGAAAACCTGGAATCGCCCTATGTAGATCCCGAAGATCTTCAGAAGGTGTCGGAGAACGTGCCCTTTGACTCCATCGAGTTTGTGGACGCGGAGGGCATAAATACCGCCTCCGGCCAGGATGCCGGCGACGCCTCCCAGCGCACATATTACAAAAAGGGGATCCAGGGCGGATCCGGGGTGGACGTTGTGCTGGATTCCCCCGTTGCCCAGGAGACCCTGGTGGTATTCTATACGCCGCTCCGCTATGAAGACGAAATCGCCGGCGTCCTGCTAGGCATTTATCGGGAAGAAAAAATACGCGAAACCATCCGTTCCAGCTTTCTGGGCGAACAGGCCAGCAACTACCTGTGCCTCAGCGACGGCACGGTGATCACCGCCTCCCGCCCGGAAAGGCAGCCGGACAACCTTATCAATGCCCTTCTGCAGTACGGGAACAACAGCCGGGAATTTTCCCATCTGCAAAACGCTTTTGCAGAACTTGCCGATTATGTTTTCACCTACCACGGCAGCGACGGCACCGGCACCGCTTACATGACCCGCCTGCCGGAGACCGGCTGGGTACTGCTCCAGACTTTTCCCTCCAAGGCGACCGCCAGCATGGTCAGCGCCGCCAACGTTTCCAGCATCCTTCTGACCACGGCCCTCGGGCTTTGTTTCTGCGGGTATATCGTCTATCTGATCCTGATATACCGCGAAGACCTTCATCAAAAAAGCGCGGAGCTCCACTACTGGGAACAGCTCTTTAACCTGCTGACTACAAACACGGAGGATATTTTTGTCCTGTTCTCCCCAGACACCCTCCAGGCAAAATATATCAGCCCCAACCTGAAAAGGGTGCTTGGGATCGATCCGAAAGAAGTGACTGAAAACGTGCGCAACATTTTCCAGACCGCCGTAGACGGGAAGAGCACTCTCCTGAGATCCCGCTTCCGGGAGATCCCCAGCGGCGGTTCCTGGAAGACAAACCGCGAGCTGCGCCATCGCAAGACAAAAGAACCCAGATGGTATCTGGAAACCTTGTACCATATCACTTTCCAGGAGGAAGACAATTATGTCCTGATTCTGTCGGACCGCACCGACGAACACCGCACAAATATGAACCTTGCCCAGGCACTGGATGTAGCTAAAAGCGCCAACCAGGCAAAAAGTTCGTTCCTCTCCAGTATGTCTCACGACATCCGGACCCCTATGAACGCTATCATAGGCTTCTCGGCCCTTTTGGAAAAAGATGCGGAATCGCCGGAAAAGGTAAGGCAGTACACCCGCAAGATCACCGCGTCCGGCCAGCATCTGCTGAGCCTGATCGATGACGTGCTGGACATGAGCAAAATAGAAAACGGAAAATCTTCCCTGAATATTTCCCAGTTTGATCTGTCGGAGATGCTGGAGAGCCTGAACTCCATTATCCTTCCTCAGGCAAAGGCAAAGGAGCAGCATTTTGAGACCTCCACCCATGGCCAGATCCCGGAATTTCTCTGCGGAGACAAGCTGCGCATTAACCAGATCCTTTTAAATCTCCTGTCCAACGCGGTGAAATACACCCAAAACGGCGGCTCCATCGCCCTGACCGTCCAGCCGTTAGAGCAGAGTTCCCCGCAGAGTTCCCAGGAGCATATCCGCCTCCGCTTTACGGTGCAGGACAACGGGTTTGGCATGAGCGAAGAATTTGTCAAGACCATCTATGAGCCTTTTACCAGGGAAGTCCGGGAAGACACCAGCAAGATCCAGGGCACGGGCCTTGGGATGGCGATCACAAAGAATATTGTAGACCTCATGGGCGGCTCTATCCATATAGAGAGCGCTCTCGGGCAGGGCAGCACCTTTACGGTCGATTTGAATTTCGAAGTTCCCGCCCAGCCTCTGGACAAAAATTTCTGGGATGCTCACGGCATTTCCCGTATTCTGATGGTGGATGACGACGAGGACATTCTCTCAGAGATCAGAAGGCTTACTGCGGAGGCTGGCGTAGAGCTTACTTGCGCGTCAGATAAGGAGACTGCCCTGAACTGTGTCCGCTCCGCCCATGAAGACGGCCAGGATTTCCAGGTCATCCTTCTGGATTGGAACCTTCCGGGAACGGACAGCGTTTCCATTGTCAAAAACATGCGGAACATAATAAAGTTCAAGCCCCTTATCTTCCTGCTGACCGGCTATGACTGGAGCGATATTGAGGATGAGGCCCGAATGGCCGGGGTCACCCATTTCCTTCCCAAGCCCTTTTTCATGTCTTCACTGCAGCACTATATTTCGGCCTGCGACTCCCAAAGCCACAGCGAGGGAGCTTCCGAAATGCCGCTGCAGGGCCGGTGCTTCCTGGCCGCAGAGGACAACGAGCTCAATGCGGAGATCCTCATGGAGATCCTGACTATGCAGGGCGCGAAATGCGAACTGGCTGACAACGGCCGCAGGGCCCTGGAAATGTTTGAGGGCTCCAAGCCCGGATATTATGACATGATCTTAATGGATGTACAGATGCCGGTCATGAACGGTTACGAGGCGGCCCGGGCCATCCGCAGCTGCACCCATGCCGACGCGGAATCCATTCCCATTATTGCCATGACCGCCAACGCTTTCCCGGAAGATGTGCAGAACGCCCTGGACGCCGGAATGAACGCCCATATCGCAAAGCCCATCAACATCTCCGAGGCAAATCAAGTCTTAAAAGAATACCTGTCCTGACGACAGGTATTCTTCTTTTTCTCACAGCCCAATATAATTCCGGATCAATTCCCAGGCCGATCCGTTTCCATACCCCAGGCGCCAGACAGCCACGCCGCCAATATCCTGCGCGTTCATTACATTCAGCTTTACACGGATGCTCTCCTCATCTTCTACCCATATCTGGTAGGTGGCATCGCCTTCCTTCCATTCCGCGTAATTCTGGCCGCTCTCCGCATCCCACTGCGGTTCCACCTTCACCCGCTGAAAGAAATCCGCTATGTTTTTCAGCGTAATATACTCGTCTGTCACTTCCGCCCCCTCCGTCTTCCAGAGGATTGTGTAAAAAGGAAGCGCGTTGATCACCTTCCTGCTCGGCACTTGCCCCACTGTCCTTTCGAGGCCGTTGGTCACATAGCCAATGCTCGCCACGCTGCCCGGATCCTGGCTGCCGCTCCAGTGTTCGTCATATCCCATGATGATGACATAGTCCAGGATCTCCCCCTGAATGTCCAGGCGGTAATAATCGTTAAAGTCGAAGGGCACATAATTGTCCACAGACAGTACAAGTCCGCTCTTGCGGCACAGTACGCCCAATTCCCTTAAAAACTGTATATAATGTTCCCCGCAATCCTGCGTAATCCCCTCAAAGTCGATATTTACTCCATCCAGGCCCAGCTCCTGTGATGTTTCCACAATATGGCTGACAAGCTGCTGCCTCACCGTGGTGCTGGAGAGCACCTGGTATGTGCTCACCGCATTTCCCGTGGAATTTGCATAGTTGAAATTATCCCATACGCCCCAGACCTGGAGCCCCTTTCCATGAGCCTTGTCCACATATGCGCTGTCGGCATAGGAACTGAAACCGCCCTGGTCATCAGAAAGGCTGAACCAGGTAGGCGCGATCACATTGATAGCGCTTCCCGCTTCCTCCAGCATTTCGTCGAGCTGGGAATTTCCCCCCGTCCCGCCGATGGAATGCCATCCCAGGCTTACTTTGCCTTCCCTCGAAATGGAAGTGTACTCCGGCGCCGTATAGTCCGTCACCGGCGTCTCTATCTCCGTTCCGCGATCTGTCAGGCGCTTATTCTCCACATACCCAATGACAGAATCCGCGGTTTTCACAAGGCTCCAGGTTTCCATCTGTTCCAGGAGCTCCACCTTGTCTCCTTTTTCCAGCTCACAGAGGATCGGGCTCTTGATGCCGCCCAGAGTACGAACCTGCGTGTCCTTTGACACCGTCATGGTTTCTTTCACGCCCCACTCTGTATAGAGCTGTAAAATCCGGTCAAACTGGCGGATCTCAAAGTTTGTGAACATTTTCACATATTCCGCCGCCACATAGAGGGTCTCCCCGTCCAGATAGCAGACCTTGTATGAAGTCTGTCCGCCTCCGTCCGCGTCGCTGTACCCTGTCTGCCCGAACATGGCTGTTACCGTATCCACTGCCGTCGTGTAGAGCAGCTTCTGCTCCTCCCTATCGACATAAAAACCTTCATTTAAGTATTTCCGCACCGTATCCAGATCCAGGTAAACAGTACCGTCCGCCACCACTGCCTGTTCCTCCACCAGTTCATCCTGAAGGACGATAGCCAGCCGCCCTTCCGTCACTCCGTAGTATTCATCCAGATCCGCATACTCTTTCCCATAAGAATACTTATCCCAGAACTGCCCTCCAATATAGATCCCGCCGATGACAATGATCAGCACTACAGCTACGATTACAGGTATTATCCGTTTCATCCCCAAATACATCCCTTCCTGAAAAGTGTTTCTCCCAGCCGGTCCGGCATTCTGTACTCCCGAACAATATTTTCCTGAGAATATGATGTAACCGCCGCCCCAAAAAGGAACGGCCAGTTACATCATACCACACTAATTCCCGAACGTCATTATCATTTTTCTGATACCGTCCGTCAGCACGAGAGGCAGCCCGTTTTTTTGCCTGGGCGGCATCCTGGCTTTTATTTGATAGAAGGCATCCGGGTCATAAACGCGTTACCCGGTCAAATCGTATCTGTTCAATATTCCCCCCTTCATCCAACACATAATCTGCCATGTAAGGACTGTTTTCCCGCACGGCCTTGGCCGCGGCTTCTACCGGAGGTACCGCTTTTCCATCTACAAACAGTTCAACGCCCTGTCTCCGCAGCAGCTCCAGCTGTACCATAAATTCTTTCCTTACAGACTCCCATTCCATCACTTTCTTGTATTGCTCATCCAAAGCATCCTCCTTCTCTCAGTTTCTCCCGGGCCAAAAGGTAATGTGATGAATCGGTTCCGGAAGAAGCTTCCATGTATCCGGCCTGCAGCTGCAAACTTCCGCCGCTGCGCTGCCCGCCACAACACTTCCCCCGCCCACGGGCCCGGTTTCACATGTTTTCCGCTTTCTGACAGCCGAAATAAAATCACTATCGGGACCGCTCTTCACGGGAAGAAACAAATGTAAGCGCCTTCAGCAGTACATGCCCTTCATCACAGCGTATGTTGCAAATTACCATTGATTGGCAAGTTTAAAATGAATTATATTTGTGAATATTAGTTGAAATACTATGACCAAGCAGATTAGAACAAACTCCCGCATCTGACTTGTAAGACATCCTTGGAGCTATATGTCAGAATCTCAGATCTGTCATATAATGTGATATATACACAAGAAAATAAGGATGAGATGGAACGAATATTCCAAAATCACAAAATCAACTGGACGATAAACCGCGCTGCCTCCTTCCCCGTACAAGAGTACCAAAGGCACTTACGAATTACATTATAACTTACCCTTACGATTTTTGCAAGCCATTGTATTAAAAAATATTAAAAAAATTTAAAATCAAATCCTGCTATTGACGAAAAGGTTATAAGAGTATTAAGATACAGTTAGCTGTTCATAAGCTTTACTCCGCATGCCTTCAATGCAGAAAGGAAAGGTCTGTCGTATGAAAATAGAAAAGGTAAATGATAACCAGATCCGCTGTACCCTGACCAAAGAAGACCTGATAAGCCGCGAGTTGAAAATCAGCGAGTTGGCTTACGGCACGGAAAAGGCTAAAACCCTGTTCCGGGACATGATGCGTCAGGCCAATTTTGAGTTTGGTTTTGAAGCCGAGGACATTCCGCTGATGATAGAAGCGATCCCTCTGAATGCCGAATGTATCGTCCTGATCATCACCAAAGTGGAAGACCCGGAAGAGCTGGATACCCGCTTTTCCCGTTTCGCCCCCTCTGTCACCGAAGACGGCGGGTACAGTGAGGAATACGAGGAGTTCAGCGAGCCCGGTTCTGAAGAAGTGATGGATCTATTCCACAGACTCCAGGCAGATACTCCGGAAGCCGGGCAGGAACAGGCGTCTGCCGCCACAGCGGAGGAGGACCGCACTCGTACCAGGATCTTCCAGCTGGACACACTGCAGCGTACCATGGATGTCTGCGCGGTAATTTCAGGCCATTACAAGGGAGCCAGCTCCCTGTATAAGGACACCGTCTCCGGCCGGTACCTGCTGCTCCTGACTCAGTGCGACGAGAGCCGCGAGGCATTTGACCGGGTCTGCAATATCGTGTCTGAATACGGCACCCTGCAGCGCTCCATGTCCGCTACCGGCACTTTTTTGGAAGAGCACTGCGAGGCCCTGGTCCGGGACAATGCCGTACAGGCTTTGGGCGGATTCTGAGGCACCGGGCCGCACCGCCAA
Source organism: uncultured Acetatifactor sp. (assembly GCA_947588705.1). Taxonomy (GTDB): domain Bacteria; phylum Bacillota; class Clostridia; order Lachnospirales; family Lachnospiraceae; genus Acetatifactor. The sequence continues at coordinate 910 of CANPYT010000018.1, read as the reverse complement.
TGCGCAAAGACAGAAATATAAAAACTGCCGCGGGGCACACGTTAAGATCTGTGTACCTTCCGCGGCAGTTTCTTTTTGTATCTTTTCCTTGTATCTTTGTATCTTTCCCGCCCTTCTCCTTCCGGCTGTCCGGGCATATCCTCCTTACATGGCTTCGATCTTTGCCATCAGTTCGTCAATATCCATGCCATGTACCATAGCGGCCTCCTCCAGAGATTCGGCCTGTGCGGAAGGGCAGCCCAGACAATGCATTCCCGCCTCCATAAGGATGGGGGCAACATCAGGATTGGTGCTCAGAATCTCTCCGATCGTCATTTCTTTGGTGATCTGGCTCATAAGAACTCTCCTTTCTATTTTCTATTCTCCGCGGCCACACTCCGCGCCGCTTTGTTTTTCCACTTACCCTGACAGTATAATACATTCCCGAAATTCTGACAAGCTATTCCGCCGTCAAAGGGGAAATTTTTCCGTAACAGTTCAAGTAACAGTTCAACCAGCCGCCAGACATGATGGAAAATCGTGCCTGCACGGATTTTCCATCATGTCTGGCGGCTGAGGGAGCGCTTTTTTTGAGCAAAAGAAGCCGCAGAGCGACGAAAAGCGCGTAAGCGCGGCTTTGCGAATGGCGCGGGCTGAACCGTTACAATTTTAGTACAAAAACAGAATTGTAAAAATATCGATTAAATATTTGAAAACTTTTTGTAAACACCCTGAAATATCAGCTTTTGTATAGAAAAAAGTACACTTTTCCACCTTGACTGTCATCTTTGTTTTTCATATAATGAACCTAAGGATTAGAGATAGCGTTTTCTCATTCAAACTAATTCAAATACTTATAGGAGGCTATTCAAAATGAGAGCAGAATGGACAGATTTTGTAACAGGCAAGTGGGACAAAGAAATCAATGTCC